>JAGVPT010000157.1 GCA_020052095.1 Bacteroidota bacterium | reverse complement strand
TCCCCTTGGGGCTACCAAAAAGGACTTCTCATCAGGAGAAGTCTTTTTTTGTGCAAAGACTAGCGACAATTCGGGGGTTCCAAAAGAATTACCATCGAACATGAGCGGTTTTGCGAAAATCAAATGCTGGAGATTGATGCGAGCCTCGTAATCGTCCGCCAAATCCATCCAAACTTTCGATGCGTTACGGATGAAATGAAAACAATAATTCAAAGCCATTTCCATATCCAACTCTTTCTGCCGCGCGTCTTGGAGTAGTAGGCGTTTTTGATCGATGCGCTCGTTAACCAGATGCTTTTGGGTCACGAATTCGTCATCGGTGTACTTGCCGTTGCGGTGAAAATCGAAGACAGTCTGGCGTTCATGCTCGAGTTTCTCGATATCCTTGCGGACGCGAGCATTCGTCTCATCAAATTTTTTGTACCGTTCCTGCCACGCGTCGAGTACGACGGCTTTGAACAGCTTTTCGTACTTCATATCCGGCTCAATGGTTTCCAAAAGCTGAACGAATTTCTGCTCAAATACAACCTTTTGAATGGATTTTGAATGCGTACACTTCTTGCTCCCATGGTGATAGTACGGATGGCGCTTGCCTCTACGACTACGAGCAAAGCTTCCGGTCAGTGGCTGATTACAGTGCTGGCAAACGACGAATCGTCGCAAAGGGAAAGCAGGATTGTTGAACGCACGCGGTTTGCCTTTGAGGTGAAGTCCACTTTTCACGTTTTGGCACTGAGCGAATAGAGCCTCATCGACAATGGATTCAAAATTACCCTTGGCCATCTCCCTGAATGCTTTGATTCGGCCACAATATACGGGGTTTGTGATGATCTTCTCGAGCGTCTGCTGTAGCGGATATTTCCCTTCACGTGTGCGTAACCCGCGATCACCCAATAGCTGAGCCAATGCTTTGAATGTATAGGTGCCTTTTGCGTAAAGCTCAAACCCCAAACGAATAAGCGGAGCGCGTTCCGGCTCAGGCATAATGTTCGTTTTCTTTCCCTTAATTGGTCTGTGATAACCAAGGGGAGCCGACCAGCACCAAATGCCCTCACGCACGCGAGCCTGCATCCCGCTCTTGCAGCGTTCGCGGCGGTTATTGTTATCAAATTCTGCGAACACGGAAAGCATCCCTTCCATGACTCTCCCCGTCGCACTTTCATCGAACGTCTCCGTTGCGGAACGGAGTTCCGTACCAGCACGTTTCAAGAGACTTCGGACAACAACGTGGTCGTCCTGATTTCGAGCAAACCGATCAATCTTATACACGATGAAGTTCTGGACGCGGCCTTTCTTCTGCGTACAAAATGCGATGGCTTTGGTGAACTCCGTCCGGTCGGCCGTCTTTGCCGATTCGCCCATTTCCACGAATACCTTGAGGACGGCTAAACCGTTCCGGTCGGCGTACTCCCTACAAAGCCGTTCCTGATTTTCCAAGCTCGTACCTTCGACCTGCTCTTTCGATGATACGCGGCAATAAATGATACACGCTTTTTGGCTCATTTCAGGCATAGCCGATCAGTTAGGCGACTTTGCCGCATTCAGGGAGCAGAGCGGGCGCGTGAGCCGTTTTTGAGGCTTCGTGACGGCCAAGAGAGTCCAAAGCCGTGTTTGCCACGGCATAGAGCTTGTCGCGTAACGCCAAAAGCTCCTCGTCCGTGAGGTTGGCGAGGTCAGGGTCAATGCGACGGCATTGCTCCAAGGTGAGCATGGAGCAAGCATAGAAAAGACGGCGGCAGAGAAGCTGACGTTATTCACACGGGTAACAAATGGGGGCTACATACAGCCATTTGTT
Source organism: Bacteroidota bacterium (assembly GCA_020052095.1). Lineage (GTDB taxonomy): Bacteria > Bacteroidota > Ignavibacteria > UBA10030 > UBA8401 > JAGVPT01. Next base: position 2,541 of record JAGVPT010000157.1, on the reverse strand, counting down.
TGCTTAGATTCGGCTAGTTGGCAAATTCCAATCCGTTCAGGTATGTATTCAAGGGAGCTTCGACCTAAGCCTTTACGTAGCGTCAAAATTATGCGAAAATTGAACAGGTATTATTGATTATGATGATTAAAAATACAGAAATCACAAAATATTTCGTCCCGATATTTCTGGGTCTAGCTCCCATTCTATTTTTGATACTAGGCCTGAAATATCCGACCATTTCTACCCTTCTCATATTTTTATATTGGGGACTCATTATTTATAAATTTGAAGCCTTTACCAAACTGGTTAGCGAAGCAGAACGGGGGAAAAATAAAATCGCCGCACTAGAGGAGCGCCATGCTCAATATAAAGAAAAAAAGGAAACAAACCCTGCCATATCAAGTTATTCGATTGCGCAGGAGATGCTGGAATACGATCACAAGAATCAGTTATCGAAGAAACAAATCTTTACTGCAGGACAACAGACACCGGAAACAACGGTTTTTTCTTACGATGATCACGGACGCTGCATAGAGGAAATCCATACCGAGATGGAAGAGGATTTGGTTGATGGTGAATCCAGACTTTCTGAGACGAAAGACCTGAATGAATATGATGATGCGGGACGATTGATCCGGGATATAAGATACATAGACGGAGATCCCGATGAAACGATTTATAAGTATGATGCAAATGACCGGTTGATTGAAATGCTCTTTCCGGGCAACGGAGTGAGGACTTCAAAAATGACCTACGAGTATCTTCCAAACGGCAAGTTAGCAAAGCTGATTCGTTATAGCAGCAAGAATAAGAGCGAAGGCAAGGAAAGAGACAGTGAGGAATATAAATATGATGAGCAGGGATACTGCATTGAGGAAATACACCATAACTACCATTATCCTTCAACGGATTCTAAGGTCACTATAAAGAGGGATGCCAAGGGAAATGAGATTGAGCGTTGTTATTTTAGAGATGGTGAGGATCTTACTGATAAATCAATTTCAAAATATGACCCGAATGGAAATTTAGTCGAGAAGTCGGAGTGGGGTTGGGACGGTGCATTGAAAGATAGATCACTTTTTGAATACGACTCGAATAATCGCCTGGTTTTGAAAATTCAAGAAGGCGACTCCTTAAACATGGGGAATGTAAAGGTAGCAATAACTTTTATTCAGCATCAGGACAGCCCGACTGATAAGAAAAAACGCTCCGCCATTAGATGCGATATCCCCGTTGTAATTCTACCGAAACCTGAAGAAATTCAAGATTCAACCGAACGGGAAGACGATTGGGATGAGGATGATTTTGAGAAGCAGATATGACAATCCTTGATAATCCGATATTTCAGACGGTACTCAGTGGAGTTTTCGTTCTCGTTATTAGCGACATCATACAGAATTACTGTTTAAAGCCCTTCCAACACTATAAGGAAGTCATTGGAAAAATCGATAATGCTTTGCAGTTCTATGCAAACATAGTTGGAAATCCATCTACTTTTTCTGGAACCGACAATGCCAAAGAGTGCTCAACTATTTTAAGGTCACTATCTTCAGATTTAGCAGCCACGCGTAGACAGATGAGCGTGAGATGGAGAAGCAATGATAAAAAAATATCAGACGCTGCGCGGGAGCTGATTGGTCTTTCCAATAGTTTGGGTAAAACTGACACAGGAGAGACGAACGATGTACGCCGTCAAAAGATACGTGAGGCATTAGACATCCCTGAATTCAAAAGCCAATGAACGATACAGCTCAGATCGCATCCATGGATCATGACGAATATGTATTGCGCTCAGTTTACGGTGAGGAGATAAATACTCTCTGCACCTACGCTCTTCGTGCACATGATGAAGCGATGCGTTCGTATGCGAAAGATGCTGTTCGTGGAGATTTCTGGTACCACATGCGTGTTTTCCTGAACTTCGCAGCCGATGTATCCAAATTCTTTTTTCCTCCACGAAGTCAGGAGGTGCGGACGAAGAAACGCGCGGAAGACTTACGACAGCTCTTTCTTGTTCCGGATGGCTCTCCATTGAATGATGCTGGTCGAAAGATACGAAACCACTTGGAGCATATCGATGAACGCTTTGATGAGTGGGCTTCGACGCCAAAACCATTCATGGTTATCGGTTCAGGTGGGAATGTTCCGCCCGAACGCTTCATCCGTATAACCAATCCAGATGGCACAACCCGAGCGCCTGATCCGACATGGATATTTCATTCATATAATGAATCAAATAAAACCGTGTCCTTCCACCACGACTCCGTAGAATTAACGCCATTGGTAACCGAGCTAGAACGGCTAAAAAACGTCCTCTAGGTTTTCTAGGTTAAAAACCACTCCTGTCCCGTTAAACTTTTTCGCACACAAAAAACAGCCCATAACAAGGCTGTTTTTTGATCCATCAGGTTCCGCACGATTTGAATTGCCTTGAGTGAGATACTGAAGCGGTTATTCTTTATTTCGCCGTCTTTTATGCACCAAGGAAAATACGTGCTCGCGCAGATCATGGAACATCTCCCGCGTCATGAGTTCGATGCGTGTGTTGCGCGATATGGC
>JAGVPT010000105.1 GCA_020052095.1 Bacteroidota bacterium | reverse complement strand
TCTCCTCGACGCAAGCGTCGAGGTATCTTGGTTGAATAAAAAATCCGATCGTACTTTATGACCCCGATGCAAGCATCGAGGAATTCTTTAGATTAAACGAATCTCGCTCTGACCTGTGCGCTATCTCAGAAGCATCCGGCGGGGAGTTGCATCACTGTCAATCGTTCTCACCGCAATTTTCTTTTTGGATTTTGGCAACGTCGTCCCGCTGTTTCTCATTTCCACAATCCTGACCATTCAACCCGGCCCGGCCGTCATCAAGGCGATCGGGTCGGGAGGGATTGCGTTTATCGGATTGGCGATTGTGTTGATCGCGACGGCGTTGGTCGGAAGAGTATATTGCTCTCATCTCTGTCCATTGGGCACACTTCAAGACATCTTTATTTGGACTGCGAAGAAAGATTTCATACATCGCAAGTTTACGTATACTAAACCGTCTTACCTTCTTCATTACGGAATTGCTTTTGTCATAATCGCCGGCGCATTCTGCGGCAGCATGATACTGTTAAATTTGTTCGAGCCGTTCAGCAGTTTCGGCAGAATTATCTCCACTCTTCTCCGCCCCCTGTTTGTTCTACTCAATAATGTTGCAGCCTCCGTTTTGACGAAGCAGCAGATTTACCTCCTGTATGAAATTCCGCTGAAAAGTTTTGCTCTCTTAGTGTTTTCAGCAACGCTCATCTTCATTGGCGGACTCTATTGGCTTTCGTTCTTTTATGGACGGTTTTTCTGCAACACCCTTTGCCCGGTCGGAGGGGTTCTCAGCCTGCTTTCACGCGCGTCGCTAATCCGGATTACTATCGAAAAGGATAAATGTAACGATTGTGGATTGTGCGAACGGGTGTGCCGCGCGAAGTGCATCGACAGTAAAAATCGGAACATCGACTTTGCCGCCTGCGTAGGATGTTTCGATTGTGTCAGTTCATGTCCTACGCTCGGTTTGAAGTATGCATTCAATAAGAATGGAAATTCTGCTCAGCCGCCGGTGGACACAAAAAGAAGAAGAGTCATCGTCGGGTCTTCGACCGGAATATTGTCGATGGTCGGGTTTCCGCAAACAGCATTCTCCGGGAGTAGCGCGTTTGAGAAGTCACGAAAAACACCGGCGGTCGCTCCCGGCGCGCGAAGCATCGAACGCTTCACAAATTTCTGCACGGCATGCCATCTTTGCGTGAGTTCCTGTCCGACCCGCGCGTTGCAGCCGTCATTCCTGGAGTACGGTATTGCCGGAGTCATGCAGCCGCACATGGATTTCACAGTCAATTATTGCAACTATGAGTGCACCTTATGCGGACAAGTCTGTCCGACCGGCGCAATTCAGGCACTACTGCCCGATGAAAAGAAGCTCGTGCAGATCGGCAAAACGCAATTTGTGAAGGAAGACTGTATCGTTGAAACGAAGAAGACCGACTGCGGTGCCTGTTCCGAGCATTGTCCGACGAAGGCGGTGAAGATGGTTCCGTATGGCAAGCTTTTTCTTTGCCGGAGGTCGATAACCAATATTGCATCGGATGCGGAGCGTGCGAGCATGCATGTCCGACAAAGCCGCGGAAAGCTATCTTCGTTCAGTCGAATCCGGTTCACGGCGTCGCGAAGAAACGCCAGGAACCGCGGTTGGAAGCACCGGTCTTGCCACAAGAGTTTCCATTCTGAGAGTTCGTTCCTCACTCCCGCGTTCCTCATCGGAGTGAGCCCAACTCACGCGTCTCTTACCTCGTGCGCTCCTCGGGATGAATCGTTCCCACGCGGAGTGTGGGAGCTAGATAAGTACGGAGCGTGGGAGCTAGGCGAAGGCTCCCTTGCACGGGTGATGTACGGAGGAATGAGAAAACGGGTCTTTGGAACGGCGGAGAGTGTAGGCGCTAGAAAAGGGAAGTACTTGAACTGGCGGCGTGTGTGGGAATCGAGATCTTATTTCCCCTGCAACTCCTTATGCAATTCGTTTTCAACCGCAATTGCGTCGAGGATTTGTTCTATCTGGACAGGTTTGTAAAGTACTTGATCTGCGAGCAACCGAATTCTCTTCTCCCATTCCGGTTGTCCCTGGCGGAAAGCGTAGAGCACGATGATTGGCGCATTACTCTGTTCCTGATGCCGCAACTCAAATTCTGTCAGTAATGAAGGTATCGATCGTTCAAGATCGACAACGAGGAGCGAAACGTACTTATTCTTCCGTTGAAGCGCGAACTCTTCAACCGATTCCGTTATAACTATTCCATATTGATCCTGCAACAGAATCGACAGGCTTTTCGCCATATCTTTATCCGCTGAATGGAGCAGAATAGTTTTCTTCTTCCCTGTTTTCACAATTTTCTTTTTGCGTTCCATCGACAGAACAAACTCGTATTTTTTCGCGGCGGATCGGAGTCTTAAGCCGCCAAGTTCGCGGCGCGGCAGTACATTACTTCTCAACTATTATGCCACCGGCACAATGGAAGTTTTTGGGGGAATTAATTTGTTTTTAGTCAAGGAAGGGATTCTTGGAGAACAAAATCGGTTGTTTTTCACAAAAAACGTAAAAGAAAAAGAAGTTTTTCTCAATAATGGGAGTGGAAAGGAGAGGTGTATACACGAAGAGCAGTCTAAATCGGAGGGGGTGGTCTGGGGAAGAGGAATGAAGCGAGTCAGCTCCGAATCGTTATTCCGGAATGACCCGACTCGTGGAGTGCTGTCATTTTTGATTCCACGACAACATTCGAATGGCAACAACATCCCCTTTGTTGATCAACTCGCTCTCCTTCGGAAATATGATGAGACAATTTGCAGCCGCAAGTCCCCCCACCATGTGCGAGCCCTGCCCTTCAACCGGTCGAACGGTGAGGTGACCGTCGGACGACCGCGACGCGATCGCGCGAACAAATTCGATACGTCCAGCTCGCTTTCGTACGTCACTCTCAAGTGTAGCTGAGCTATTGAGTATCTCGAATGAATGGATTCCCATCATTTTCCGGAGCGCAGGCATCACGAGCATTTCGAACGACACCAGTGCGGAGACCGGATTTCCCGGCAAACCGAAGACGAGCCTCGCTCCCCTTGTTCCGAAATAGTTCGGCTTCCCCGGCTTCATCGCAATCCGCCAGAATACCGTTTTTACTCGAAGATCGTTCAGCACCTCTTTGACAAAATCATAATCCCCGACGGAGACTCCTCCGGCAGAAACCACGACGTCCACTTTCTTTAAGGCACGCGCAAACGCTTTCGAGACTTGTTCGCGCCTGTCCGGAACGTGCAACACGAGCGTCGGTGAGATGCCGACCGCACACAGGGCCGCGGCAAGAGCATACGAATTCGAGTCGCGGATCTCTCCCGCCCGTAATGTCCCGGATGGCGTGCGAAGTTCATTTCCCGTGACGATCAGCGCTACTCGCGGCACACGGTATGCCTTAATTGACGTAAAACCCAGAGTTGCCAGCATTCCTACGACAGGGGGAGTAATTATAGTTCCCCGCGATAAGACAATCTCCCCTCTGTTAAACTCTTCTCCTTTCCTTCTAACATTCTCTCCTTCTCTGGCGGGCAGAGTGAACTCGGCAATTCCGCCATCGATCGCCACATGTTCTTTCATCACGACGGCTCTTGTGTTTTTTGGAAGGAGTGCTCCGGTCATTATTTTCATCGTGCGCCCGGGCTTCAGCGACACTGGCCGTGAGGTCCCGGCCTGACGGGTCCCCTGCAGGGGCAAACGCACCGGATGCTCTTTCGAAGCATCGTTGATATCCTCCCTACGAATAGCGAATCCGTCGACCGACGAGGAATCGAAGCGAGGAATCGGCTCGCGTGTTTTTATCTCTGTGGAAAGAACGCGGCCAAGCGATTCCGCGACGGAGGTCTTCACGGCGGGGAGGCGCTTCGTATGTTTCAATATTTTTTCTAGAGCTTCGTCAAAATCCAACATGATTACAGTCCCGCTGGTTAGTCCGGCACTTCATTGCCACTTTGGAATACATCACATACGATGTACGGAGCATCTAGTCCTCCTGACTTCCCGGCACATTTGAACGGACAACTCGCGCCCCCAACGACCCTTCTATAGATGATAGCCCATTCCGGACAAAAAGACAAGCTCCTCGCCGGGCCAGTGAATTCATTCGAACTGAATCATTTTACACTCTTCGTTGTACCGCGATCATCTTTCTTCTAATTGATGTTCTTGGATAATTACTCAGCCCAAAGAAAACCGCGAAGGCGCGAAGGACACAAAGAATGTATGATTTACTGTTTTTACAGCCCGTTCACCATACGTTTGATTCCTTTCTTCATCAAGCCAACATTCCAATTGAGAAGGAACCCCAGGCGCAGATTTCTCAACCTCATATACGTCAACAATTGCGCTTCATGCAGCGGCAACATCTGTTCGACAGCCTTGTTTTCTATCGCCACCATATCTTCGACAAGTGCATCAATCCTATAACCCGCGTCAATCTTTTCACCATCGTAGATGATAGGGACAATTACCTCTGTTTCTACTTTGAGGCCGCGTTTTCGTAGCTCATGCGCATGGCATTTTTGATACGTTGATTCCAACAAACCAGGGCCAAGAGCTTTATGAACTTTTATGGCCGTATCAACCCGCCTTCGGCGGGCAACTTCTTTGCGCCAGAGGCGCATCTTTTGCATAACTCTGTTCTCTTTCCTTCGCGCCCTATGCGCCTTCGCGCTTTGCTCTTCAGCGTATTCACCGTAAGAACCGCTGAGCAGTTACGTTCTTGGCATTTGTGTTGTTCCGCACGATGAGCCACAGGCAGCCGGCAATCATCAGAATATCCCGGAGTAAAACGCTCACTCCTAGACGTTCGGATGCCATGGAACCAAAGCAGCCACAATCGACAGCTTTGCCATGGACCAGGGCAAAGGAAATTACTGCGACGAATGACAGGAGCAATGCGGCAAGCAAACCCGCCGAGATTCGAGTCTGAAAGCCAACCAAAAGGGCAAGACCAAAACAAATTTCGCATGCGATAACGACGATCGCAGCCGGAAGAATTGCCGAAGCGGGAAAAAGATCGAGTTGTTGGACGGTAAGCAAAAACGATCGGGTGTCAAGTGCTTTTGCAAACCCTGCGAGCACAAAGGTCAAACCCAATATCACTCGCACAACGAAGGAGGCAAGGCCGTCCCTCAATATGATTTGCATAGACATTGCGCGTTTGTTCCCGAGATGTTTGTACGCCAACAACAGGTTAAAGCGGTTGCGTAACCAGATCAGCCTGCCTTAATGCCTATGCTCGTTCCACCGACTACGGATATAAGAAGCAGAGCGAAGGCAACACCAATTGCCCATGCTGAGACCGCTACCATCCCCGCCCTCTTTTTGCCTATTCCAGCAAGCATAGAGATCCCGACCGCTATTGTTGCGAAGTACCAAATTGTGAAAGGATTTATGCTGTGCAGCAAGGCCACAAGAGAGAGGCTTGGAGATTTTCCAATCAACAGAAGGTCGAGGCCAACAGGGAATCGATTTGGCAACATAAGCGAGGTACTCTTAAGAAGTCCCAACCGAACCAGAATGAAGTTCACGCATTCCCCGACGAGAAATATTATCCCGCAATGTGACACAAGAGAAAAGACAATTGCGTACGTAAACCTTTTCTGTGCATTGAGCAATATTGAAAAGAAGTAGAGGAATAGTGAAAGCATTGACCATAGCACTAGCAGAATCACGGATATAGAAATGAAAGACCCGACAATGACGCTGAGATCGATGACGAACGAAGACCCTCGCAAGCAACTTTTCAACCAGGTCAAAAAAACATTTCCAATAACAACGACCAAAAATGCGAGTCTCCATGTCGGACGCGATTCCATCCGCCTGAACACTTCGCTTGGCGCCGAGAGTACGGTTCTGACAGTCTTCATATCCCCACAACTTTTATTTGACCTATTACCTTAAATGTCTCACTTTTGAGCTTTCCCGGTTCCCGCATAAAGGAGATTTACGGCAAAAATATCACTTCCCTTCGAGAATGTTATCAACACAATTCTCTCATGTTCCAGGGTCCATTTCTTCGTTTCAAGTTGTATGGTAATAAACAATCTGGTCTTTTCTTGTCTCTTACTTTCGAATTTCTCACCGTACCGGACCTTCAGATACGAAAAGAGTTTTTCGCCCAAATTCTTGTCGTCAAATTGCACCTCCACGATCTTTAGCCCTTCGAAATCCGGATACTTTCCGAATGTAAGGATTACTCTAACCCTTGATTGCAGAAATGAATCGTCAAAGTGCAATGTACTGTCAGAATCCGTATCCACTATGCCGTTGATGCGTTCTTTGACTTCATGCATTTTCATTCCCCAACGTACATTTGACAGAGAGGGGAGATCAGGGCCTTTGGACGGTATCTGACCGTTTGATTCTGAGATGACAATAAGCGGCCCGAGAACAAGAATCGATTTCAGAACAAATGTCCATTTCATATTCCCTCGCTTGAAGTTTGGCATACCCTCGCCTAGAAAGCTCTTCACAATATTCTGATTTTCTGGATTCGAAAGCCTGCTGCCCAATTCGGGCTTATCGCCTGGAAAAGGCAGCAGGCGAGAAAAAGAGAAGCCTACCAGCTACCAGCAAAGACAAAGTTCGAAAATCCAAAGATCTATGCAGCAGCAGTATATTACTCCCCACCCCCCGCAAGCGATCCTGCCGCCTGTTATTTGGACCATCTCATCCGAAGTCAGTTGGACGGATGAATTCGTTCCTGCACTGACAGGACTGAGTAAAGTCAGGACAAACAGGACAATGATCAAAGACGAGACTATCCTTTTCATACATACCCCCTATTTTTTTAGTTGTAGGACTATTAATTATTTCCTGCTCACCGCGGGCTGTCTGCCAAGCACAAACTCCGACCATGTACTTCAACGCCCGAGATAAAGTGCACGGTCTTCGTTCATGCAGCCAGACCGGCGAGCAAGATTTCATTTCCTTCCGAACAGAAGAATTTCCCCTTTCCAAATCTGCGCCAATTTCCCTTTCGGTATTCTCAATCGCCCGATCGCCGGGTCTCGCACGAATACATTGTCGTTCCAAATGCTGTCGGCAACCACATAATGGTCGTCATGGATGAAGAGCAAAGCAGGAAACGAAATATTCGAGAAATCCTTTGGTGTCACTCGCCAACCCTCCGCATGTAATCCCTTCAGCTCCGACATTTCTTTGAGCGCAAGCATCGTTGAACCTTTCTCATTCAGTCCGATGGTTTGCTCTATTTCTTGGATGGTGCTCGGAATTCTGTAATAATCGAAGATCATCTGGAGCGAGGTCGGTCCACAGTTACTGATTCCAGTTTGAAATCGGACTCCCTGGTTTCCTAAGTAGGTTCCCCCCATCCGCCATGCTAAAAAGTTCTCACGGACATATTCAAAAACGAGGAAAGTCATTATCACTATGGCACTTACGACAATCCCAAAGATCCGAGAGTAGTTTGAATTATGAACTGAACTCATTCTGATCGTGGCGATGTTGTGTCTTAGTTCAGCGGACGCTCTTCGTGGCAATAAATTCTTTAATGAGATCTTCATCAAACGCCAGCGAATGTTCGCCAGTAGAATATCTTCTCAGAATCTGAGACTCATCTATACAATAGAGGGCCGGAAGAATAGTCAACCTGAAAACACTCTTCACTTTTTCATTATCGCCGAGGAGGATCGGAATTTTCAGCTTCAATTCTTCCTTCAGGGCGTTCGTCGCTTGTCGACCGTCAAGCGAAACCCCCACGATGTCAATCTCTGTCACATATTTCGCCCGAAGTTCATTAAGATTACTTATTTCCGTTCTGCAATGGCCGCACGCTGTCGTGAAGAATAGGAGGAGTAATTTCTTGGGGGCGAAGCGATCCTGAACAAGTACATCCCCATCAGGCGACAGTGCTTCGATCGATGGAATTTTTTGCCCGACCGGCAATGGGTCGAATATCCTTCGTTGTTCAACGTACAATGCTAAGACAACTGGCACCGTGCAAAGGACAATCAAGGATACCATGGCGAAGGATTTACGCGTTGATCGATGATACATCGGACTCACTCATGATAATTAAACTTGAAAAGTTTAACTCCCCGTTATCACACTGACATATTGAGGTTGGATTCTCCCTCGTTTTCAAGATAACTTTTGAGAACGGACTTGTCAAGAAAAAATTTAAAAAAAACGAATTTTCATTTTCTAAAACATCATCGTGCTAAATCGGAATTTTTCAGAATATGTACCGTTAGCAGATCAAAAAATAGTCTTGTTGCACCGGGCAGAACATCCACCGATATCCTTTGCCGATACCGGCTCGTGGTCGTAAATATGTATCTCTTCACTCCAGTGTAGAACCTTCACCTAATTTTCGCGTAAGTGACCTTCGCCTCTCAACATATTGAAGGAGTGAAGCAGCGCGGGCAACATCGCGTCGAGCCCTTCCGTCACCGCATTCTTCGACCCGGGCAGGCTGACAAAAATAGTTTTCCCTCGCACTCCCGCGACACTCCTTGACAGCATCGCTAGCGGCATACGTTCCTGTCCGTACGCTCGCACTGCTTCTGATACGCCGGGAATTTCTCTTTCAATTATTTTCCTCAAAGCCTCAGGAGTGTTGTCGCGTGAACCGAGACCTGTTCCCCCGGTCGTAATCACCAAATCTAATTTTAACTTATCGGCATAGTGCAGGAGTTTCTTCGTAATTTCCTTCGCATCATCCGGGATGACCGCATAGTTCACGACCCCTACGTTTAAACTTTTTAATCGTTCTACAATGAGCTTGCCCGATTCATCTTTTTTCTTTCCTGCTGAAACGGAATCGGACATGACGAGCACGGCAGCCCGCAGGCGCCGTCCTTTTGTGATTGTGAAATCGGATTTTCCTCCCCGCTTGCTCAACAGCTTCACTCCCACAATTTCCATGTCGTCGTCGAGCATTTTCATCATGTCATACAACGTTAACGCCGCAATTGAGGCGCCGGTCAGCGCTTCCATTTCCACACCGGTTTTATAAATTGCCTTCACCTCGACTTTGACAACTATTTCGGATTTGCCCAGCGTAAATCCGACGCCGACAAAATCAACGGGGAGCGGATGGCAGTACGGAATGATCTGGCTTGTGTTCTTCGCCCCCTGTATTGCCGCTACCTTGGCGACTTCGAGAGGATTCCCCTTGGGGATTTTGTTCTTCTTGATGAGAGCAATCGTGGATGGAGAGACTCGAAGCGTTGCCTGTGCAACGGCAGTACGTAACGTCTTTATTTTTCGCGAGATGTCGCGCATCGATCCTTCCTTTGTATTCACCTGAAAGAGACTTTAATTCACCGCAAAGGCGAAAAGGACGCAGAGAGGGTACTATGATTTATCGGATATATGATTCTCTGCGTTCTCAGCGGTGCCAAATTACTCTATTTCTTTATAGAACTGTTCGCCTAAAAAAGCGCAACTTCCAAACGAAAGTCAAGTTTGGGCTCGTATCTCACCCTCCTCTGGACAATAAGTAACGTTAGTGGTCTCTTCGAATCCTGACGCACGATGTTACTTTCTTTCCGAGAAAGAAAGTAACCAAAGAAATCTTGTCGAAATCGTAACGCTCGGATTCAATCCCACCCGCACCTGCCGTCAATTTCGGTGCACCAAGACAGCTGAATCCGGTCCATTCGTGCGAATCACCGAAATTGAAACCCTTCGATTGAATCCCTTCCCCGCGCGCATCCGACGATTTCGACGTGACCCGAACATTGCTTCGTTGATGCGCTCGGAATCGGCGGCAATGTGCGAAGGGGGCGATGCGTGCGTTAAGAAAACGGCTCGCCTGCGGGTTGGCATGTGTGTGCCGTTTTCTTCGGCATGTGCGCACGCAAGCATCGCAAGGGTTCCGATTCCGAAAGGCTCTCTTTGCTTCTTTCTCTGGCATCAGAGAAAGAAGAGAGCCGATAAGTCTACTCAAACCGAGACACTTCTACTTAAGTAGCACTTACGGTCGAGCCATCCGATAGCTTGAAGCTATCGGATGGCTATTGCTAAAAAATTTGTCCGAAATTGAAATATACGCCAGTCGTTTCTTTTCCGAATCCGACATCAAGCCGAACGACGAATGTTTGCATGTGCAGCCGCAGCCCCGCGCTCGGATTTGTCGCCCAGCGGACAAGATCGACTTTGCCAAGTTTTTGCCACACTTTTCCGGCGTCCAATCCGACAACACCGCCGAATCGCCAATATAATGGAAATCGCACTTCGGCATTTACAACGGCGGAGATCTTGTCTAAGTATCGATCCTGCGGCGATCCGCGCAGTGTATTATTTCCACCGACCGTTGACATTACTTGAACCGGAAGGTTTTCGCCGATTATTCCCTGGGCCACCCAACGCAGCGCAAGAACGGTTGTCGGATAAAAAACTATTGAATAATTTTGAAGCGACAAGGAGAGCCGCGTGAACTGAAAATTTCCGGGAGAGGTATGGAACGTGCGCTCGGCGTCGCACTGCACGACCGATCCAAGCGTTGGATTGACATAACTGTTGCGGGAATCGTACCGCGCACTGATGAATAACGACTGATATGTCGCGGTTGATACACTTGCATGGGGCGCAAGATGAACAAGTGTGCTCGTATCCGTGAAATTGAAATTCCTGACCGATTTGAACCTGATTCCTCCCTGGCCGACGAAGAAAGAGGAAAATCCCCGGCTGACGGCAAGGCTGATCTCGAGCGGTTCACGTGTGTAGTATTCCCTGTCCGTGAATCGCGAGCCGTTGCCGATACCGAAGAAGCTGTTCTTGATCCACTTGTCATAATCAACCAAAAGGTCGTATGCTATCGGAAATACTTTTCCCTGGCGCAATTCAAAATCGGGGAGAGAAAAGACAAGACGGTACCACCTCTCCCCTTCGGTGCTGTTGAAGAAGACACAATCAAACGATTCGTTGAGACCCAATTGATTCAGCAGAAACGCCTTTGCGCCGTAACCAATCCCGGTATCCGTATCGTACGATGCGATCGGCAGCGGTTCGATCGTGGATTCATTCACCGGAGTCACCGTCGACAGTTCTTTCGGCGAGCTTACCGTGACTCTCTCCATTCTAATGTCTGCCGCGATCCCAAAATGATCGGAGGCATGGATATTGTTCACAGCAGAGTCAAAAACGACGCGCGAGGGACCTGCATCTTCCCGCTTGAAATTGCTGCTAAGAAAAATGTGGTCAATCTTCCTCGGTACAGCGTCATACAATGCAGAAAGGCGTCCATACGGATCAACAGCATCTCCTCTTGCATCGACAATACTCATCGAGAAGTTGATATTCTCGTTGATGCGCGGATCCCATGTTGTAGATTCCCCGGGGGAGGAGAGTGGATCCATCGCCTCGAAAAATCTCCCATCGGAAAGGAAATTCTTGAGTGTCGGTGAATCTGTGGTGGCGTTGAAGTCTCCCGCAACAATCACCGGAATATTGGCCGGGAGTTCCGAAAGACCTTCACGCAACCGAGCTATTTCCTTGGTTTGATACATGGCTTTCTCGTGCCACTCTTGAAGCGCCGACTCGTACTCTTGCGCTGAAAGTCCTTCCTTGTCGCGGTACGCAGAGAAAGATCGTCCCAATGCCGAATCGATCGGTATTGCGGCAACGAGATGAACGTTTACGATATACACCGGTGTTTCACCGACCCTGATTTTCCCGACGATGGAGAATATTGATTCATCGAAATGAATTGACAAAATATCGCCGTATAATCCGGGAGAGCCGGAGAGTTTCCATACGTCGTATTGTTTGAGTCCGAATGTAGGGCGCGCAAGAATCGCAATTCCCTCTTTGAAGTTCGACGGAATACCGATCGGCCCGAATTTTATCCCGGCATTGCACACCTGGTGGATTTCATCGAAGGAAAGCGAGTCGGAAAGACGCGCTGCAAATTGCGAAACGGGGTTCGCTTCCTGAAGAAGGACAACGTCGGGATCGAGCTGCCTGATCTGTGCGAGAAGTAATTGGAATCTTAGTTCTCGTCGGTCTGCTGGTTCATATTCTCCCATCCTCCACGAGCCGATATAGTCGAGTCCGGACCAGACATTGATGGTTAAGAGGCGGAGTGGTTTCTCTTGACTTCTTGCACTTTCAGCAAGAAATAATACGATGAAGAGAAGAGCCGCAGTGAAAAGTATTCTATATGAGCGAACGTTCGGTGCGGTCATTTGATCCTGAATGATTCTGGATGAAAAGAACGAAGTGTGGGCATATGCCCGTTAACAATATTGTAAAAGTATTCTCTTGAGACAAATTGGGAACCAGCGTTAGGCGTTTGGATGAGTGAAAAAACAGAGCCGTTTGCTTTTTCGTAGTAACCTCCTTTTTTTGAATTACGTTGGAAGAAAGGGGAAGTGGTTTACTTCCCCGACTTCTTGATCGCGTATCCAAAGATCAAAGAAATGCGGTTGCCATCCGGGTTAGTCGCAAAAACGAGATCGACCGGGATGCTTACGCCGCCGTAGTTGAAGCTTTTTCCAACTGCAATTACTAATGCGGTGTTTATCCCTTTGTTTCCACCAATCAGTATATTGGGACCAAGACCGAATTCGATTCCGCTCGGCATCCGAACACCCAACGCAAGCGAGCCGCTTGGGATGAGCGTGCCGTATTCCACACCGGCAACCAGAGGAATAAACTGCACAACAAAAGCTGGACCTCCACCTTCGGGAACGACTTGGTATTCAAACTGCCATCCAAATTGGCTAAGGGTCGACCCTATTTCCTTATCGCGAAGTGCCTGTTGAAGCTTCCCGTTTCCGGGAACATATGTAACGCCGAGCCGTGGGCCGCCGAGATTCCACTCGTTAAACGCAACCTCTTCTTGCGAATATGTTTGAGCGACGGCGACGTTTGTTTGAAAACAAACTGCAGCCAGCGCAATAGTGATCGTCAAAACAGATGTGGTTTTCATAACAACCTCCTTTATGTGGTGTATTGATTGAAAGATAATCAGCGAGAACTTTTTCATGCTACGTACCATTAAGTGTATAGTGTCCATTGTTTCTTTCCTTCATGCGGATGCTAATCTATTTCTAATTGTATTCTCAGGAGTCAGGATGCACGCCGCATCTGGCGGCCCCAGTTGGCTTCAATGCAATACCGCAAGATGGTCTCATGATACTGTTCAAATCGAGGAGGGACGATATTCGTGCCTCGCAATGCCGTCGAAGTGTTCGTATCATCAAATATCCGCCGGACACAGAGATATGGCTCGAAGGGCTTCATCATCTCCAATAATTTCTTCAGCTCAGAGCGTAAAAATCTTTTTGCCGCATTACAAAAGCTCAACGGTAGAAATCTGATTCTCCGGGTTTTCCGCCCTGCCGCATCTCCATCGAAATATTTCACAGCTAACTTTACAATTTCACCTGCCGTACTCACGTTTTCTTTGCCGGCTGTAAGGTGGTACGTCTTGCCCGTCTGTTCATTCGATTCGAAAAAAATGTGATACATTGCGTCGGCGACATAATCTATCGGCACAACATCCAGCGGCGTGGAAGACGATCCCGGAACGTATCGGAGAAGACCGCGGGAGATAAGCTTCAGTGGTCCATACAATACGTTAAATGCGGTCGTCGCACCGGTCGCCGAATCGCCGACGATGATGCTTGGACGGAAAATCATAATAGGCAACTCTTTCATCAGGCTCCGGACGTACTGCTCTGCTTCGTATTTCGCGTGTTCGTAGCTGTTGGAAAATGCGGTCGCCGAATGATCCATATCTTCGTAAATGACGCCAGACCGGTTGCCCGAAACATATGCTGTGCTGATATGTGCAACTCTTTTGAGGGAACCTAATTCTTGGACGCGCTTTGCGAATGACATCACTTGCTTCGTACCACCTACATTAATTGCGCGTGTAACATCGAGGGAAAGATTGAATTGTACAGTTGCGGCGGAATGAACAACATGAGTCGTCCGTTTGGCGAGCTCGTTATACTTTTCATCTGAAAGGCCAAATTGACTCTCCGTAACGTCCCCGCAAATTATTCGAATGCGATGGGCTACGCTCTTGTAGTCAATCTCCGGAGAAAGCTGCTTCAGGTGATTGATTATTCGCTCCTCGGCCTTTCTGGTGGAATCTGCCCTGACAAGCAAAGAAACGGTTGCTGTGGCATCCCGCTGCAAGATCCTTACGAGAAGATTGCCGCCTACGAGTCCGGTTGCTCCGGTCAGAAATATCATGTTGTTCATATTGTTCTCCTTCTTTTTTCATTACTATAATACTCTTGCTGGCATTCACACTTGTCATGGAATTGTCAACGTCCTGTCAAAATCCGACACTGTATGCCTTACTTGAACACATAATGGTTTGCTCGTGAGACACGATGGACGGTCGGCGCGATCTCTCTTCCTTACTGTCGCTCAATCGAGTCCCCCGCCAGCCATCGAACGGAAGCAGGAGCCAATCACAAGCAACACGAAATGCCCTGGCACGGCTGGGCATAAAGTAGAGGAAGAAGAAGATTCTGACGATCCATGGCAACCATCCTGTCAACTCCATTCCAAACAATTCACCGAATCCTTTTCCGATGCCGAAACTGGCCACGTGACCCAGTCCTGGAAATGCGAATTCGCGCAGATTTATTCCCCGTATTTCGCGTGCGATGTTCTCTCCGATCAATTTTCCATGTTGGATCGCCCAGAGCGCGTTGGCCGGACAACGCGAATCTTTACACGGGCGACGAACGCACGCGACGTCTCCGCCCGTCCACACGTCTGCAACGCCGTAGACACGCAGGTTGGAATCGGCGATCAACCTGCCATCATCACTGCGCGGCAACTTTTCTGTTCCGATCAGTGGAAGCAGTGTCTGTCCCATCGTCGATACGATCGTCGCGGCCGGAAGAACCTCGCCGCTCGACAAGAACGCGCCTGCGGGCTCAACTTTGGTCACACGAGTCCCAAAACGAAGAATTACTCCGTAATCAATCAATTGTTCCTGAGGATAATTGGAGAGCTTTTCACCTTGTTCATGAGGAAGCAAAGCGGAACCTGAGTGAGCAAGAATTATCCGCGGGGGTTGGCTCCGCAGGGAGGAGTAGTTGCGTCGTTCCTTCCTCAGCATCTCTGCAATTGCGGCACACACCTCAACTCCTGTAATCCCGCCTCCCACCACCACAAATGTCATCAATCTCGAGCGTGACGCCACATCGTCGGTTAACTCCGCTTCGGTGAGAACGTCGCGTATGTGATTGCGCAGAGCAATGACGTCTCCTTCGGATTTGAGCGTCCAGCCATTTTGAGACATGCCGGGAACGCGTTCAGTGTTGTCGCGCGAGCCGGTTGCGACCAATAGCTGGTCGTATGGGAGCACTTCGAGAGCGCCATTGTCAATCGTGCTGACTTTGATGAATCTCGAATTGAGATCCACCGAAACCGCCTCGCCATGAACAATCCGAGCCTTTTTGAAGATCCCTGCGAGCGGGCTCAATCGATGTGACGGAGAAATAATCCCCTCGAGGACCTCCGCCGTCCAGCCATGAAAGAGATGAGAGCGATTTGGGCAAACGACCGTAATCTCGACCGCCCCGTGCTTGAGGCGTGTGGAGAGTCTGCGAACAAGAGAGCGATATGCGTGAACGGCAACATAGCCACCCCCTAGTATCACAATCCGCGAAGGACGATTCTCTGTCGATTTCATGTCGACGATTTCCTTATTGAGTATTTGTTGTATTAAATTCGATTACATAGTACTCACAGAAGGGAATCTCGTTGTCGCGCGGGAGTCAATGAATTGTAAAAGAATTGTCACGGGTGGGGAAGAAAAGATTGCAAGATTACAAAATTGCAGGATTGCAGTGTACAAGATTACGGTATTAACGGCTAGGAATTTTGTAATCTTGTAATTTAAAAAAGCTACTTCACAAACTTGTATCCAGCAGTGTGTATGGTAAGGAGGTGCTTCGGCTTGGAAGGAACAGGTTCGATTTTTTTTCGCAGGGAGAGAATATAGTTATCAACCGTGCGCGTAGTCGGCGTTACATCGTACCCCCATACATCGTCGAGCAGTGCGTCGCGGGAAATGACCTTTCCTTCACGCTCTACAAAATACTTCAGTAATTGAAATTCTTTCGCGCTCAGCTTCAATTTCTTCTTTCCCCGTGTTGCTTCCTGTTTCGCGAAATCAACATAGACGTCGCCGAATTGTGTTTCGTTAATCGCAGAATGAATTTCAGATTGGCGGCGCAGCAGTGCCTTGACGCGCGCAATAAGCTCTAAAATGCTGAATGGTTTTGTCATATAATCATCCGCGCCGATTTCCAGTCCAAGCACTTTGTCCAATTCCTGCTTCTTACTTGTCAGCATGAGAATTGGCGTTTGCACGCCGTCGTTTCTTAAATCGCGGCAGATTTCCTTTCCATTCTTGCTCGGAAGCATGAGGTCGAGAATGATAAGAGAAATACTCTCGCGCTTCGCCGTTTGGTATCCTTTCTCGCCGTCGGACGCCGAAAGAACTGAAAAATGTTCTTCCGTCAATGCGTCGTGGAGGCCGCGCTGAATGGAAGGATCGTCTTCGATGATCAAGATTGTTTTCATTGAACTCCTTTCTTAAACCGATCGGCTATTTGTAAATACCAATTTTGCCACAAAGGCAGTAGAGTAGGGAGAGTGCTCGCGCCCTCTCCCCCTCGTCAAACCGTACGTGCAGTTTTCCCGCATACGGCTTACCCTGTAGCCTTCGGCTCAGGCGT
>JAGVPT010000148.1 GCA_020052095.1 Bacteroidota bacterium | reverse complement strand
CACTATACAAATCAAGAAGCGAGTTATTCATTGGATTCTCCTGCATTGTGGTCGACTCCAATGTACGACGCTTTTTAATCACTTTTGCGTAACATCACTAAGTAAGTGATTTTCATGGGGGTGCGTGGACGTTATTGTAGCGCCATCACCACGGCGCCGTATACCGGCGGGGACATCGGCGAGACGATATTAACGTGGGGCAGCGATTGTGAAATTTGGTCCCGAAGGATCCGCGACAGCGGCGTCTCGTTGGCAATCAATCCGCCGATAAACGAAAGTGGAACGTTCCTCCTCACATTTTCTTCCGAATGTGGCTGAAGCTTCTCGAGCAACGCGCGAACGTGCTCGGTCAACTCCGATGACGCCAGTTGCACGATTTCCAGCCCGGCCCCGTCATTCTTTCCCGCCGCATCTAGAACGAGCGGAGCCACCGTCGCGATGTCGAAATTATTTTTGTAGACTGCTGTGATGATGTCCGTCGGGGATTTCATCGAGAATTTCTTTGCAATCATCTTGGTGAGAATCGTGGGCGCAGACCGTCCGTCGAGATCGCGGCACACCGCTGTCAATGCGTATCGGCCCATAAAGTATCCGCTCCCCTCATCCCCCAAAATTCTTCCCCATCCTCCGACGCGATGAACGTTGCCCCCCTCATCTTTCCCAAAAGCTATCGATCCCGTTCCGGCAATCAGGATGATTCCGGCGCCGCCTTTGAACGCCCCTTCAAGAGCGATGCGCGCGTCGCTTTCAATCCGGACATTTCTCAACTTTATTTTTTTTGATGAAGCAACTTTGTGGAGCCCATCGGCCATTCTTTTTTGATCGCTTGGCCGGCCGGCTCCCGTCAAACCGACGGTCATTGCGCGAATCTCGTCCGGAGATGCACCCACCGATTTGCAGCACTCGCGGACCAATAAATAAACGGTGCGCGCAGCTTTTTCAACGCCAATGATTTGAAAGTTCGACGGTCCGGCAACATGCTGCGCAAGTATGTTTCCTTGAAAATCCGCGATAATGGCCGCCGTTTTTGTCCCCCCGCCATCCATTCCGATGACGAAGCCTGATCGTTTCATTGTATTATCGTAGTCTTTTTTGGAATAGAGTTGTTAATATTACAAAGATAAGGCAAGAGAATCAAGAAATAGAGAGCCGGGTTGTTGGGCCCCTCCGAATCCCGACGGACGATGTTACTTTCTTTCCGAGAAAGTCCCCAAGGGATCCCTTTGGGACGATTCCGAAAGGCTCTCTTTGCTTCTTTCTCTGGCATGAGCTTGTGTAAAAAGTAATCTCAAGAATTTTCAGTGGGGTTTATTTTTCACAGATTCATCTATTCAATTGTCTCCGATCACGAATTGTTGGTATTGGTGCAACGTTTTCCCCACAGCGATTACATTTTCCAAATCGTGCATCGGAAATAATTACTTTTTACACAGTCTGATGCCGGAGAAAGAGTTTGCCACCACCCCTTAGTCCCCTCCTCGAATGAGGAGGGGAAGGCGCGATAGCGCCAGGGGTGGTTTTTGACGAGAAGAAGTAGCCCGCCAACGAGACTCTCCCTCTCCCTTGGAAAGTGAGACACCACCGAGAGCATGGTAGTGGTGCGTTTTAGCGAGATGTGGGACATGTTGGTAATTGATCTAGAAGACTTTTCCAAACAGCTACGAATTTTTTGAGCAAGATGTCCTACATCTTCCTGAACAATGTTAAAGTGCACCACTACCACGAACTGGATGGTAGATCCAGTTAAGTAGAGATGCCGTGATTGCGATTATCCTCAATTGACAAAGTCATGGCATCACTCAACTCACCGAAGAAAGATTGAAAATTCGGAAATCGTGACAAAGCGATCGGTGCGATTCCGCTTTGAATGACCTCACTTACTTCTTGTCTTCAAGGGGCAGAAAATAAATCGTCGCCAATCCCGGTATCGCAACTAAGAAACTCATCAAGAAATAATTTTCGTATCCCATCCAGACCTGCAAGTAGCCGCTCACTATCCCGGGGAGAAGTACGCCCGCCGCCATGAACGCCGTCGTGATCGCGTAATGCGACGCCTTAAACTCAGGGCGGACGGTCCGCATCAGAAACACGGTATAGGCCGAGACGCCCAGCCCGTACGAAAGTTGTTCAAAGGAATTGGCGATGTATACCCACTCGATACTCGGTTTATATTTGGCGAGCAGCCAGTAGAGAATGATTGCCGAATTTTGCAGAAGCGCCGTGGGCCACATCCATTTCTTCAATCCTTGTTTCGCGATCACGAAACCGCCAAGGATTCCACCGGCAAGAAGAAAGATCACGCCGACAGTTCCGTAGAGAATTCCCATCTCCGCTGTCGAGATCGCCATCCCTCCTTTCACCGCCTTGTCCATCAAAAACGGCGGGGCCATTTTCAACATAAATGCATCGCCGAGCCGGAAAATGAGGACGTATGTGACGATCCAGCCGATTCTGTGTTGCGTGAAATACGTCTTGAATGCGTCAAAGAAACTGTGGGGCGGTTCGTCTGCTTTCTGTTCCCTCACGAATGCTTTTGGGTATGGAAGATACCAGAGCTGGAAGAGATAAATCAAAAGGAAGATCAGTGCGGAAAGTGCAAACGCAACGGCCCAGCCGAATTCCAACGGATGAAGCGTATGCGTCGTACCAAGGATGGAGTACTGCAGGTCCTGAAAGATTCTTGTCCCGTCAGGGTTAATTCCGGCAACGTGTTTGCTTGCGAGATTGCCGGCAAGAAATACAAGCCCGCCGTTTCCGGCCAGCCATGCGACTTTGTACGCGGTTGATCGGAATCCTACGAAGAATGCCTGTTGATCCTTGTTGAGCGCATCAAGGTAGAATCCATCGATGGCGATATCGTGCGTGGCAGAGACAAAGGCAATGAGTGCAAATACGAAAATGGATGCAGCGATCACTTGGGAACTAAGCGCACCGAGGGCGAGAAGAACGAACAGAAATGTGCAGATGATCTCCATCGTCAAGATCCAACGCCGCTTGGACGAGTAGATATCGACCACCGGTCCCCATAATCCTTTGAGCGCCCACGGCAGATACAAGAAACTTGTCAATCCGATCAGTTCATTGCTCGCGCCGAGATCTTTCAGAAAAATCACCGACATCAGATTGACAACCGTATACGGAAAGCCCTCCGCGAAATAGATTACCGAGACCCAGAGTGAGGCTTTCCGATTTGGATTCGAGGACGTAGATTGAGTTTCAGACATAATTGATCTTAATAAAGTTTTTGAATTTGTGCGTGATGAAAATAGTGTTTGACAATTTGTTCTGCCTGAAATCCTTTGGCGGCCATCACCGCTGCACCGATCTGGCACAATCCAACGCCGTGACCCCAGCCGGCACCGTAGAGCATGAATCGTTTCGGCGTGCCGTCGTCCTCCCGTTCCGTCACGACAATGAACGCCGAGCTGTAGAGATGGCTCTTGGACAACCAGCGCCGGATTTCCAGCTCCTTGCCGACAGTCATCGTCTTTTTCGTTCCTTCTATCTTTAACTTAATAATTCGTCCGGACGGACCGCGCTGAACCGGAACTAGGTTCTGGATCGTCCCAAAATCAAATCCTGATTTATCACGGATGATCTCTTCCAGTTCAGCCCGTTCGTATTCAACCGCCCAACGAAAGAAATTCGTCGTCTCCTGGTCAAACGATGGAAGAATCTGCCGCAGGATAGCGGCGTCTGTGGTATTGCAATATGCATCAGGATGCGAGAAAATCCAATCTTCCGCCTCACGTTCGGTAGTAATTTTCGGATGTTGGATTGATGAATCAGAAACGCATTCGAGGTACGGAACATGTCTCTCTTCCCAGGCATTCTCAAACTCCTCGGACAAACCGCCGCACGCTTTGTAGAAACGCGCGTCGCAGATTTCATACCCGTGGACGAGGAAAATCCCTCGCGTCGCTTCGATCGCTTCTGCTGCGCTCTTGGAAATTATCTTCGTGATACCCTGGTAGCGTTGACAGTGGTCGTCCGCGCAAACGTCGAAAATGTCGTGGTCTTCGCGGTCGTACCAGCGAATCATTTCATCGTCGCTTCGAATTGTCCGCTCCGGATCGACATCGACGTGTCGCTGCTCGCGTTCCAGCATCGCAACGAGCCAACTGCGCGAAGTAATTGCGTGAGCTTTCAGCAATTCAATCGGTGCTTCGGCGCTCATCTCCGATGAAATGACGCTCGCGAGATACTCTTCCACGGAAATCTCGTTGATGGCGGTGATCGTCCCGTTGTCGCGGGCCACGAGCGTCAAATTGCCTTGGAACGTTTGACTCTCTTTTCTTTCCCAATGGAAGTGGATCCCGATCGTGACGTCGTGCAGTGTAAACGTCGCGCCGTTCGTTTGGACACAATGGACTTCTTTCGCCGGGATAACTTCATTTCCGCGGCCGTCGGTAAGGACAATCCTTCCATTCTCGGCACGAGCGCTGAAGTTCCCGCCAAGCTGGAACATCCCATTCATCGTGAAAGGGCCGTTGAATACCCCGCGCACGTCGCGACAGTGTTCGATGATACCGACTTTAATTGTAGGTTCCTGTGAGATCATGGCAACATATCAGCATTGAGTAAAGAAAAAAACAAGGGATTTGAACCGCTCCCAAAGGGAT
Organism: Bacteroidota bacterium; assembly: GCA_020052095.1. GTDB lineage: Bacteria > Bacteroidota > Ignavibacteria > UBA10030 > UBA8401 > JAGVPT01. Next base: position 1,849 of record JAGVPT010000148.1, on the reverse strand, counting down.
CCCTTTGGGACAAAACGCCAAGTCGAATAGAAAATGGATGACATCGCACCTCTGCCTATTTCGGGTTTCACATTCCGCCTATTATCTTTTCTAGAACGCCTTTGTTAATGCTGACTTCTTCAAAAATATTCTGAATCATTTTCGCGTCAACATTCTGGAAGTCTTTTTCAATCGGAGTTATGACTAATCCTCCAATATCTACAGCTGCCGGACTGATGAGCACCTGCGCATCTCCTTCCCGGAAGTAGACATCGGGTCGATGTTTGCGACGCGGAAAAATGATCACGCGCCACGTATTCTGGTGAAACGAACAGAGGATGTTGAGCATCGGCTCCTCATTGGTTGCGAGAACCTTTTTCATCGACCTAAGAAGATTCAGAATATACGATTCAAGCTCTCCGCCATCCGCCGACTCCAGCACGAGAACTCGCCGTCCATAATCCCTAACCATGAAACCTGAGACAGCGCCGACCTTTCCTATCGACGATCTACGCCGCACTTCCTCTACGTCTCGTTCGACGGGAATCGCGCCGCTCGGACAGGCTTGAAAGTGCATATGATCGGGAGCGGATGCCCCACACTTCGGCCCATTATAGAACACCGTGAAACCTGTAAAATCCTTTGCCAACGAAAAAAATATTCCGAGAAACTTCTCTATTTCTTGAGGTATGTGATTGACATCAGAGATCGTGTAATGCTGCGAAAATATCGGCGCGGGATTGCAGAGCACAAGGAATTGATTTTGATAGAGAATTCCTTTTTGTCCTTCGGGAAGATTATCTATGCACAGGAAGCATTTTCTTTCGCTGATTGATTTGGCGTCAACTTTTGCACCGCTGCTCACGATCCGTTTCGGATTTAATTGCAGACGCACGGAGTAACCATCGCATTGGACTTCGCGCACGCGAATCAATTCAAGCGCTTCGTATCCCTTGGCGAGTTGCGGCCAGGTCTTTTTCTGCTGGTCAAGAAGCGCGAGAATCTGTTCGGAGAGAGAATCGCCGGCAGAGCGTGAGGTAAACGAAGAATAGATTTTCTGTGGGAGCAATGAATTTCTTCGATAGATTAATGCAATGCTTTCGCCGCTACTCTAATTTTTCTGAACCCGATTAAGTGCACGACGGTCGTCTGCCCCATGGTAAAAGGCGCTTCTTCAACAAACGCGAAGCCATGTCTCTTGTACCAATCGAGCGCGGGCGTATTTTGAGTCATCACACCGAGCCAAACAGTGTCCGCACCAAGGGTTTTCGCAAGTTCTTCCGCCGCAATCATCAGCTTCCCGCCAAGTCCCATTCCCTGGCGCCCGGGAAGAATGTACAACGACGAGACGTAGAACCGATTTTCTTCCTTGTTGAATTTTGTCTTCACATAACCGACAACACTGCCATTGACTTCGGCAACAAATCCATTCATCAATGGAGTGTGGAAGAGTTGTGTGAGTGCGTCGAGGGTATAATGCGCATCAAAATAGTGGCGAAGATCCGATTCGGGAATGAACGACGAATACGCATCGAGCCAAGTGTCCCACGTTACCCGCCGCACCGACGGCAAATCTTCTAACGTCCATTGACGGATTGCGATGCTCATGCTGTCTGGATTATGGTACGTTGGCTTGTGTGCCGCATTCGAAAGAATGGATTCCATGTAAAAACGATGCTCCTGCGATGGTCTTACTCCCAAAAGCGGGGCACGTCAATACTCACAGAAGTACCGCAACTAGAAGTCCGGTCGAAAAGCGGTGCCACGAAGACAGTAGAGTAGGGAGAGTGCTCGCGCCCTCTCCCCCTCGTCAAACCGTACGTGCAGTTTTCCCGCATACGGCTTACCCTGTAGCCTTCGGCTCAGGCGT
>JAGVPT010000009.1 GCA_020052095.1 Bacteroidota bacterium | reverse complement strand
GTCGGGATGCAGTTGAAAAACAGGGGATGGATTTTGATACCGGGAAACAATATAACATAACAATATTCACTCGGGGCGTGGCTCAGCCCGGCTAGAGCGCTTGGTTCGGGACCAAGAGGTCGGGAGTTCGAATCTCCCCGCCCCGACAAAAAACGGGAACAGAACTGTTCCCGTTTTCATTTTCGGAGCGCGGATGTTTTGGGTTTACGTACTCCAGAGTCGGAAGACGAGGAGATATTATACAGGATCGACAGAACGACTGCGAGAGCGGGTGAGTGAACACAATGCCGGAGAGTGTGAATCCACTCGCACCGGAATTCCGTGGAAGCTTGTGTATGCGAAGGAATGTGAGACAAGGACCGACGCAGTGCGTTGGGAAAAACGAATCAAATCCTGGGGAGCCCGAAGGTTTCTCGAGTCACTCGCTGGCTAGTCCGTGGCAGCTCGGCCGTCAAGGTCGGGAATTCGAATCTTCCCGCCACGAAAAAAACCGGAACAGTTTTGTTCCCGTTTTTTTTTATGCTAGTGTCCGCCTTCTATGCCTGCTGAGGCCAATTCTATTCTATTTAAGCAAAACCAATTTTCTCGTTGCCGAAAAAGTCCCGGCAATCAGTCGAGAAAAATAGATCCCACTAGGAAACTCGGAGGCATCCCATCGTACGGTATAGTTTCCCGGGTTCATTTCTTTTTTGACAAGTGTCGCGACTTCCTTGCCGATGACATCATAGATCTTCAACGTGACGAATCCTAAATCGGATATTGAAAATCGAAAATGCGTGGCCGGATTGAATGGATTCGGATAATTTTGTGTGAGGTCGTATGTGTAAGCAGTTTGCCCCGGATCCTCCTTTAGGCCGGTCGTTGCCACCGTGATCTTCGGCGTCAGTTCCTGAGCTCCGTCATTTGTGATCTGTCGAACCCGGTATGAATACGTAACACCTTTGCTTGCCGTAATATCTTCGTAAGAGTAGTTTTTGGCCGTATCGATATTCCCCACGGCATCCACGAATCCGAGTTCCTCAAAATTGATGCCGTCAGCACTTCGTTCGACCACATATCGATCAACGCTGATCTCCGAATTTACACCCCAATGAAGATCAACCTTGCCGCCGATGGGATCCCATGCAGCACCAAAATCAATAAATCCTGTCGGAACGGTGAGTGCGCTTGTGACCATCTTATCGACGAAGAAGATGCGCGTCTGTCCGTTGAGTACAGAATTGGATCCTTCTACTTTGAATCCGTTGAAGCGATTGTTCACATCAGTAATCTTCCCGGCCGTAAGGTACGGCGTGAAGAGCGTGCTGTCCAACTTTGTTCCAATCAATTTCCATCCATTATGATTGACGGGGAATGGGGGGCCCTGGCAGATCTGACCGTTACCATCACGAATGACCGTTCTTAAAGTCAAATTCGTCTGACCGTTAGCCCAGACCCATGCACCAATATAACTTCCACGCAGCATAGAGCCCAATTCAGAAGTCGTGCCACGCGCTATGCGAACACTCCAATCGAGCGAACTGGCCGGGTCATCAACGAACGTCCACTTGCCGCATCCGGCTCCTTCATAAGGATGTTCGGTTGAGAATTGAAGATTCGATGCCGCGATGTTGATCCCGATAAGTTGAGTGACATTTCCCCGGCTCGGCTGGAGCCACCCGCTCACGTCCGCGTTGAAATCGAACAAGATTGTCGGCGCAACAGCGCGGTTAGGGTAATGCGCTTTGAGGTCATCGAGATAAATTGACCCCGTTGCCTTGCCGCTCACTTGATTGACGACACCGATCGTGATTTGAATCTGTGTGAGCGAAAGTGGAAAATCTATCGTGCCACCTGAGACGGGAACTGCATTGACCAATCTAAAACCTACCGTTCTCCACTCATTTTTCCAGTTGACAATCGCTGGGGATGCGATGAAAAATGCCTGCCCTTCTTTGTCAATGAAGAATAGTTTCAACGAATGTCCTCCTCCGTCTCCGTACACGCGTAGAAAAATACTGTCGACTCTGCTTGAGAGAGGAAGGGTTGTGTTCAAAAGAACGGTCGCCGAAGGAAGCGGAAAGTTGTAGGAAATTTTGAATGCGGGATCCGGAGCGATGGAGTCTACGCTCAGGCCGAATGTAATGTTGTCAGGATCCGTATTCAGTACATCCCATTTCCAATTAAACGCGTCATGAAAATCCTCGACAAGAACGGCAGTGTCAGCACCGGTGGCATTGTAATAGAGTGTACGCGTGACAGTGTCCAGCTTTACAGTCAATGTGCCCTTGCCGAATCCCGTAGAGGAGACGACCCCTTCGGCGTCGACGTTGAGGCTCGAAGCATTATTGATATAGATAACTTGATTGTTTTGAAGAGTAACCTTGTTATTGCCCGAATCCGTTCCGCGCACCGAAAGCGTCAATCGCTCCCCCGGAACCATAATAAGTGTTTGCGGAAATACGCGCAACTCCTTTACGACGCGAACATAGACTCTCGCTGAATCGGACGCGGCGCTGTACTGGATGCGAACCCATCCGCTGTCGTTCACGCTCTTAGCCGAGAGGAGGCCGCTGTTGTCGATATTACCTATCGCGGGATCTGCACTCCACGTGACGCCGGCGGGGAGGGGCAGCGGATTGAAGTATTGGTCTTTCCCCTCGGCATGGAATTGAAATGTGTTTCCTTGAAACACATCTGCACGCTCTTCGATGATGTTCAACAAAGACAACGTACCGGTCGGTGCAGTGCTGATCACCTGAAGTGAATTGGCAACGGATCGCTCACCGCCGGGGTCGGAAGGGGAGTTGACGACTACGCCTCGGACCACCATGGTTGTGGAGCCGCCACCGTCAAGATTGAAAGCGTCCGACACTTTGATCGATGAGAGAAAGCTTGCCATTTCGTTAAATGACATTCCCACGCTTGAAGCCTGACGTCCGTCCACGGTGCATAAATAGAATTTCGATGTGTCGGCGTTGAAACCGGCAAACGTGCGTGGATGCCGCGTCGTGATAAAATCTGTCCCAATCCCTTCGCTGCTGGCACTGTTCGCGGAGACATTGACTCCGTTTTTCAGAATGCGGCCGGCACCGCCGATGAGCTGCACGATCTTCTTGACGTTTGAGGGATTGAAACCGACGTAGACTTTGACGGTATCGTTCACAAAAATATTATTTGTAACAAATGTGGCTGATGTGCCGCTTCCCGCGGACAGAACTGCACCGCTTGATGGAATTGCCATGTTGCCCGCCGTTTGCTTTGATCCGACGACAAACAGGAGGGTATCGTTCGTACGCCAGTTCGGGGACGCAAGCGTGAGAGAACACTCGATGCCCGATGCATCTGTGCCGGTGCTCCCTCCTTTGAAGGAAGTGAAGAGCACGGTCGTCGCGGCTCCGCGTGAAGTATTTACGCCGCTGAATGCCATTGCGCTGCCGTTTTTCGCGACCAACCTCCCATTGAAGGAGAACTGCTCTATGTACGGCTTCTTCGTTTCAGCAACGGCAAGGTGCGATCGAACCGAAGTAACCCCTTGTGCAGGTTTGCCGTCGACGACTTGATTATTGACAGGCCAGCCCGTCTCAAAACTGAAGAAGTCGGCGTTGGCTCCGGCGATAACGCGATGTCCTTCATGGTCGTTTGCAGCAGATTGCACGGATGTTCGCGTTAGTCCATTCGGCCGGTACGATTCGAGTTGAATGAGCGGATTTTTCAAATCCACTTCAAGAACATCGAGCGTGAACGGTCCGGGGAGAAGATACTCAGTGTGTACGACTCCCGGTGCGACGATTCGCGTAGAGGTAGTGTCGGCGAATGAAGCTGTTGAGCCAAAGAAGATCGGTGCGAACAGGAAGATCAGTTTTTTAAGAGGCGATTTCATTGTGGGATCCTTCCGAGCCGAGTGAAGATGTGAAACACGGGGAAATTGATGCAGAATAGGAAGAACGAATCTTTTGTTGTGGATCCTAGCGGGATCTCCGCCATAGGCGCCCGCCAGCCATCGGTCGGGCTGGGATGCGCCTTTCCGAAGGAACCCTTCGGGTTGGCGCAGAACCGCTCGCGAGCATACTTATTACAACTTGTGGACCGTAGCGGGATCGAACCGCTGACCTCGTGAATGCCATTCACGCGCTCTCCCAGCTGAGCTAACGGCCCATAAAGAACATCTCATTTAAAGAACAATACTTGCGGATACATGCTCGAAGCACCTACCCTGGCGCTGCAAGCGCCACGCTCTCCCAGCTGAGCAAACGGCCCAAATTGTTGCATCAATATACAAATGAATGACCGATTTGTCAACGAACCAGTGGCTTCTTAATCCCGATATAGAACGATGAGAATGTGGACTTTTTCGGCTTCTCAGAAAGTGGCATGATATTTGTACATGTAAACAGCGTTGAAATCATACG
>JAGVPT010000103.1 GCA_020052095.1 Bacteroidota bacterium | reverse complement strand
GGACTTTCCCGCGCCGGTTTCGCCGGTAAGAATGTTCAACCCGCGCCCAAATTCGACGCTGATTTCTTCGATGAGCGCATAATGTTTGATGTAAAGAGTGCGGAGCATGATGGAAGAAGTTACGCCGAATTTTGGAGAGTTTCAACCGCTGGAGTGCAAGAGCTGGGAGGTGACCGTCACCTCAAAGGTGACGGTCACCGTTAGCGCAAGACTATTCACCGCTAAAAACTTCAATCTCCGGCACGTCGGGAAGGATGCCGAGATAGAATGCGTATCGAAAGAATTCGCCGAGGCCCTCGCGCGCTTCATCGCTAAAGCCATACTCATAACGCTCAAGGTGACCCTCGAGAACTTCGGCGGGGAATGTAAACGTCCTCGCGTGCTGCGACGCGATCAACGATAGCGATGCGACTCCTTTTTTCTGCGAGGAGAGAAGCAGAGACGCGATCTCTTTTTTCTGCTTTTCCTTCCGGGCGGCGCAGATGAGATGGACAAAGGGAAGTTCTGTCATGTCGGTCCACTCGTCGACGAGGTCGAGCTTCGGACCGTTCCATGCGGTTGACAACGCGGCGTTACCAGCAAGGAGCGCGGCGTCGGCTTTCGAAAGCATCTGTTCAACCGAACCGAGGACCGGAACAATCGTGACATCCTGTTCAAATTTTTCCGAAAGAATTATTTTGGCGAGAATGATGTCCGAGGAAGAGACGACACCCACGGCGACAGAAGTGATCTTGTGGAGATTCTGATGCAGGCACAGAACAATGGTGCGGCTATCATAACGCGACGATACGCCGATCGAAGGATAGAGTCCAAAATCAGAGCTATTGCGGGCAAAATCGATCGGACCGATGAATCCGGCATCAAGCTCGTTCTGTAACAGGAGTTCTGTATTGACGCCGGCGGTTTCAAACGAAAGTCCCGCCGGGGCGGGACCTTCGGGATATTCAATACCGTAAACGAGCGGCCGACAATAGAAGTCCGGGACAGCGCCTACTCGAATTAGATTCTGGGGCACTGACAACTTAGAGGCTCGTCTTCTGGCGGATCTGTCTCGCGGCGAGGTCGCGCAAGTAATAAAGCTTGGAACGTCGCACCCGACTCGATTTCATTTTTTCAATTTTCGCGATGCGAGGAGAATGCGTCGGAAAAATTCTCTCGACGCCGACCCCATCCGAGACTTTCCGGATCGTGAACGTCGCGCCCATGCCGCTGCCCCGCTTGCCGATGACAACGCCTTGAAATTGCTGGATACGTTCCTTGTCGCCTTCCACAACGCGCACATGCACGTTCAGTGTGTCGCCGGTGGAAAACTCCGGAAGGTTTGTTTTCAATTGTGTGGCTTCTACCAATTTGATTTTGTTCATCGCTTTGCTCCGTTCGTTAACGTGTTATTTTTTGTGAATCAAATCTTCTCGCCGCTCTTCAGTTCTCTTTACCCGCTCTTCCTCGCGCCACGCGGCAATGTCCTTGTGATTGCCCGACAGCAAGACATCCGGCACTTTCATTCCGCGAAACTCGGGCGGACGCGTGTAGTGCGGGCTGTCGAGCATTCCATCCTGAAATGAATCGGTCAACGCCGACTCCCCGTCGCCGATCACCCCGGGAATCACCCTCACCACCGCGTCAGCTATTACAAGCGCGGCCAGTTCGCCGCCGGTGAGCACATAATCGCCGATGGAAAGTTCGCGCGTGACGAGCGACTGCCGGACACGATCATCGATTCCTTTGTAGTGCCCGCACAGGATGATGATGTTCGATTTCAAAGAAAGATCGTTGGCGATTTTTTGCGTGAACGGTTCGCCGTCTGCCGTCACATACACTATTTCGTCGTACGTTCTCTGTGCCGTCAGTGATTCGATGCACTCAAATATCGGTTCGGGCTTCAGAATCATTCCTGCGCCGCCGCCGTACGGTGACTCATCAAGCGTATGATGCTTGTCGTGCGTGAACGTTCGTAAATCATGCACGACAATCTCCGCGAGCTTCTTCTCTTGCGCTATTTTGAGAATGCTCTCGCTCAATGGACTTGCAAGGAGTTTCGGAACTGCCGAGAGAATGTCGATCCGTATGCTCATGCCGCCTCGCCGTCGAAAAGTCCCTCCGGGGGATCAATCGTCATCGACCGCTTCTGCACGTCAACTTCCCTGACGATGCTTCGAACCGCGGGTACCATCACATCCCCGCCGCTTGTCTTTACGATGTACATGTCCTGAGCCCCATACTGTACAACATCGATCAGCACACCGAGCCTTTTTTTGTGGAGGTCGAAGACGGTGACGCCGATGATATCATCCACAAAAAATTCGCCCGGCCCCAGGCGTTTGCGCTTCGCCTCTTCCACAAATAAAAAATGACCGATCAATGATTCTGAAGCGTTTCGGTCACTGACATCCTGGAATTTTATGTAAATATCGTTTCCACGCGTCGTAACATGCTCGATCGCCATTCCAACGACACTCTTTTCACTTTTCCCGACAAGGACGCTATCGATCTCCTCGAACTCCTCGGGAGAACGTGAATATGAATGCACCTTCACTTCTCCCTTCACACCGAACACTTTCGCAACGACTCCGACCGCGCACAGGTGAGTGCGAGGGGCTTGGTCTGATTTCACAACTCTCCGCACTTTCCTGATTCAACGAGAACCGTTTCGCGGCATCTAATCCAACACCTCTAAAATCGCCCGCTTGCCATTTTTTGCGGCAACGGCGCTGAGTAGGACACGCATCGCCTGGGCAGTCCGCCCCTTGCGCCCGATAATCTTTCCGACATCCGCTTCTCCCACTTTCAGCTTGAAGACGATCTTTCCTTCCTTCTCTTCCTCGACAAGAGAAACGGCATCCGGATTATCCACCAGTTGTTTTGCGATGTATTCGATGAAGTCCCGCATGACAACCTCCTAGAACGCTGTTCGAAATACTTCCGCTCAACGAGTCGTCTACGACCCGATGGGTCGATAGATCCGTCGGGAGTCTTCGACCAGCGGTCTTGCGACTCGTCGAGCGGATCAGCATTTGGCTAAACTACAAACAAGACATCGTGATCGTGCTAACGAATTGCTTGAGTATTCTTCCGCACTTCGGGAGATACATGCTTCAGCGAATGAGCGAAGGTCTCTACGATCTTCTTTGAGATAGCAGACCCTTATGCCTGGGGCGGAGCCGGAGTTTCGGGCGCCGCTGCTTCGGGTTGCGCCAGAACCTCTGCTGCCGCTTTCTTTTTCTTCTTGGCCGCTTTGCGCCGGGCCTTCCGCTCGCTCTCTTTCTGCAACTTTGGCGCCTGCATCATTTGCCACTTTTCAAACTCGGCGGCAATAGTTGCTTCATCTGCTTTTTTCCTCTTGAGCCCCCACTTCAGCCATACACCCTTGCGGCTTAGAAGGTTCTTCACTGTATCGGTAGGTTGCGCGCCGCGTTCAAGCCAATGAAAAACGCGATCTTCCCGCAGAGTAATCGTCATCGGATTGGTGCTGGGGTTGTAGAGACCGACCGCATCGATAAACCGACCGTCGCGTTTTACGCGCGAATCCACCGCGACAATTTTGTAGATAGGCTGTTTCTTCTTCCCCATTCTTTGAAGTCGTAATTTGACTGACAAAAATGTTTCTCCTTTTTTATAAATATGAGTAGATGCTAACTAATATGCAACTCAATGAAAACGCTGCGCCATCATGCGCCCGGCGTTCTTTCCCTTTGTGAAGTTTTTCATCATTTTTTGCATTTCAAAAAATTGCTTGAGAAGTTTGTTCACCTCCTGCACGGAAGTCCCGCTCCCCATTGCGATTCGTTTGCGACGCGAACCGTTGATAATTCCGGGATGCTGGCGCTCTTCGACCGTCATCGACAGTATAATAGCTTCAACGTATTTCAACTCTTTATCGTCGATATCGTTCACGTTGCCGAGCCTACTCGCGCCAGGGATCATGGAGAGTACCTGGCTCAGAGGTCCCATCTTCTTCACTTCTTGCAACTGACTGTAAAAATCTTCGAGCGTAAATTGCGATTTTCGGATTTTCTGCTCGAGCTGCTGCGCCTTTTCCTGGTCAAACGATTGTTGCGCCTTCTCGACGAGGGTGACAATATCGCCCATTCCCAGTATCCGGGAAGCCATGCGGTCCGGGTAGAAGGGCTCGAGTGCGTCCAACTTTTCGCCGGTGCCGACAAACTTGATCGGCTTCTCGACAACGGAGCGAATGGAAAGCGCCGCGCCGCCGCGCGTATCGCCGTCAAGCTTCGTTAGAACAACGCCGTCAAAATTGAGACGATCGTGGAACGCCTTTGCCGTATTGACCGCGTCCTGTCCCGTCATCGCATCCACGACGAAAAGAATTTCGTGCGGCTGCACCGACGACTTGATGGCTTCCACTTCACGCATCATCTCTTCGTCGACGTGCAGGCGGCCGGCGGTGTCGATGATGACGGTGTCGCGCGCATTCTTTCGTGCATGGTCAATGCTGTTCTTCGCGATGTCAATCGCGCTGTCGGTCCGGCTCATGAACACCGGCACGTCAATCTGGGCCCCCAGCAGCATCAGCTGGTCGATGGCCGCTGGACGGTACACATCCGCTGCAACAAGAAGTGGGCTGCGGCCTTTCGATTTCAACATATTGGCCAGCTTACCGGCGAACGTCGTTTTGCCGGATCCCTGCAAACCGGCTATCATGATGACCGATGGAGGAATCTGCGAGAGGGTGATGTCCGCCTTTGCGGTTCCCATTAGTGCTACCAACTCGTCGTAGATGATCTTGACGATGAGCTGGCCCGGCGCGACGCGCGAGACAACTTCATGCCCTAACGACTTCTGTTGAACGCTCTCGATAAACTGCTTAACGACCTTATAGTTGACGTCCGCATCTAACAGCACTTTGCGGACCTCGCGCAGCGTCTCGGCGATATTTGCTTCGGATATACGTCCTTGTCCGCGAAGACGCTTGAGAACAGACTCGAGTTTTTGCGTTAGCGAATCAAACACTACAATGACCAATGATTAATGCTCATTGAACTACCCCGCTTTTTTCAACGCCTCCGCGCCGCTCACAATTTCGAGCAACTCCTTGGTGATCGACGCCTGGCGCGCTTTGTTGTACGACAACTCGAGCGTTCTGATCATTTCCTTAGCATTGGTCGTGGCGTTATCCATCGCGGTCATTTGCGCGCCAAAAAATGCGGCATTTGATTCAAGCAGGATCCGCCATAACTGAAAATTCAGATGCTTCGGAACAAGAGCCGAGACGATCTCATCACTCGATGGCTCGTAAATGTAATCGACAAGCGAATGGCTTTTCCCGGATTCCTTCTCTTCGGCGGTCTCCGGCGGAATCGGTAGAAACTGTTCGATGACGATACGCTGCTGCACCGCATTCTTAAACTCGTTATACACAATTTCAACTTTGTCGAACTCGCCGGCATTGTACGCTCCTGCGATTTCGCCCACGATCGTCCGCGCCGTACCGAAGTTGAGCGCATTCAAGATGCCGACATGCTTAAAGAGTATCTCGTATTTCCGCTTGTTAAAATACTCGTATCCCTTCTTACCAACGCACACAAGTCTCAATTTTCCGGACGCATTGAGTTCACCGTAATTCCGCTGGATATGGTGAACCGCTGCTCGAACAATGTTTGTGTTGAACGCGCCGCACAATCCGCGATCTGCACTGACGACCACGATCGCGACTTTCTCCACCGGCCGCTGTGCAAGCTGAGGATACTTTGTGACGTCGACTTTTCCGGAAAGATGACGCAGCATCTCGGCCATCTTGCGAGCGTACGGACGTGCTTGAAGGATCGCTTCTTGCGCACGTCGGAGCTTTGCCGCCGCGACCATCTTCATGGCTTTGGTAATCTTCTGCGTGCTTTTAACGCCGCTGATTCTCCGGCGTATGTCGCGTAGTGTAGCCATTCTTGTTATGCCAACTTGAATGTCTCGATGAACTCCTTCACAATCGCGTGAAGGCGTTTCACGGCATCATCGGTCAATTCTTTTTTCTCTGCCACCGAGTCGAGCAAATCTTTGTGACGCAGGTCAGCCATCTCGAGAAATTCCTTTTCAAATCTTTGCACCTGATCAAGCGGAAGCTCATCTAAAAGACCGTTCGTCCCTAAGTGAATCATCACGATTTCTTTCTCAACCGGCATCGGGACGTACTGCCTTTGCTTCAACACCTCAACGAGCCGGGAACCGCGCCGCAATTGTTGTTGAGTGGCTCTATCCAAATCTGATCCGAACTTTGCGAAGGCTTCGAGATCGCGGTATTGCGCCAGGTCCAGGCGCAGCCGGCCTGCCACCTTTTTCATTCCTTTGATTTGAGCGTTGCCACCGACGCGCGACACAGATATACCAACGTTGATGGCGGGCCGTACGCCGGAGTTGAATAGATTCGGCTCGAGAAAGATTTGTCCGTCGGTAATAGAGATTACATTTGTCGGAATATAGGCCGCTATGTCGCCCGCCTGGGTCTCAATAATCGGTAATGCCGTCAAACTTCCTCCGCCGAGTTCGTCGCTCAGCTTCGAAGCACGTTCCAGAAGCCGGGAGTGAAGATAGAAAACATCGCCGGGGAACGCCTCTCGTCCGGGTGGACGGCGGAGTAACAGAGACACTTGGCGGTACGCCGCGGCGTGTTTCGACAAATCGTCGTACACGACCAATGAATCGCGACCACTGTCGCGGAAATGCTCTCCGAGCGTCGCACCGGCATACGGAGCGATAAATTGCAGCGGGGCAGGATCGCTCGCAGTAGCAGAAATGATCGTGGTGTACTCCATCGCCCCCATCTCTTCGAGCTTCGTCACCACTTGCGCTACCGTCGATCCCTTTTGGCCGATCGCAACGTAAATGCAATATACCGGCTTAATACCTTGCTTCTTCGCTTGTTCGGTGTGAGTATATCGTTGGTTGATAATGGTATCGAGAGCAACGGCCGTTTTCCCCGTTTGGCGGTCGCCGATGATCAATTCACGCTGTCCGCGTCCGATGGGAATCATTCCGTCGACGGCTTTCAATCCGGTTTGCAGCGGCTGTTTCACGGGCTGGCGCTGGATAACGCCGAGCGCTTTTCTTTCGAGCGGTAAGAATTTATCGGTCTTGATCGCACCGCGTCCGTCAATCGGCTGACCAAGAGGGTTAATGACGCGTCCAAGCATCGCATCGCCGACGGGCATCGAAGCAACGCGCTTCGTTCGCTTCACCGTGTCGCCTTCTTTTATTTTCGTGTCATCGCCGAAGAGGATGCAGCCGACGTTGTCTTCTTCAAGATTCAGCACCATTCCGAAAACATTGTTCGGGAATTCGATCAGTTCGCTCGCCATCACTTTGGACAGGCCGTAGAGGCGGGCGATACCGTCGCCGACCTGCAACACCGTGCCGACATCGTAGATATCGATTTCTTTTTCAAAACCTGAGAGCTGCTTTCGCAGCACAGCAGTTATTTCATCGGGTCGTACTTCTGCCATTATCCTATCCTTTTATAATTCTCATATTTAATTCTGCACCATGGAATCTGCCCCGTCTTTCAATCGCGAACGCAATAGTTCAAGCTGGCGGCGGACGCTTCCATCCAGCATTGTGTCCCCGACTTTTGCGACGAAGCCACCTTTCAACATTTTATCCAAGCTGAACGAGACCCGCACCTTTTTCATCGTGATGCCTTCCAGTTGTTTTGTCAGCGTTTTTTCCTGCAAAAGTGAAAACTCGACCGCTGACCGCACATCGACAGAGACTATGCCAAGCTGGTCATCACGCAGAAGAAAATACTGAACGAGCGTTTCCGGCAAAATATCCCCGCGCCCCTTTTCAACCATTGAAGCGAGATACTGCTGCACGGAGTCTCCGATGTTTTTCTTGAAGATCTCCGCGAAGACAGATTTCTTTTTTTCTTTCGAGACGACGGGGCTTGCCAGCAGCGTTCGCAATTCTTTGGATGATCTGATCGCCGATTGTACATCCAACAGATCGCCGGCAATCGCCTCGGGATTCTTTGCTTCGCCGGTCAACGCCATTAACGCGGAGGCATATCGTTTCGCAACTCGGATGTTACTCATTAGTTCTTTGGCAACTTTTGGAGAACTTTATCGACCAGTTTCTTCTGTCTCGACTCGTCAAGCGTCTCTTCGAGAATCTTCTCCGCTGCATTGATCGCAAGGTCGGCAACTTCATTTTTCAATTGAATCAACGCCGTCTCTTTTTCACGCTGAATATCTTCCTTCGCATGCGCCATCATCGCGTTCGCGCTCTCATGCGCCTTGGCAACAATCTCATTCTTCATTTGTTCGGCGAGCTCACGCCCTTCTTTGAGAATGCGTGCAGTTTCCTCATTCGCCTTCGACAGCGCGCTTTTATGCTCAGCAAGCATTCGTTCCGATTCCTTCTTTGCTTCTTCCGCTTCGTGGAGTGCATCGCGTATGCCTTGCTCACGCGCCTGGAGAGCCTCCAACAGCGGCTTCCACGCAGTCTTGGTCAGAATAAAAAGCAGTATGACGAACGTGATGATCGTCCAGAGAATAAGTCCCGGATTAATATCTAACATATGTCTCCTTGTGAGAATTTACTTTGTCGCAAGAATGATGCAGATAGCAAGCGCGAAGAAGGTCGCACCTTCGATAAGCGCGGCTGCGATCAACATCGAGGTTCGCACTTGTCCCGCAACTTCGGGCTGACGCCCGCTGGCTTCCATCGCAGCTGCTGCGAGTTTACCAATACCGAGGCCCGCGCCGACAACGGTGATTGCGGCACCGAAACCTGCTGCTAAATATCCCCATTGTGTTGCAACTGCCTTTGCGACGTCAATTGGATTTGCTTCCATAATGCTTCTCCTGTGAATATAGTTTTACGATAAAGTGAATCGTGATCTGACAAAAATTAATGTGCACGCTCTTCATGCACTTCCGATTGCATTCCCAAGCCCATGAAGAGCGAGGTGAGCATTGTAAAGATATATGCCTGGAGAACCGCCACGAAGAGCTCGAGAAAATTGATCCCCAGCGTGAAGATGACTGAGGGGACTGAGACAGCATATCCGATAGTCGGTGAAATCTTCCCAAAGACGAATATCAACCCGAGAAGCGAGACGATAACGATATGTCCGCCGGTCATGTTCGCAAACAAACGAATACAGAGTGCAAACGCTTTCGTGAACGTTCCGAGAATTTCAATCGGAATCATGATGGGCCATAACAGCCAGTGCACGCCGCCGGTAAAATGCGCCAGATAGTGGCCAATGCCTTGCGCGCGAAGAGCCGCAAACTGGATCATAAAATAGGCGATCACTGCAAGTCCTGCCGTAACGCTCACGTTACCTGTTGCCGATGCTCCGTACGGCACAAGACCGAGCAGGTTCATCAGCAGGATAAAAAAGAATGTCGTGAGGAGATAAGGAAGGTACTTTACCCCTCCGATTCCCATGTTGGGAATGACGATTTCATCGCGCACGAAGACGATAAAGACCTCAACAAGATTTCCAAAACCAGTCGGTACGATCTGCTTTCTGTTTTTCCTGGCCACGAGAGCGAGTCCGAGTATAAGCACTGCGGCAGCAATCCACAAAAACACAACGTGTTTCGTGATCGACATATCAATGCCGAAGAGATGGATGTGCGGCAGTGCGATATGGCCGAACGGAGTCTCAAGCTCATGAGAATCCTGCACGTGCTTCAGGAGATCCGTAAAGAGGTTTCCGCTTTCCTCTCCAGGAGGGGTCGAATGCGCAACTGCAACGCGGACACTGTCCGTAAGCACATAGGCTGAATCAGCTGCAGTATGGTCAGACGTCTGGGAATCAAAAAGAAAAAACAACGCCACGCAATTATCCCTTATACGATTGTGAACTTTCGACCCTCTTATTCATTTTCTTTTGTATAAACATCACTTCAAGAATCAAGTAGATCAGATAAAAGCCGAACAACGATGCGACGAGAGGCACTACACGAACTTGAAGGACCTCAATCATCACGACAAAACATCCCAGCATTAGGAGGAGTCGCACTCCCATCCCCCCGAGAACCGCCTTTAAAAAGGTTGTGTACGACTTGTCAAACGAATATTCTATCGCTGCGTAACCGGCGAGCACGTTCACAAGACTCAGTAACGCCCCTGCTGCGACCGCACGAATCACATCCGCAGATCCGTGGGCGAAAAGCGGATAGGCTGCTAGCGCCGCGCCAACGACGAACACTATTACAACTTGGCGCGGGAATGAATAATCAAACTTTGTTATGTTGTTTTCTTTCTGCATCCAGTGCGTCTTGCTGCCGGCCCAATGCCATCACCGACTGAATGAATTTGATCATGCCGCCGACGGCACCGAGAAACAACCCGGCAAACATAAGCCACGGGGATGTATTGTATTTGTCGTCCAGCCACTTGCCGAGGAAGAAAAACAGAACCACCGGAATTGCGAGCTGAATACCCATGGTCAAGTAGGGTGCAATACTCCGCATTGTCGAGTTTTCTGTCCCGCCCTCGATCGGCTTATCCTCTCGCTGTTCCATGGGCACGCGAGCTTAGTACTTCTGGATATCGTGGCCGGCTGTACGCGCGTCGGACATCGAGATCTTTCCGTCAAATACCGCGCCTTCGTCAATGACCAGTCGCGCAGCACGAATATCCCCGCGTACGACCGCCTTGCCTTCGAATACCAACTTATCCACTGCAATAATATTGCCGCGAATCTTTCCGCCAATGGTGACATTTCTTCCATTGATATTACCTTCGATCTCGCCAGTCAGTCCGACTGCGACATTTTCTGCGGCATGAAGCTCGCCGACCATCTTGCCGTCAACGCGGATGTTCCCCTGCGTCCGGATCTTTCCTTCAATCGTTGTTCCTGAACCGATAAGGTTCAGTTCCTTGACAGCGTTTTTGTCAGCCATGGGGGCGTCTTTCATAAGGATTCCGGTGCGATCAAGTACTCATCCGGATTCTGCGGTTGTCCGTTTTTCCACAATTCAAAATGAAGATGCGGTCCGGAACTCGTGTTGCCGGAATTTCCAAGAAGCGCAATCGGTTGACCACGCTTTACAAACTCGTTTGTTGATTTCAAGAGCGACTGGTTGTGCTTATAGATCGTGAAATACCCGCCGCCGTGAGAAAGAATAATCATATTCCCGTCGTCAAATGTCCAGCCGGAAAATACGATATATCCGTCTGCTGCAGCGCTGATGATCGCACCGCGACGGCCGGCGTAGTCAATGCCAAAATGTTTCCGTATTTCGTCAAAACCGCGTGCGACATAACCAACGACCGGCGGGTAGACCGGAAAAGTCGCTTGAAACGGCTTGCTTGTTACTTGCGCTTGTGTCGGAAATGCGTACGCCTGGTTTTCATTGCGCGACGGCGCTTCTATCATATTTTGCCTCGGCACATCGGCTACCCCCTGTTGAGGAACTTCATCTTCTTCCACCTTCAGCTTGGAATTGCGCGAAACCGAAACGCTGTCATCTTGAAAATCCTCCCCGAGCGCGTTCCTCAACTTGCGATTGTACTCCCGCATCACGATCACATCTTCGGAAATCTTGCTCAGCCTCGTTTGCAGGCTAATCAGTTGATCACCATATCGCCGCTGGATCTCTGTGTTCGACACCGGGACCAGCATACCGAGGGGCGTGTAACCCAGAAGCACGACAATAATTGAGGCTATCACGACTACAAGCCCTCCGAAAAGCGTCAAAAGCTTGTTCAACGTCAGGCCAAACGACCGCTTTTCACCTGCGTCCCCCTGCGGAATCACCAAAATCTGAAAATTGTTCTCTTTTGTTCTGTGATGATTGCGGTTGGCAGGCATTCTTTTCGGCTTTCCGCTCTACTTCCAACGATTTTCGTGAGGAAATCAAAAATTGGAACTTAAATATAGTCAAGGGGGGCAACAAAGTCAACGCATTTTTGGGAGGGAGGCGTGCTATGTAAGGTGATAAGAGTGTTTGGGGAGTCCAAATACTCATTTTCGACTCGGGCTGGAATCATTTTCGATCGGATCGTCACATACTCACCTATCCAGCCAAAGATAAAAATAGAACAGAGTATTGTGAAGGCGGCAATACGCGATTTCGTGCGCTGAAAATGCTGCGCACGAAGAACGGACCAACCGTACGCGCCGGCAAGGATCACCACCGGCATTATCGGGAATCTGTAGCGGGCATCCGCAAAGAAAATCAGATGTGCGAACAGCCAGTACAGGAGAACCGACCTCAGGATAAAGAATTTCTTTTCATCCCCTGCTGCGTTGCATGATATTCCGAAAGTCCCGAGGAACAACACGATCACATATGGAAGGTGAAGAATGATGAGAACGACGGGTGAAAGTTGTGCGAAGATTGTCGAAGCATTCGGAGCGGACGCCCATTCAGGCTTGTATTGCATCGTCATCATCAACCAATAATCGACAGAGAAGAAGCGCACAAATTTCCTCGCGACAACGATGCCGTAGTTGATCGGTGAAGTCCCTGCAAATTCAAGCCCGAGCCGGATTCCGAGGTCGGATCGCTCGAAGTCGTCCTTCACATCGATGAGGGGATTGCTTTTTTGAGGAAAGGAGTATGCTCCGCTGGCGTCCTGGTGGCTTCCAATCCAAAAATTTACTCCTACATTGCTCGTTAAGGATACTCTCTGGAACTCTACATAATTTCTCACTAGCCATGGCGAGAGCGCAAGAAATGCAGCAAGCCCGACGGCAACCAATGCGCGGGAATTAGTCCTTAGAAGAACTCCATCCCTCCACCTCCAGAGAAAAATGAGGAGGGGGAAAAGGAGGATCGTCGGACGAATGAGAGCGCTGACGCCTATCAATACTCCAAGAATCAAGTTATTCCTCAGCCGATCGGACTCGTGTTTTTCTTTTATGGCCAGGAAAATGATCAGCAGGAAGAGTGTGGTGAAAAGAGTCTCCGTCATCAGATGAGACACATACAAGATTTGGATTGGGAAGAGCGCCAGCGCGGCAGCAGCAAGAAGACCGACTTTTTCCGAAAAGAGTTTCTTGCCGATAGCAAATAACAACAGGCAAGAAACTACGTCCGACATCGCTTGGAGAATCCGTATGGGAGCTTTGGTATCCCCGAACAACACATACGTGCCGGCAAGAAGCAGAGGATACCCGGGGAGACGGTAGGCCGTCAGTTTCCCGTCAAGCTTAAAGCCATCGCCGCTCACCAGCGAACGGGCGATCGCGTCGTAGTCTCTGTCATCCGATAGAAGTTGAGGATGGAAGAGGAGAATCGTGCCGAACCTCAGCAGTGTCGCTGCAAGAATAATTGCATACAGCAATTTGCGATGGTGAGGGGTTTCTATGGGGGATATCATACGTATGGAGAAAACATTTCCTGATACTTACCTTGCCGGTCCGAAGTGTGCTTCAATCTTTTGTGCGATCAACTTCTTCATTTTGTCTTTGTAGATGTCTCGCGAAAACTGCAGTGCACGGTCTCTTATTTTCTGTGGATCGAAATGCATCGACCCTGTGCGCCTTAGGGCGTCTTCTAGCGCCTCAACGCTCTGCTCGGGGAAAAAGACACCGGTGATTCCATCTTGGACGGTTTCAAGAACGCCTCCTTTTCCGTATGCGATGACCGGTTTGCCGCACGCCATCGCTTCGAGCGGAACAATTCCGAAATCTTCTTCGCCGGGAAACACCAATGCCTTGCAGCCCGCATACAATCGGGCCAACTCGTCGTCGCTCTTCCACCCGACAAATTCAATCGTAGAATTCGCGGCCCGTCGCAGCTTTGCTTCGTCCGGACCTTTTCCGACGACAATAAGGCGAGCGCCGTTTTTATTGAATGCCTGTATAGCCAAATCGACCCGTTTATATGATACAAGCGCGCTCACGATCAGATAGTAGCCGTTGTCCTTAAGGGAAAGCTGGAACCTCTCCGCGTCTACAGGCGGAAAAACTATTTCCGCTTCACGGCTGTAATGCCGCAGGATTCGTTTGCGTACATGGTCGGAGATCGCCACGTAGTGATGAACGCGGTTTGCGTTTTTTTTATCCCACCAACGTAGCAGCGGGGCAATGAAGCTCATTGCAATGCGGGTCGCTATCCCTGTCTGTCCTTTCCCGAAATACTCGTCGTACATTTCGTACACATAACGCATCGGTGTGAAGCAATAGCAGATGTGCAATGCATCGCTCCTTGGAATCGCCCCCTTTGCCACGCAATGACTCGTTGAGATAAGAAGGTCGTAGCCAGAAAAATCGAACGACTCGATTGCAAACGGAAAGACCGGAAGGTATATCCGATACTTCCGCTCAACGAGTGGAAACCGCTGGACCGCAGACGTATGAATTTCTTTCGATTCGATTAACGGGGACATCGCCCCTTTTACATGTAGTAGAGTGTAGATCGGTGCGTCGGGAAAAAGTTCGCAGATCACCTCTAAACACTTTTCGCCGCCGCGCATCCCGGTAAGCCAATCATGAACCAGCGCGACCCGGAGAGTTCGATATGAAGTGTTCATTGCTAAAAGCATCTGATCATATGAAGCAAGATTTTTTCACAACAAAGACGCAAAGAGAAACAGATTTTTTTCTCACCCAATAGTGGTTTCCCATTCTCCTCTTGGTATTCTTGGAGGATGAGTCGTGTGGTCTGGCGTTGTGTACATCATACGGGAATCGTCGACGGAAAATATACAAAGATTGGGCGGTAGAATCAAAACTTGCTAAAGTTTTTGGCCCTCTGTATATTGATTTCAATATTGTGCCGGCATTCTACATCCACTTTCCTCATGGAAAAATATAATCTCCCGTTGTATCGATCCTGGTTTCCGTTTCTCGCGACCGGAAAAATCTGGATGAACCATGCCGCAATCAGTCCGATGTCGAGCCGCGTGAACAGTGTTGTTGTTCAATACCTTCACCGGTGCGCGGTCGAGGAGGTTGACACGTCCCTTTCAACACTCCCGACAATTGCTGCGTTGAAGGGAAATCTCGGAAGCATGATCAATGCTCCGTCTGAGCGCATCGCGTTTTCCGGGAACACGTCCGACGGATTGAACGTGCTCGCGACCGGACTTGAATGGCGTAGCGGCGACAGCATACTGTTGAACGATAGTGAGTTTCCGTCCAATGTCGTGCCATTCATAAATCTGAAGCGGCTCGGGGTCGAGGTGGATATCATCACAACTCACCACGGAGAGATTACAGCAAACCAGATCGAACGGCTCATGACATCGCGCACCCGTTTGGTATCCCTTAGCTTCGTGCAGTTTCTTTCGGGTTTTCGTGCGGATCTGGAAAGCGTCGGAGACGTGTGCAGAAGGCACCACGCGCTCTTTTGCGTCGATGCAATTTAGGGACTGGGCGGTTTCCCGCTCGATGTACGCACGATGAATATCGGCTTCCTCTCATGCGGAGGCCAAAAACGGCTTATGGGAATGCACGGACTTGGCTTCATCTATGTGTCTGAGGATACACAAGAACGTCTTCACCAGGCATACGCCGGCTGGACAAGCAACAGAAATTTTTTCGGCGACTTCTTTAACTACAGGATCGACTTTGACGCGACAGCGCGCAGATATGAGAACGGGACACAAAATTTTGCCGGCATCGCTGCGTTATGCGAGTCCACAACTACATTGCTCGAAGTAGGAATCGAGAATATCCAGATGCATGTTCTTCAGCTTACCGACAAAGTAATTGATGCTGTTGATGAAGCCGGCTTTGAGCTCGTCACATCACACGACCACGCGAAGCGGGCCGGCATCGTGACATTCATATGTGCGAACGCACAACAATTATTTGAATCACTGAAAAAAGAAAACATTATCGTCTCCATCCGGGAAGGAATGATTCGCGTCTCGCCTCATTTTTATAATTCTCCCGAAGAAGTCGGTGCGCTTCGTTCTGCATTTATCCAACACAGAAAGACGAAGGCGGCATGACTCTCCTGCTCGGATTTCTCATCGTCATTGTTGTGTTCGCCGTCGCGGCAACGCTCGTCATCTTCGTTATCGGACCGATCATGGTCCTTCACCCGCGGCGGCGAGGGGATGATTTTTACAGGGAACGCGGCGAACCCCTCTCGCCTGCCGACCTGAACCTTCCCTTTGAAGAATTCTGGTTCGACGGCGAAGGCCAACAACGGCTCCACGCATGGCTGATCCCGGCAACGGGGCTCGTTCGCGGAACCATCCTCTATCTCCATGGCGTCGGGGACAACAAGATCAGCGGATTGAGATTAGCGGAGGTCTTCCAGGCGCGGCATTTCAATGTATTGATGTACGATTCGCGCGTACATGGCAAAAGCGGCGGCGGGTTTTGCACATATGGCTATTACGAAAAATACGATGTCGTAAAGGCAATTGACGTACTGCAGGAGAAAAAGACCATCTCGCTCGGCGCGATCGGCGTCTTCGGAACATCGATGGGAGCCGCAGTTGCGGTGCAAGCTGCGAGCTTCGAGAAGCGTATCCGCGCGGTGGTGGCGGAGGGATGCTTCACCAATTTGCGGACGATCACGGTCGATTATCAGAAACGCCTCCTCTGGATGCCGTGGCATTTTCTGCGCAACGTCGCAATGAAACGATCGGAATACATCGCACATTTCAGCCATCACGACGTCTCTCCGTTGCGTGCCTTGGCAAACGTTTACGTGCCCATTCTTTTCATCCACGGAAAGGACGATCTGTTCATTAAGTACCAATACAGCGAGCAACTCTACGCCGCGGCACACGAACCGAAGGAGCTGTACCTCATCGAGGGAGCGGATCACACAAATATTCACGCAGTGGCGCACAAAGCATACGAAGATCGCCTTGTCTCGTTTTTCGAGCTGTGGCTGAAATGACCATGCCCCAGTGTCCGTCCCTTGCCTTGACTGTCCCTTTCCTTGACTTTCCCCGCGTTTCTTTCTACGTTTTCTTCAAAGATCCTCCCCATCGCATTCAAACGTCAAGGAGGCGTTATGAAATGCAGATGCTTCGCCTTAATATTCTTCGCACTTTCATTTATTTCCTGCACAAGCGAGCCTATCGGACCGTCGTCAAGTAGCGGACCTGTGCCCGGCGACTACTTTCTCAACCAGAACTATCCAAACCCGTTCACCGATACGACATGGATCCCCTACGGTGTTCCCTCCGGCAGCGGATACGTCGAACTCACGATCTATGACAAATACAATAACCCCGTGCAAACATTCGCTCGAAACTATAACTTTCTTCCGGGGACGTATACCGCAGTGTGGGATGGACGGGATTCGCAGTACAAAAATGTTCCTCCAGGTTTCTATATCGTAGAGTTGTACGGAGCACAGCCTCACATTTTCATTTCACGGATCACTATAATCAGAATAAAGTGAGGCGGCCATGAAATCAAGAATTCTTTTGTTAGGTTCCCTTGTTCTATTCTGGTCCGCTTCACTCTACGCTCAAGCGGACACGGTGGACACTTTTTTCGGGGATGAGACCGATTTCCGTGTGACTCTTGGAGTCTCCGGCGGTATTGCTTTTGTCAATCCGGATCAGGTAAATGAGCAGCTCGCGTTTGTGAACAACTCCCTCGATGTTCAGATGGAGAAGCTCACTACGATGCAACACTATGCGGTGTTTATGAGGGTGAAGCCGAGGATGGCTTCGTACTTCCTCGTGAGACTGGAAGCGATAACGGTGTCCCGTTCGTTCGATTTTACCGCCTACGGGCGGAGTGCGGTGAATGTATCGACGGGGCCATTCACAACGACGAATGTGACGCGGTGGACGGTGTATCCTCTCGTCATCGGCGTGGGATCAACAATTCCCAAAACACCCATTGATGTTGAACTCGGTGCAGTCTATGCCATGGGCTACATCACCGAGAACGGGACAATCCAAGGAGGCGGCTCTTACAAAAGCACTTCAAGTGGAAACGGGTTCGTCTCCAGGGCCGGGTAGCCCCGCGCTTCAAGATAGCTCAAAATACCTCGCTGTCGCTGGAAGTGGCATACCGGATGCTAAGTAGTCTAGCTCATAAGTTCGGTGACGTATTATCTCAAGGGATATCATGCCGACCGTTTGACTGGCGCGGAATGTTGGAGTAGTCTTCCCATG
>JAGVPT010000046.1 GCA_020052095.1 Bacteroidota bacterium | reverse complement strand
GCATGATTAAGTCCTTTCAAAGGTGTAATTTCTTTTAAGACTTAACCAAAGGTACTAAACCTATGTCTTTTTGTATAGCTTAAGTTGACGCCTATGCGCTAAGGCGGGATAAATTCCGCGAACGCATCGTCCACGACCCGATGGGTCGTAGACCCGTAGGGAAGGATGGATTATTGAGTTTTTGAGATGAGTTCTGAACACTCAACGACCATCCAACATCAGAGATCCAGAACAAAATCTCGCTGCATCGAGAAGAGATTTCTTAATCCACTGTAGCATTCACTTACACAAGGAGTAGCCATGAAAAGCAGCAAATTTTGGATCGCGGTAGCAGCAGCCGGAGTTGCCGTAAACGTGCTCGACGGTGTTCTCCAAGGCATGATCTTGCAGAATATGTACTATTCCAAACATCCGGATCTGTTCAACATGACGGCGAATCCGGCGTGGTACATTTTCGGAGATTTCGTTGCGGTTCTCGTCCTTGCATGGGTTTACGACAAAGTTTCTTCCAGTTTCGCTTCTGGATGGATGGGAGGTGCGATGTATGGATTGTACGCTGGTGTGCTCGTTAATTTTCCAGCCCAGATATTCTTGCATCTCTATATTAGGGGATTCTCGTACCGCTTAGCATGGTTCAACACAATTTACGGAATTGTGTGGACGGTGATCGCGGGTGCGATTTTTGTCGCGGTCTACAAGAAAGGCGCCTCGACTTCATCGGCATCTTAATACGGCATTCATATGGATTGGTTGGCCCTCGGCGGATTTCTTTTCGGCACAGTGATACTTTCGTATGCGCTCAAAAGTAAAACGATTGCGCTGCAGCCCTCACAACGCGGCCTCCTTATCGGAACGGGGCTTGCATTGATCGCTGGCGCATGCTGGATAACGCTGCCCGGCCTCGACTCCGGCCTCGGATCAAAGGACATTCTCTCATTTCTCTTCATCTTCCTCTCAATCCTTTTGTACGGATCGATGGTCACTTCTGTGTACCTGAGGAAAACTGCGGGGCCGCTGTTGTTCGATGTCCCGAGGCCGCGCAGCCGAAAAGTGTCGGGGTACATCACCTCGGCACTCTTCGTGCTGCTTATTGCTTTGACGTTCCTCACCACCAGCATTTCCCGTGATGTAGTCATCGAAGTATTTTTCTACTTCGCTGTCGTCCTCTATTTTGCGCTGCCTTTTTTCGGAAAAGTGGAGCTTAGAGCGGAGGGAATTATCGAGACCTACACCCTCTATCGTTGGATAAATATTTCTTCGTATCAATGGGTGGGTCAAAATGAGAGCAATTTGTTAATCATCCTTAAAGCACCGTGGCGAAAAACCACCATCATCACGCTTCCCCCCAACCAGAAAGAATCGATGGACGGAATACTGAAGGTACAGATAGGTCGTTCATTGTAACTCATGTTAGGCAAAATGGCAATATTATTGCCACTCCCAAAGGGACGCCCTTCCGAGGGAACCCTTTGGGTTGGCAGAAGTCACAAAGTCACTAAGAAAAACAACCTTTTTCATTAATGGACATTACAAAATGAAGCTTTTCTTAAAAAGTCTTAGTGACTTAGTGGCAAGGCTTTTAAACTCTGCGTAACATCAGTTTGTAACATATCCTTCGCTTCAAACACACTGCAGGAGTCTTCGATGTCAACTCTCATCAAGAACGGACGCGTTATCACGGCAGAGCAAGATTATTTCGCCGATATCTTTGTCGAGAAAGATAAGATAACAACTCTCGGGGCTAACCTTACTCTTCAGGCTGACAAGGTCATCGACGCGGAAGGAAAATATATTATCCCTGGCGGCATCGACGTCCACACGCATATGGACATGCCATTTGGAGGCACGACGTCGAGCGACGATTTCGAAACCGGTACTCGCGCGGCTGCATTCGGGGGCACGACGTGCCTCATCGACTTCGCCATTCAATCGAAGGGGACGAAAATGCGCGAGGCGCTTGACATTTGGTGGATGAAGGGACAAAAAGCAACGATCGATTTCGGTCTTCATATGATCGTTACCGATCTACCGGAGGCACATCTCGAAGATCTGAATGAAATGGTGCGTGAAGGAGTGACAAGCTATAAACTTTTTATGGCTTATCCGAATGTACTCATGGTTGACGACGCAACAATTTTTCGTGCGATGCGTCAGACTGGGAACAACGGTGCGCTCGTGTGTATGCACGCGGAGAACGGCGGCGTGATTGATCTGTTCGTGCAAAAAGCGCTCGCCGAAGGCAAGACCGCTCCGATCTATCATGCGCTCACTCGTCCGACAACTGCAGAAGCTGAAGCAGTCAATCGAGCCATCGCGCTCTCACAAATGGCAGGCGCGCCGGTCTACATCGTTCATCTCTCATCGGCAGACGCGCTGGAAAAGGTTTCCGAGGCTCGCGACAAGGGCATTCCGGTCTTTGCAGAAACGTGTCCCCAATATCTCCTTCTCTCAATAGAGGACCTTGACCGCCCAAACTTCGAAGGCGCAAAGTACGTTTTTACTCCCCCGCTTCGCGAAAAGTGGCATCAGGACAAATTGTGGGAGGGGTTGAGGAAGAACACGCTCCAGGTCGTCTCAACCGATCACTGCCCCTTCTGCTTCAAGGAACAAAAAGAAATGGGACGCGATAGTTTTGCGAAAATTCCCAACGGCGGTCCGGGCGTGGAAAATCGGTTGCAACTGATCCATCATCATGGAGTGAACCTGAAACGAATTTCGTTGAATCGTTGGGTGGAACTTGTATCGACCACGCCGGCGAAAATGTTCGGATTATATCCACGAAAAGGAACAATCGCCATCGGGAGCGACGCCGATCTCGTCGTATGGGATCCGAACAAAGAACTCACGATCTCCGCTCATAGCCACCACATGCGCGTTGACTACTCTATGTTTGAGGGGTTCAAAGTGAAGGGTGACGCCGAGACGGTTCTTTCACGCGGAGAAGTCATTGTCGATAAAGGGAAATGGTCGGGAAAAGCTGGACGAGGTGAATTCATTAAGCGGAACACCTATGCCGGCGCGTGGAAGTGAGAACACGCTCCCTCGCGTTTTGTGTTTCAAGAAGTTATGC
Organism: Bacteroidota bacterium; assembly: GCA_020052095.1. Lineage (GTDB taxonomy): Bacteria > Bacteroidota > Ignavibacteria > UBA10030 > UBA8401 > JAGVPT01. Next base: position 5,997 of record JAGVPT010000046.1, on the reverse strand, counting down.
GCAATGCCGTCATATTGGAGTTAATCGCCTGCCCTGCATAAACAGAATAGGATAATGACGTTCATTTGCGAAACTCAATCAAGAATCAATATAAAGGAGCTGATACTGTGAAAATGAAAACGGGGGAAGGACGTGAGGTCGAGTTGACGCAGGATAAACTCGAACGTTTGAGGATGCAACTCCGGGGGCCGGTGTGCTTGCCGGGTGATGCCGGCTACGAAGAATCCCGTACCGTCTGGAACGCTATGATTGACAAAAGGCCCTCCATCGTCGCCCGCTGCCTCGGCACTGCCGATGTGACCTCCTGCGTGCAATTTGCGCGCGAAAACGACCTCCTGCTCTGCATCAAAGGCGGAGGACACAACATCGCAGGCCTGGCCACGGCTGATGGTGCGCTAATGCTCGATATGTCGCTCATGCGCGGTGTCTGGGTGGACACGCAAAGGAAGATCGCCCATGCACAGGCCGGCTGTTTGCTCGGCGATGTGGATCGAGAGACGCAGATGCACGGCCTCGCTGCCGTCCTCGGTTTTGTCTCGCTCACGGGCGTAGCGGGACTCACTCTAGGCGGTGGGTTCGGCTACTTGACGAGGCGTTGGGGTTGGACAGCAGATAATGTTGTTGGGATGGACGTAGTCACCGCCGATGCACGCCTTGTGCGAGCAAGTATTGATGGAAACGCTGACCTCTTTTGGGGACTACGTGGCGGAGGAGGGAATTTCGGTGTGGTGACCGGCATCGATTACAATTTGTATCCTGTCGGCCCGGAGATTGTCGGCGGTCTCGTAGCTTGGCCTGCCGCTGACGCACCCAAGGTGCTAGAGTTGTACCGGACGCTTGCCGAGAATGCGCCACCCGAACTCACACTCGTGGCGATGATGCGCTTGGCTCCTCCTGCACCATGGCTTCCAAAGGACTGGCATGGGAAGTTGATTGTGGGTTTGCTTGCCTGTTACTCCGGAAAACCCGAAGAAGGTGAGAAAATTGTCGCTCCTATCAAGTCTTTTGGAAACCCAATCGGCGATATGCTAGTACGCCGCCCGTATGCGCAGATGCAATCACTTCTTGATGCTACTCAGCCGAAAGGTCGTCGATACTACTGGAAGAGTGAGTATCTTTCGCACATCGAACCGAAGTTGTGCGCTTCAATTATCACACAGGCCAATAAAATCAAATCGCCGCATTCGGTAATTGTACTATTCCAGATCGACGGCGCTCTCAACCGGCTCGACCAGGATTACTCGCCAGCCGGTAATCGCGACGCGCGTTACGTTCTCAACATACCCGGCTCGTGGGAAAAGGCGGAGGAGGACAAAGCGAATATAGAATGGGTACGGGAAACATGGAATGATATAAAAACGTTTTCGACGGGGGGCACGTACATCAACTTTCTGACCGAAGACGAAGGCACTGAACGCACCGGCGCTGCACTCGGGAAAGCGCTTCAGCGTCTCGCTGAAGTCAAGAAGAGGTGGGATCCCGAAAACATGTTTCGTACGAACCGTAACATTAAACCGGCATGAGAGATCATAGTATGCTTAGCAGCCTCTTGTTCGTTGGTTCGGCCAAGTCTTGGTTGAAGATGGCTTGTTAGCAGTACTTCAGTTCCAAAGAGAATTGGACTTCAGAGCACAACTTAGGGTATTTTGTTTCGGAAGCGGCATTGCGCATAACAAGCAAAACAACGACGTTGGGAATATTGCGGTTATTAAAAGCCTCACTCAACATTTTTGTTCGCATAAATAAAATATCGTGGCTCACAAAAACGTCGCGTTGTTTTGCCAGATGTTCAATCCAAAGAAGGAGGTGAGTAATGGAGCGACCCAAAATCCATTAAGTTGAAGTCGTGGTTACTGCATTCATCCAATTCACTCTCGGCGCAGTATGGTATTCGCCGATGCTCTTCGGCAATAAATGGATGCAACTCACGGGCACCACGATGGAGATGGCTTCGAAAATGGGTCCGTGGAAAGTATACGGATTGACCTCTATGCGGAATTATTTTAACAGCGTGGCATAAGAAGTTATGGGAAAAAGCGGAAACCGCATAATCGTTGCTGACTCTTGCCGGAGTGAGCATCGAACACACAGAGCAACCACCGTTCTTTATCTGCAATAGGTACAGCAACGACAGATTATTTCCACTATTGAAAAAATGACTATGTCAACTTCGGGATTCTCGGAGCTTGTTGAAGTCGATCTCTCCTCCGTCGACGACAGCCCCCTCATTAATAAGGACATTGCCCCGACAAAGATTTCAGAGCGCAAGTGGGGCACATACGACATGGCTGCTCTTTGGATTTCGATGTCGGCGTGCATTCCGACATACATGCTAGCGTCGTCGTTAATTTCCGAAGGCATGAACTGGTATCAGGCAGTGTTGACGGTTTTTCTGGGCAATGTGATCGTGCTGATCCCGATGATCCTTAACGCACATGCGGGCACGAAGTACGGTATCCCGTTCCCCGTGTATTGCCGTGCCTCCTTTGGTGTGCGTGGGGCAAACATTCCTGCAATGCTTCGCGCATTCGTCGCGTGCGGATGGTTCGGTATTCAGACCTGGATCGGTGGTTGGGCCATCTATAAGATGATCACGATATATCTGCCAGCATGGGATTCGCTTCCAATGTGGTTCGCCGGGATTAACATCGCGCAATTCGCCTGCTTCATGTTTTTCTGGGGCATCAACATGTTCGTGATCTATAGGGGCATCGAGTCGATCCGCTTTCTACTCAACATTAAGGCGCCGCTCCTCATTCTGCTTGGTTTGGCATTGCTTGCGTGGGCGAACAAACAAGCTGGCGGATTTGGTCCAATGTTGTCTCAACCTTCGCACTTCGTCCCCGGCGGACCGAAAGAAGGACAATTCTGGGCGGTATTTTTTCCATCCCTTACGGGGATGATTGGGTTCTGGGCGACCCTCTCTCTTAACATTCCGGACTTCACCCGATACTCACGTACTCAGCGCGCCCAGGTGCTCGGTCAGGCGATCGGGTTGCCAACAACAATGGCACTCTACACCTTTATCGGTGTGGCCGTGACATCCGCGACGGTCGTCATCTACGGCGGTTTCCCAATATGGGATCCGGTTGTTTTGATTACGCGGTTCACAAATCCTCTCGTCCTTGCAGTCTCCTTGTTCGCCCTCTGTCTCGCAACGCTGGCGACGAACCTCGCCGCAAATGTCGTCAGCCCAGCAAACGATTTCGCCAATCTTTGGCCGTCAAAGATAACATTTCGCATCGGCGGACTGATCACAGGAATTATCGGCATCGTAATCCAGCCGTGGAAACTCGTGGCCGATCCCAGTGGATACATCTTCACCTGGCTCGTCGGGTACTCAGCGCTCCTTGGCCCGATCGGCGGAATTCTGATCTGTGATTATTTTATGTTGCGGCACACGACACTGCAACCTCTCGATTTGTACAAGCTCAGCGGGGCCTATTCTTACCGCAACGGATTTAATCCGATCGCGATCGTGGCGCTTGTTTTCGGCGTCGCTCCTAGTGTGCCCGGATTCCTCGGCACAATCGGGATGGTCGATCCGGCTTCCGTCGGCCCGTTCCTGATGCACTTATACGACTATGCATGGTTCGTCGGATTTGGGATGGCGTTTGCTGTCTATGCAGTCGCGACGAAGAGCAGGAGAAGGTCCTAGGCGGATAAATATGGATCGGGGAAAATCGCAAAAAGATTCATGGCTTTGAAAATTTCAGAGAAATAAAGCAACGTCCTGGGTTGATCGCGGAGATGATTGTGTTGCCGGAAGAGAATATGAATATCTTATCGACCAATATGGCGAGTGTGGAAAAGTTTTGCATGGGATAAAACATTCAATAGATCGGATTCACCACTGCTCCTTTCCTCCACAACCTGCCTTCACCTGCCCTCCACTTGTGGCTTCGATCTTCGACCTATCCCCCCAACTTCCGACCCCTACTTCTTCTTCTTCACTTTCTTCGCCGGTTTGGCTTTCCCTTCATCCAATTTTTCGAACATCTTGTTTATGTCTTCCGGCATTATCGTCTTCATGCCGACGGGAATCACAAAAGCATTAGAGGGAAGAGGAACATCCATTTCAATCCATTTTGCCACAAGCAACTGTTTCCATTCATCCAGTTCGACTGAGCTCTTGAGCGTTATGTCGTTCCAGAGCCAGACTTTGGAACTCATCGATTGCATTGACCACACAGAGCAGGGCTTGCCGAGCACCGTATCGATTCCCTCTTCGATACCCATATCTTTCGCAACTCCTCTTCCGATCTCGCTCATTTCTCGCCTCTCTTTCGCACTGAACGGAGTCAGACCCTTTGTCGCGATCCCCTTAAGCATGTCAGCGGAAAAGGTCGAGTCCCAGTCTTGTATTTGCATCTTGTATGTCGGAGCCGGCATTCCCATCATCTCCGTGATAAAACTATCGACTTTTGCTTCCTTCATTCCAAAATCATCGATATAGATCATTTGCTTGCCGGAACAACTCCCGCCGTACTCAAGCTCAATAATCGCTGACCTGAACGGATATCTTTTGAGACTGTCGGGCACGGCTCGTGTACTCGTCCTGTCGTCGCCTGAATTATCTCTCCCATCAACCGCTGATGGGAAGACTATACTCATGAAAAGAGCAACGAGCACTCCACCCACAAATACCTCGACGTCACATTTCAATAAGAAGTTCATCGCCATAGCTCCTTCTACCTCAATTGTTTTATGTGTTTAGTAATTCTCAATTGATCAAGCATCTTGAATTGATCGGCAAATACAAAGTAATCCTTTTGATGCTGCATCGCGGAATTCTGCCGCACAATTCTGTAGTGTGTCACTTTCCTTGGGACGAAGAAAAACTCATTCATCGTCCGTCGAATTCTAACCGACAACGTTACTTTCTGTCCGAGAAAGTAACCAAAGAAATCTGGCGAAATCGCAACACACGGCTGGCCTGCGGGGTGTGGCCTGTGTGCGCCGTTTTCTTCGGCATGTGCGTTGCCAAGCATCGCTAGGGTTCTCCCGAAGGGATCCCTTTGGGACGATTCCGAAAGGCTCTCTTTTGAGCCAATCCGAAGGACCCCTTACCGGGGAGGCTCATCAGCCTTTGGCTGAGCTTCTACTCTTTCTCTGGCTTCAGAGAAAGAAGGAAGCGGATCAGACTGCCCATGCTGAGACACTAAGCACGATTCATACCTGCGCGCCGCGATCTTCGACCTGCCTCCTCCTCAGTGAATTCTCCGATACACAAGCACTTGCCATGCAATTGTTGAATTTGAATAGATTAATTCGAAGTTTTTTGCAACGATGAGTCTGTGTATTGCAGTCCAGTCGTGCCAGAAAGGATGAAACGCGGAGCGGAAGAGTTTGGCAAAGAAAATTTGAAGTTTGAATACAGATTCTACCAGGATATTTTGGCGTGGGTGGCTTAGAGCATAAATTGCTCTTGTTTTCGCAGTGGACGCGCTGATGAGCGCGTCATAATCTTCATAACAGCAGACAACTTTGTCCAACATTGTCAGGTCGGCTTCCTGCATCGAAGGTGCTTCGCGGACAAAATCACCTAAGACATAGCTGGTTCGATCCTGCAATTTAAAATCCTCGGCGAATTTCTTGGCTTGGCTGATCATTCCTTCAGATACTTCGACGCCGGTCGCAGTGGCTGCGCCTTCTTTCAAGAGAGTGAGGTGAAGGGAACCGACTCCGCAACCGATATCAAGTATCCTCTTCGCCGTGACCGGTTCCTTGCGAACGCCTTCCAGAATATACTGCTGTGTTTTCTCCAGGCCTCCCTTTCGAAATCGCTTGGCGTATCGCTTTGACCAACGCGAAAAAAACTTGTTCGTCGGTTCATTGTTAACCGATACATTGCAGCAAATGCTCATCGTCTACAGCACCATTCAGTTTTTACTAATAACTTAAAACCTGCGTGAAATGTGCCTGTGTTTTGAGTGATGATGTTGTTGCAAAGGCTGTCGATAAGGCTCACGGGAAGTTCAGAACAATGGGGAGAGT
>JAGVPT010000170.1 GCA_020052095.1 Bacteroidota bacterium | reverse complement strand
GAAAAAGCTGTTCAGCAGGCAAGCGGCGGGCAGGCAAGACACGAAGAAAAATGTTTTGATTTTGTTACCTTTTGTGGAACTTTGTGACTTTGTGCCTTCGTGGCACCGCTTTTCGACCGGACTTCTAGTGCCATTTCAAATAAATATTCTTGTGCTTGCTCGGCAGCCTGTCATGCTGAGTCCGCCGCGGCTGCGTCTGGCGAAGCCATCCCTTACCGGGAGAAGCATCACACGGGAAATTCAAATACAAAATCTCCCCTTTTTGGAAAGGCACTAGTCAATGAGGATAGGCCGTCAATTGTAAGGAGCTCCGTTGATTACTTTCCCACGCGGAAAATGTTTGCAACTCCGCCAGCGAGGAAAATCAGATTGGCAAGCCACGCGGTGAGCAATGGTTGAAGGTCGCCGTTGTATCCGAAGACTTGGCTGGTTTTCATGAAAATGAGATAGATGAAGCACACCGCTACAGCAATTCCAAATTGCACTGCCAACCCGCCGCGACGCTTCCCGAACGAGAACGGAACGCCAAACAACACCACAATGAAACTCGCAAACGGAAATGAGACTTTGCTATAGAAATCGACTTCCCAGCGCGCGACGTCGTTTCCAGTCTGTTGCTGCCGTTTGATGAATCGCTGCAACTCAAAGTAGTTCATTTCGTCGGGTCTATCTTCTTTTTTGACGATATCGATGGGAACAAAATGTAGTGTGTCCATCGTGACGCGGTCGACACGGCGAATGTCCTCGTGTTTGTTTTCGAATACTCGAATTGTTGCATTAATCATTGTCCATTTGCCCGATGTGCTGTCCCATTCAATTTGCTGCGCATCGATGCGGCGAGCGATGCTGATGAGATTTGAATCGCTGAAATCCTGGATTGATGCATGCGAACCCATGCTCGTTCTCCGGTCGAAGTAGCCCATGTAGACGATACGGCGCGGCCCATCCTGCAGATAGATATTTGAACGGGCGGTTGATTCGTAATTACGCTGAAGGTAGATCCGTTCGATGCTGAATTTGTGCTGGTTGGCGTACGGCACAATCCACCCGTTAAAGTATACCGACGAGACGCTGATCACCAAGGCAATAACCATCATGGGAAGCATAAAGCGGTACAAGCTCACGCCGCTCGATTTCATCGCCGTGAGTTCATTGTTGCTGGAGAGTTTTCCCGTGGTGAAGAGACTCGAGAGAAGAATCGCGACGGGCGTCATCAACTTGATCATTTCCGGAGTGAACGCGAGGTAGTATTCAACAATGACCATTGCCTCTGCCTTGCGGTCGAGAAAATCGTCCAACTTTTCCATCAAATCGATTACGATGAAAATAATCGTGAACGCAACGATGCCGAAGAGGGCCGTGAGGAGAAATTGCTTGATGATATATCGGTCGAGGAGTTTCATGCGTTCTATAATTGCGCGCGCAGTCGCTTGGGCACCACTCGTTTCCACCAATCAAAGCGAAGCTCGACATTTTCCTTTGCGATGCGGTATGTCAGAAAGATTCCGAGTCCACCGATCGCAATATTGGCGATCCACATGCCGAGCCACGGCTCGATAAATTCTCTGTCGGCGAGCTTCTCTCCGCCGATCAACGAAGCCCAATACAGAAGAAAGAAGCCGAGGCTCAGCGAGGCGGCCATCCCGAACCCGCCGCGACGAGACATGACGCCGAGGGGTGCGCCAACGAGGACAAAAACGAAACACGCAACCGGAATAGAGTACTTTTTGTGGATTTCAACCCAATACTCCTTGATTGTCCTGTCGAGGTAGTTATAAGTTGCGAGCTCGCCGTCGAGAGAGTTCCGGAGTATTGCTAACTGGCTGCTGAGATTTGTATACGATTCGATGGACCGCCATGGCGCATACGCATCGGCTTGTTTACCGATCGAACCGGTGAACAATTTCTCGTGGAGACCGGCGTTGAGCGCGTCGATCCGCTTCCGCGCGGCATCCACCTGTGTTTGAAGGCTGTCCACAATATAGCGCATTGCACCCGCGCTCAATTCTCTGTCGCCGCGGCTGAACGCATTGTCGGACGAGCGCTCGAGGTCGAAACCTTCTGCGCGCGTCGTCAGGACCTGACGTTCAAATTTGATAATGCGGTACGATTTGTAGTCGGCATTATTGAGCTCATGGATTTCGCCGTCGAAAAGATCCATTATCAGGCGCCGGTAATCGGACGAGAACGAGAGAACGCCGCGTTTGGCGGTGATGACAACATTTTTACTCGGATTGGTATGGTCATAGATAATGACCCCCTCCAGGTTGTTCGATTCGGCGAATGTCTTATGGACGAGCATACTGTAGCCGGGCAAATCCGCGGAAAATAATCCAGGGACGAGCGTGAACGTGGGTTTCTTTCTTCGAATGTCGATAGTAAGGGTCTTGAGCCGGTGGTTCGCTTCGGGGAGTACCTTGTTATCGAACTCGACCATGAGATACGTGAGAACACCCGAGACGAGCAGCACAGGGAACATCATTGTGTACAAACTGACCCCGCTCGCCTTCATGGCCGTGATTTCGCTGTTGGACGAGAGCCCGCCGAATGCCATCAACGTAGCGACGAGAACTGCCATCGGAACGGCGAGCACGACAATCCATGCAAGGTTCAGCATCATCAGTTCGAGAATTACCGCGCCGCTCAGTCCCTTGCCGACGAGTTGATCCATGAATTTCATCATGAACTGCAATACGAATAGGAACATCAAAATAAAAAATGATCCAATGAACGGAGCAAAATGTGCGCGGAGGATGTGGCGGAAGATTATCATGCTTGAATATACGAAGTGTCTTTGTGTTTTCCAATCTGATATTGATCTCAACCGTTGGAGCTATCCGATTGCTGAGAGCAATCGGATAGCTTGGTCCAAAAACGCACTGCCACTTAACCTTTGCTTGCAATTCTTTCAAGTTTTTTCTACTTTATCTCACCGTTCAACAGTGTCCAACCAGAAAATGGAGAACAGTCAGCGGACCATTGCTACTTGATCTAAACCAAACCGCGTGAATGGTAACGCGTTCGCGTTGAATACTTGTCCACAAGCGACTGACTGTTTTCTCTATTCCAGTAGTGATTCCAACCATAACGTCTATATTTGCGGGACTGATTTCCTTTGTACGGATGCGTGTTGTCTCGCGTATCGTTCTTGGCATCTCTATACTTGTCCTCATCCTCTTCGCCACATCGCTGTTCTCATCAGCGTCTGAAGCTCGTTCAGCAGCGCTGTTCTTTCCGTTCAATATCCACCTATTGAATTTTTTTGGCGACAGTTCGCCGGGGGCGAACGATTCAATTCCACTTGTTCCACACGGAGTAAAAGATTCATTGCAGGTAACACTTGGTTCGCGCGACACCCTCTCGAGGCTCGACACCATCAGACTTTTGCCGAAGCACACGCGGGATTCGATAGCGCGTGCCGATTCGATCCGCCAAATCCCCCGCGATTCGACTGCACGAGTCGCTCAATTTGTTTACAAGCGCCGCGATTCGCAGACAGCATCAATGTTTGAAGCGCGAAGCTACTCGATGTTCGGTAAACCTCCCGCGGTCGTCGTGCGAACAGTTGCGCTGGATTCAACAGGCCGGTACGTCATCGTGCGCGAAACTGTGAACGGGGCCGACATCAAAGTGCCGCAGAAGATACCTCTGAGCGAGTACATTAGGCTGCGATATCGTTACGAGATGAACCGCAATTTCGAAGACGCGGTATTCAAATACGACGTTGTCAAGAAGGGAAATGATCTCGGCGATCTGCTCGGCTCATTTACCAACATCGATATTCCGATTCCGGCAAATCCTGTCTTTAGTATTTTCGGTCCGCCGCGAATCAACCTGCACATTTCCGGCGCAGTGGATATCCGCGCCGCGTTCCGGACGACGACGACGGATCAAATAACGCTCTCTACCCTTGGCAACACCCGCAATGAACCGGACTTCGCCCAAGAGGTCCAGATCAATGTGAGCGGAACAATCGGGGACAAGCTCAACATTCTCGCCGACTGGAATACTCAGAGAACCTTTGAGTACGAAAATCAATTGCGCATCAAGTATACCGGGTACGACGATGAGGTGGTCCAGAGCGTTGAGGCAGGAAACGTTTCTCTTTCTACGAATTCTTCTTTCATTTCGAGCAGTTCGGCTCTCTTTGGAATCAAAGCGGCTTTTCAGTTCGGTCCGTTAAAAATGACGGCCATCGCTTCGCAAAAAAAGGGACAAATTCAGGAGAAGAATATTTCCGGCGGCAGCTCGGAAAGAGAATTCAATATGCACGCGTACGAGTACAACACTGACCACTACTTTGTGGATATTAGTTACATCCCATTGTTTGAGCAATATATTACGACACAACAAGGAGATGGAAACAAACAAATAGTTGATTATGAGGTTTGGGTAACAACCACGCAGGCATACGATCCTACTACTGTGCAAGGCGTTGCGTTTATCGATTTGCCGGGTGATACAGCTACCTACGGGGGTCGGAGAGATTCATCCAAATCAGTTCCAGGCGAAATCGAAGTAGGACGTTGGGAAAGACTCGAACGGCAAAAGGACTACACGATCAATCCCTATGCGGGATACATCTCGCTAAATCGTTCATTGCAAACGACTCAGGCCCTTGCGATGGCGTATCGGCTCCAAGATGGAACAGTGTACGGAACGTTTACCGGTACGGGGAGCAAGGATAGTATTCTTGTTTTGAAGTTGCTCAAACCGAAGTCGTTGCTTCCGCAACACAAAGTTGCATGGCGAATGTTGATGAAAAATATTTATTCACTTGGCGGGAAGGACATCAAGAAAGCGGGGTTTGACCTGCACATCTATTACAATCTTTCGGGGGCTGAACCTGTTGATGAAATTGGAGGCAGGAAATTGTTGGAGCTGTTCGGTGTTGACAATTTGAGAGACGATAATTCTAGCGGAGCCGATAACAAGTTCGACTATAATCCGCCGTACACGGTTGATGAAGCGCGAGGCGAGATAATATTCCCAAGTATTGAGCCATTCCTAGGAGTAAGGAAAGACACATCTGGCGGGCGACCGCTCGAAGGCGGATTGAAGAAAGCATTTGACAAGTACGAGCTCACGGTTCCTGTGGACTCCTTCAGTTTTGGCGACATCTATGACACAACGTCTCTCGCGGCGTCGTACAACCAATCGAGGGATCGGTTCTTCATAAAGGGAAAGACGACGGCTGGCAGTTCGAGCACAATCAATCTCGGATTCAATATCGTTGAGAACAGCGTCCAGGTTCTATTGAACGGACAACCATTGGCGCAGAATGTCGACTACACGGTCGACTACATCGTCGGACAAGTGGTCATCAAAAATCAGGCGGCGTTGGTTCCGGGTGCCAACCTGCAAGTAAAGTATGAACAGAACGATCTGTTCCAACTTGCATCGAAGTCCTTGCTCGGCACGCGCGGCGAGGTGAGAGTTTCGGATAGGACATCATTCGGATTCACGCTCATGAATCTGAATCAACAGACCCTCAGCGATAAGGTGCGATTGAATGAAGAGCCGATCAACAACACGATCTACGGCATGGACGGCCAAACCGGTGCTGATCTGGATTTCCTGACTAAGGCCATCGACGCGCTTCCACTGATCTCGACAAAGGCGAATTCCAATTTCACGCTGCGAGGCGAAGCTGCGTATATGTCGCCCGACCCAAACACAAAAAAAAGCCCGATCGACATCGACAATGGAAAAGGTATCGCGTACATCGACGACTTCGAAGGCGCCAAGCGAACGATCCCGCTCGGCCTCAGTTACGGCATCTGGCATGACATGAGTGTTCCGGAAAAAAATGCGGGACCCGATTCGATTGCATGGGCGACGAAGTCCGACTCAGCGAGAATGTTTTCAAAAGCAAAAACGTATTGGTACACGGTGCCGAACGACGTGCGCGTCGCCGACATCTGGCCACTCAAGTCCGTTGCTCGCGGGCAGGAGAATGTCTCGGTTCTGGACATCGTTTACAATCCGCTCAATCGGGGTGAATACAATTATTCCCCCAGCCTAAGCCGAACACTTCTCACAGATCCTGCCAGGAACTGGTCGGGAATGCAGCGTCTGCTTTCTTCCGGGATTGTGGACTTGGTGAGAGAAAACATCAACTTCATCGAAGTGTGGGTCCAGGTTCGTTCAGACACAGCGATCGATACAAAGAAGAACAAGATCTTCATAGATCTCGGGGCAATCAGTGAGGATGTTATTCCATTTGATGACAAGAGCAAGAGGGGAAGAGTTCACACAGAAGACCGTGAAGCTAATCCGAATGGAATCTTAAATGAGGGGGAAGACACGGGCATCGACGGATTAACCGATGACGAGGAGAGGACGAAGTACGCCGCGTTTGTGGATTCAAACAAGACAGTTTTTCCCGAGATCGTAGGCGACCCAGCCGGCGATGACTATGCGTATAGCACATCGGGCGATTTCAGATTTGTCGATGGGACAGAAAACAACAAGAATAGTGAAATTGGCCGGTATCCTGACTCGGATGATCTCAACCGGAACAACGTCCCCGACAAAACGAACAGCTACTTCGAATACGAGCTGAATCTCGATACGACGGCAGCCAATCCCCAGCGGGTCGGGGGTGGCTCAAAAGGATGGTATCAATACAGAATTCCTCTCACGCAGTATAAGAGCAAGATCGGGTCCCCTGATTTTTCTTTGATTGAGTATGCGCGGCTTTGGTTTACCGGTTTTGACAAGGAAACGAAAATACGAATTGCCGAATTTAATCTGGTGGGAAACCAATGGGAAGAGTTGAAAAAAAATGACCCCTCATTTACGCTTGCCGTGGTAAATGTGGAAGACAATCCGGAATATGTCAGTCCGCCGGGCGTGGTTCGCGAACGAGATCGGACAAAACCGGACGAACAGGTCCTTGGCAACGAGCAGGCACTCGCCATTAAGATTCATTCGATGAAACCAGATTCAAGCAGGCAGGCGATCAAGCGATTCACATATCGTCCTCTCGATATTTTCAGCTACCGCGAACTAAAGATGTTCGTCCGTGGAGACACGAGCTTTTCGCCGGATCCGCGTGCGCCGAGCGCTAGAATCTTTTTGCGCATGGGATCGGACGACCTAAACTATTACGAGTACAGCGCTCCCCTGATGCCGTCGGAAAAGATCCCAAGGCCGAGCGCCGGGGATGCTGCTTCGATTTGGCGCCCTGAGAATAATATCGACATCAAATTTGTCGACCTTACCGCAATTAAACAGGGAAGGGACTCGACAAATATAAACAAGCTGATCACCGTGCCGGCGAAGGACGGGCCGACAGGCTCTACCTACGGCGTTCTTGGCAGCCCGACGCTCACCAGGATTACGTTCATTTCTATTGGCATAGAAAATGCGTCAAAAAAGACAATTGACAGTGCAACGATCTGGGTAAATGAACTTCGATTGTCGGATGTCGACGATAGCAAGGGATGGGCGTACAGCGTCAGCACGTCAGTGAAACTCGCAGACTTAGGCGCAATGGCCTTTTCGTATTCAGAAGTCGATCCGAACTTCCATCAACTTGAAGCGCGCTTTGGCAATCGATCCACGAGCCGCAACTGGACATTTTCGACGAACCTGGCGTTTGAACGATTTCTCCCCGCGGAGTGGACGGGGACGTCTCTTCCTTTCAGCTTCTCACACACGGAGGCTATCTCGAAGCCGAAATATCTGCCAAGTTCCGACATCGAGGTTGCAAAAGCGGCGGAGCGCCAGCGTGAGATTGTTATCGGGAAAACGGGGTCGGTGGATGCGGGAAATATGGAAGCTGATAGAATTCTCTTCGAATCGCAGACGCTTTCCACGACCGATACCTATGCGCTGCCAACGTTTAAAATAAGCATCCCGTCTGAAAATTGGGTAATGCGCGATTTCTTTAACAAGCTAAGTTATGGCTTTTCGTATACGAAATCGCTGGTGCGCACGCCGAGCATAGAATATCAAAAATCATGGTCGTGGAACGGGCATCTGGGGTACAGCTATACCACTAGCCCTGACAATTATTTTTCCCCCTTTGCGGGTTTTGAAAACGTCTTTTTGCTTGGCGGATTGAGAGACCTTCGTATCTATTATCCGCTTCAGAATATCAGTATGAACTTAAATGCGGCCCGTTCCCAGACACATCAACGCATGCGCGGGCAAGCATTGGAAAGTCCTGCGTCACGCGGCTTGTCGGCTCAGCGGTCGCTGTCGTTTAGCTGGAAACTAACGGAGAATGGTTACCTGAATCTGTCCGGTGATTACTCCGTCGATATCGCGAGCACGCTTGTTCATCTCGAGACAAATCGTTTCGGCCGCCAGCGGAATTTTTCGTCTATTTTAGGTGACCTGTTTTTCAACGACCAGCTCGTCAGCTTCGGCTACGACAACTCCTACAATCAGAATATTAGTGTTAATACACATCCGCGGATCCCGGAAATTCTCGACATCAATAAATACCTTACGCTTTCGGCGAGGTATAGTGTTTCATTTCGCTGGACGAATAACCTGCAGCTAGGGGATTTGGGAAAAGGAACAAGCTGGGGAAACAACATCTCTCTTTCAAGCGACATCAGCTTGAAGCAGTTTGTTGAAACATGGTTCCCCGCAAAGAAGACCGATGAAACCCAGGCGGAGCAAGCTCCCGCGCAGCAGGCGGGAAGAGGAAGGGGTCACGAAGAGGAAGAGAATTCTCCACAGCAGGTTCCGCCGGCGCCCCAACCTGCGACGCCACTCGCGCCGTCTCACGATTCTTCAGCCACGCGAGACACTACATTTGTCCGCGATTCGACGAAAGTGCTCGACACTACGACTGTAGTGGTTGCTCCGCCGAAACCGAAGAAGCCAGCTCTCACGAAGGAAAATTTTATTCAAATAGCCCGGACTCTGATCAAGACGCCGTTTCTGGATTACGATAAGGTCAACGTAAGCTTCACGCAGACAAACAGCTCTTCGAACGGAGGAGTGCCGGGAAGGCCGGGGTTTGCAAACCTCTTCGGGCGCGTTCCGTTTGTGCAGAAGGCTGAACCCCGTTTTGGGGCAACGAGGGCATACCAACTCGGACTTGTTTCCGATCCGACTGGAAATATCACCAGCGTTCACGCACAAAGCGCTTTTCCGTTTATCGGCTTTTCAACGGACCAGGGGCTGCGCGCAGCGAGTGCTCTCATAAATGACTCCTATAGCCAGGCGAATAAGATCACATTGCGCACAAGCCGTGATCTTTGGTCGGGCGTTCGGATCGATTTGAATTGGAACGTAGGCTGGAATTACACCCGCAATCAATCGCTCCGCACAGATTCCCTAGGGCGACCGCAAATTGCAAGTGTCGCCACGGGGGGGTCTATCGACCGGTCGTTCTTCACGCTGCCGCCAACGTTTGTTTTTTCAATGTTTAAGAGTGGAATAGCGGAAGTTGGCAAGAAGTACAAATCGTTGAAGGACAATACGGCAGACACGCGGACAGATGAGGCAAAACTATCCGAGGCATTCGAAACCGGCTTAGAATCATTGCCGATCTTTCGAAAGCTCTTCGGCCAGTACTCGCCCCGGTTCAACTATTCGCTGCACTGGGATGGATTGGAACAGCTTTCAATGTTTAAAAACTTCGCCACGCGTGTCGGTTTGGACCATGCGTACTCTTCGTCGTACCGGCGCTCTTTTAGGGGGAACCTTTCAGGAGGAGAGATCACGGAATCGCAGAGCATCAGCTACGGATTTTCTCCGCTGATCGGTTTGAGCCTGACGTTCAAGGAATTGTTCAAAGGAAACGTGAGCGCAAGTATTCGCTATAGCACGTCAACAGCGTACGATCTTTCGCCATCGTCGAGAAACATCAGCGAAAACAGCAACAGGGAACTTTCTGTCTCCGGGACTTTTGGACGTTCGGGATTTGAAATACCATTCTTCGGTTTATCCCTCTCGAATGACATCGACATCAGTTTCAGTTATTCATACTCGAAGAACTCGCGGCAGACATTTTCGACGACAGAGGAGATCACAGCTAAGGGGACTCCGGGCGAAGGATCGTCGCGAAGCGTTATGGAGCCGCGCATCCGCTACGTCCTCAGCGCGCGGGTGACGGCGTCGCTCTTCTATCGCTACACGACAGTGACTCCGGACGAGGGCGGATCGCGCATCCCGGGTTCATCGACGAACGAAGGCGGGCTCGACGTTCACATTGCCATTCAATAAGGTGGTAAGGTCTTTTGATTTTGACGTCATTGATCGGCGAAGTGATGCCATGACTTTCTCAATTAGTTCCACGAAGATTTAGGGGAAGGCATATCGAGAATAGTTGCAGTCATGGCATCACTATCCAATTGAGCCCACTACTTTCAATAGCGGCAAATTGACTCTCGGCACTGCAATTTGTATTTTGTCATTGGGAGAGAAAAAATATGACAGTTGTCGAAAAAAAAGGAAGTATCCTGTGGGTGGATGACGAAATTGAGCTCCTGCGCTCTCATGTCCTGTTCCTGAATGAAAAAGGATACGGCGTCGACACTGCAACGAACGGCGAAGACGCGATTGAGATGGTGCGAAAGGGACACTTCGATCTCGTTTTTCTCGACGAGATGATGGCAGGCAAAGGGGGATTGGAAACGCTTGCGGAAATAAAAGAGATTTCTCCTTCGTTGCCGGTTGTCATGATCACAAAGAACGAAGAAGAATCGCTCATGGAAGAAGCCATCGGGGGGAAGATATCCGATTACCTCACTAAGCCGGTGAACCCGAGCCAAATTCTCCTTATCTGCAAGAAATTTCTTGAAGGGAAGAAGATTCAGAGCGAGCAGGTTTCGAAAGACTACGTAGCGGAGTTCAACTTCATCTCACGCGCGTTGATGAATCCGCTGACCCACAGAGAGTGGGTGGACCTGTATGTGAAAATGGTGTCCTGGGAGATGGAATTTGATCAGCATCCCGGACTTGGTCTCCAGCAGATGTTGAGCGATCAGCGCCGCCAATGTAATGCCGAGTTTTCGAAATTCGTCGAGCAAAAGTACCCCCTCTGGCTCCACCAAAAAGATGATAAGCCTGCCCTCTCTGTCGACGTTGTCGATAAGTTCGTCATCCCGCAATTGAAGGATGGGACTTCCGTTTTTTTCTTCGTCATCGATTGCATGAGGCTTGACCAGTGGCTTGTGATGGAGCAGTACCTCCAAGAACACTACACGATGGAAAAAGACTACTATTATTCCATTTTGCCGACGGCAACCCCTTATTCCAGAAATGCAATTTTCAGCGGACTCTTTCCGGCCGAAATCGAACAGCGCTTCCCTGAAATCTGGCAGTCGGGGGAGGACGATGAAAACAGCCATAATAGACACGAACGTCAATTGTTGGACAAGCTCTTGGAGCGGCGGCGGATAGATCTGAAGCCTGAACCGAAATACATCAAAATCCTCGACGTAGAGTTCGGGCGTCAAACGGAAAACAACATTCTTTCATACGCCTCAAATCGGCTCACATCCATCGTCGTCAATTTTGTCGACATGTTGGCGCACGGACGTTCAGATTCAGCCCTTCTGAAAGAAATTGCACCCGATGAATCTGCGTACCGTTCGTTGACGGATTCGTGGTTTAAGCATTCCTCGTTGTATGGAATGCTCCAAACGCTATCGACCAAAAAAGGGGTCAAGATTATCATTACGACGGACCACGGCAGCGTCCGCTGTTTGCGCGGATCGAAAGTTGTCGGAGACCGGGAGGCGTCAACAAATCTCAGATATAAATTTGGCCGAAATCTCAAGTCGGACGACCGGCAGGCAATTTTCATCAAAAACCCGGAAGATTATAAACTTCCGAAACGGGGGGTAACGATCAATTACATCATCGCGAAAGAAGACTACTACTTCGTCTACCCGACGGACTACCATAAATATCTCAACCAGTATCGCGACAGTTTTCAGCACGGCGGCATCTCGATGGAGGAAGTCATCCTGCCCGTGATAACGCTCGATCCCAAAAAGGTTTGAGCCGCAACCGACGCTGAATGCAGAAACAAATCGTCACACATACCGCGAATGAAACCCTAGACCTGGGAAAGGAATTTGCCGCCGCACTTCAGCGAAGTGACGTCGTCGCGCTCTACGGTGAGCTTGGAAGCGGTAAGACGCAATTTGCGAAGGGCGTGTGTCTCGGGCTAGGGATTGAAAGCCACGTAACAAGTCCATCGTTCACGATCGTGAATGAGTATACTGAAGGAAGAATTCCCGTTTATCATTTTGATTTCTACCGGATTCGCTCGCTTGCTGAATTGAATGAAATTGGATTTGAGGAATATATTTTTGGCAGCGGGGTATGTCTACTGGAGTGGGCGGATATTGTTGAGGAAAGGCTTCCTCCACGGAGATATGACGTCACACTGGCGCACGGAGAAAATCACGATCACCGTATCATTCACATTGATAGAGTAGGTATCGCATGATCCTAGCCATAGAAACGGCGACCGATGTCTGCGGTGTGGCGCTTGTCCAAAATCAGAACGTGATCGCGCAAAGGGTGCTTTTAGAAAAATATATCCATTCGGAAAAATTGCTGCCGATGATCGATGAAGTATTGCGCGACGCATCGCTTTCAGCGAAGCAGCTCGACGCAATAGCAGTGTCCATCGGTCCCGGATCATTTACCGGATTGCGGATAGGTTTGAGCACCGCGAAAGGCCTGGCGCTATCGCTGGGAATACCGGTCATCGCAGTCCCGACGCTGGACGCACTCGCGTATGCATTCTTTCGGACGAAGGAGTGGGCATCTGCCGCAGTCGTGTGTCCAATGATCGATGCAAAACGCAATGAAGCATTTTTCTGCTTCTACAAGATCGACGCTGCCGGCGTGAGCCGTCAATCGGAGTACGCCATAGCCCTAAAATCGAAAATCGTTGAAATGGCTCCTCCTTCCGTTATGTTTGTGGGCGATGGTGCAAAACAAATAGAAGCATCGCGAGAATTTGGGACATCAAGAGAGTTCAATCCCTCGATCGTGTGCAGTGCGGAGTCGGTGGGGCTTGTCGCAGAGAGTGCGGGAGTGAAACTATCGCCGGAAGAGTTGTCGAGGTTGGAACCACTTTACCTGCGGGAATTCATTGCCACGCAGTCGGGCGGCGATAGGGCCATCTCTCCTCATCGCGCTTCGATTCTGGAAGAACAGCGCCCCGGGCTCAATCACCGTTCCGGGTAAATCCATTCGGGAAAGGATAGACTATGGCATGGTTTCGACGTTCAAAGGAAAACATATCTTCGGATTCCCAGAAAAAGGATACGCCGGAAGGACTGTGGACGAAATGCGAATCGTGCGGCGAAATCGTTCACAAGAAAGTGCTGGCGCAGAATCTCTGGGTGTGTGCGAAATGTAATTTTCATTTTCGAATTGGGAGCAAAGAGTACTTCTCAATTGTGCTGGACGAAGGAAGTTTCAAAGAAATGGACCGGAAGATGACATCGAAGGACCCGCTGAATTTTGTCGATACGAAGCGCTACAAGGATCGTATCAAAGACACAATGAAGAAATCGGGACTCAACGACGCCGTGCGTTGCGGAACCGGGAAGATCAAGAAGAGGGAAGTGGTCGTCGCGTGTATGGATTTTGCTTTCGTTGGCGGCAGCATGGGCTCTGTCGTTGGGGAAAAAATCAGCCGCGCGATTGACAAAGCCTGGAAAACCAAGACCCCATTGATCATTATTTCTTCCAGCGGTGGCGCCCGAATGATGGAAGCCGCATACTCACTTATGCAGATGGCAAAGACAAGCGCAAAGCTTGCGCGCTTGTCAGGTGCCGGCATCCCGTACATCTCGGTGATGACCGACCCCACCTCGGGCGGAGTGACGGCGAGCTTTGCTATGCTCGGCGATTTTCACATCGCCGAACCCGGAGCTCTCATCGGATTCGCAGGTCCGCGCGTAATTAAGCAAACGATCGGAAAAGACTTGCCGGCCGGTTTTCAGCGGGCAGAATTCGTTCAGGAACGAGGGTTCATCGATCTCATTGTTGACAGGAAGGACATGAAAGAGACGTTGTCAAAATTGCTGGAGATGATATCCTGAGCGCACGATCACTCTTCACGCCAGCCATTACATCACTTACGTGAAAATTCCTTCCATGAAGACTATCATTTCAATTTCCGAGATGCAGAATTTTTCCGAGCGCGCAAGACTCCGGAAGAAAACGGTAGGCTTGGTCCCAACGATGGGATATTTACACGAAGGCCATGTAAGTCTGATCAAAACTGCAAAAAAGTCATGCGACCTTGTCGTCACTTCCATCTTTGTCAATCCGGCCCAATTTGCCCCCAATGAAGATTTCGTACGATATCCTCGCGATATCGCCCGCGACAAAAAGCTCTGTAAATCCGCCGGCACGACCGTGCTTTTTACTCCGGAGGCAGAGTCGATGTACCCGAAGGGGTATTCGACGTATATTACGGTGGAAGGAATATCTTCAGTTCTGGAAGGGAAGTTTCGTCCGACTCATTTTCGTGGTGTCACCACCGTTGTCGCAAAGCTATTTTTGATCGTTAATCCGGACAAGGCTTTTTTCGGTCGGAAGGACGCCCAACAATGTGTCGTCATAAAAAAATTAGCGCGGGATTTGAATTTTGGAACTGAGATTGTGGTGGCCCCGATAGTCCGCGAGAGAGACGGCCTGGCAATGAGCTCGCGCAATATTTATCTATCCCCTCAAGAGCGAGAGCAAGCGACGATTTTACGCGCCTCGCTTCTTCATGCGGAAACAATGGTTAAGAAGGGCACAACAAAAACGGCAGAAGTCGTTAAGGAGATTGCGCGATTGATCGAGACCAAGCCGGCGGCCTCTGTAGATTATATCGCTGTGGTACATGCAGAATCCCTCACCGAGCTCGAAAAGTTCGAACCGGGCGTGCCTGCGCTTATTGCGCTCGCTGTTCGCATTGGTAAAACACGGCTCATTGATAACACTACCATAATATTACACTGAGACGACATGCAACGGAATTTCGCAACGGTGATCATGGCAGCGGGAAAAGGGACGCGCATGAAGAATGCTGAAATGGCCAAGGTTATGTTTGAGGTCGCGGGCAAACCAATGATCGAACATGTCGTGGATCTCGCAGTTGCGTTGCGATCGTTGCGCACGATTGCCATTGTCGGTTTTCAACGTGAATCGGTGATGTCGCATTTGAACCGGGTGTCATCCTCCGTCGAGTTCGCCGTCCAGGACCCTCAGTTGGGGACTGGCCACGCGGTGATGCAAACGAAGGGTCTGCTGACGGATTTTAAGGGGGACGTTCTCGTGTTGTCCGGCGACGTTCCTCTGTTGACGGTGTCCACCATTCGAGATCTGATATCCTATCACCGTCAGAAAAATGCGGTCGCCACAATTCTGACTGCTGATCTCGACGTTCCGGCCGGGTACGGAAGAATTCTCCGTGATGCAGAAGACCATGTAATAGGAATTGTCGAGCATCGCGATGCCACCGACAAGCAAAAAAAGGTCCGGGAAATCAATTCTGGGATTTACATATTTGATAACGAGCGTATGTTTGACGCGCTCGCTCATATCAATCCGCACAACGCTCAGAACGAATACTATTTGACCGATGTCTTCGGCTACTACTGGAAACACGCCATGAGGGTGGCTGCGAAAAAGTCGGACGATTTCAATGAAATACGTGGCGTTAATACGGTTGCGCAATTGGAAGAAGCCAACGACGTTCTGCGCAAGAGGAACGCGGTTCGCGCATCCGTTATTTAAATAGTCAGTAACTGATGAGTCTGCTCTAAAAAGGTATTTTTAAGAAAATAATTGTCAAATTTAAGCTGGATTCGATATCTAAAAATTGAAATTAGACCTTTTTAGATTCGACTCACTGATGTTACGCAAAAACTCAGAAACGTTCATGCTGAGTCCGCCAAAGGCGGACGCAGAGAGAATATTTCAATCATCCTTCTGGGCCATAGGCTCATGCGCCTCCGGTGCAGACGCATCCTGTCCCGAAGGGATTGAGACTGTGTCAAAAGCACGCTCAAGAATTTTCAGTGGGGAATATTTCTCTCAAATTCATCAATTCAATTGTCTCCGTTTACGAATTGTCAATATTGGT
>JAGVPT010000122.1 GCA_020052095.1 Bacteroidota bacterium | reverse complement strand
TATACAAATCAAGAAGCGAGTTATTCATTGGATTCTCCTGCATTGTGGTCGACTCCAATGTACGACGCTTTTTAATCACTTTTGCGTAACATCACTTATCTAAGTGCGGTTGTACAAGCAGTGGGTCGAGAGCGTCGGCGGACTGAAGCAACATCGGGCTGACCTCCGTCGATTCCTTCTTCACACGCCGCAGATCCATGATCATGTCACCGATGGACTGGTAGCGATCATCAGGATTTTTTTGCAGCGTTTTATCGATAATTTGTTGCAAGTCCGGAAGCAAGTCACTGCGGAAGTTCACAATCGGTTTTGGATCAACATTCAGGATAGAATAAACGATCGCTTGCTCATATTGGCTGCTGAAGGGCGTTTGTCCTGTGAGCATCTCGTACAGCACGACACCGAGCGACCAAATATCGGTTCGTCCGTCAACAGTGTCTCCGCGCGCTTGTTCGGGAGACATATAGGCAATTGTACCGACTGTTGCTCCGGCTTTGGTAAGTTGTGTTCTACCCACCAGCTTTGCTAGCCCGAAATCCATAATCTTGGTTTGCCCGGATTTGGTAAGCATGATGTTTGCGCTTTTGATGTCCCTGTGTGCCATTCCTTTCGCATGCGCTGCCTGAAGGCCCAGAGCCAGCTGGACAGAAATCTCGATTGTTTCATCTATCCCTAATTGACCCTTCTCTACCCTTTCTTTGAGTGTCTCGCCTTCGTAATACGCCATGGAGATAAACAACTCTCCCTCGGTTGTTTCATCGATTTCATAGACAGTACAAACATTCGGATGATCCAAGGAAGAGGCAGCTTTCGCTTCGAAGATGAACCGATTCTTTTCGGTTTCGGTGGACGCCATGCTTTGAGGCAAAAACTTCAGCGCAACTGTGCGGTCAAGCTTCGTGTCGTGGGCTTTATAGACAACGCCCATCCCGCCTTCGCCTAGTTTTTCGAGAATCTTATAGTGGGATATGGTTTGGCCGATCATTTGACTGATTTCTGGGGTGGAGAAAGGTACCCATTGCAAGATGAGATGTCAAGGCAACCAGGAGTTGCGTTGTTTTCAAGGTACCCCCTTGCAATTCTCCATTTTTTTTCCGAAATAATATCCAGCAATCGGACAAAAGGGAAGGGCATTCGGATGTTATTCCCGCCTCACTCCCTACTCTCCCAGTGTAAGCGCCCCCACGAGCGGGTAACAGCTCGGCACCGCTGAGCAATCCTCTTCCCCGCTCCTACGGCAACTGGATGTTATCTCACTTCAGGCCATTCCTACAAAAAAAATGAAAACCTCCCTTATACATTCTCTCGTGTTCATTCTTGCCCTTGCATTGCCTTTAAGTTCTCTGATCGCACAAGGAAAAGTCTATCTCGTCCTTGGCTCGGACACGGCTCTCTGGGACGGAATGGACGTCAACAAGTATTATTGCACATACGCTCTTAGTCTCTTCGACGATCCGGGAATGAATGCCCACAAAGTCATGGATCCGGCATTCAGGGCGCAGTTCAAGGATTCATACGGGCAGTCGATGAAAATGACCTGGTGGATGATGGCGGGGAATATTTTCAGGTTCGCGACGAACAGAAACATACCTGTCCCCAATATCATGACGCTCTATCTCATGAAGAAATACTACGGAGTGAATGCGAAAGCACTGGGCGATGAAATCACCATGCACTACCATACGTTTGTATGGACAGACTATAACAAAGACGGCTCGTACTATTGGAATCAGGCGAAGAACTTCACCGAGAGTAAGGACGATTTCAAGGTTACGCTGGCGCAGTTTCTTCTCGAAGAGAATACGTTTCCGGTTTCATTCCGCAGCGGCTGGCACTACATGGATAATGAATGGCAGAATTACCTCGACAGGTTTGTGCCGTACAGCCTGCATAATGATTATCCCGCAGTCAGGAACAGCATTATCGAACCAATCGACAATGTGTACGACTGGTCGAAGGCATCGAAGGAATTCGTTCCGTTTCATCCTTCTCTAACCAATTACCAGCTCCCCGGAGATGCCAAAGGATGGAACACGCGGTCGATATACATGGCGAGCATATCGCAGGCGCAGATGGACGATATTTTTCTGAAGGCGAAAAATGGCATCGACCAGGTCCCCTGTATCTGGGCTCATTTGCCGGAAACCGATTTCCCTCAAAACATGAAAAGGGTCGATAGCCTTGCGCATATCTCGGCGGCAAAATACCCAACGGTGAAATTCAGCTACTGCACCGCGGTCGAGGCAATGCAGAAGTGGAGGAAAGGAAATGATACGACCGCACCTTCTGTAACGTTTGAAGAAGTGATCTCAGGAGACAAGGTGAGGTTTTCCATTCACACCGATGAGAATATATTCCAGGCGGAACCGTTTGTGGCTTTGAAAGATGTGTATGAAGAGTATTCCGTCCTCCCCTGCACCAAGACCGCAGAGAACCAGTGGATGACGACGGATCTTGTACCGCGTGCGTCGATCGCAAAAGTAGGCGTGATGGTAACCGACACGATGGGGAATCTCTCCACCAAATTCTTGAAGTACTATCCCGATGATTTGTACCTCGACAATCTCGACGACGCATATCATGAAGTAAACGGTGCATGGACGACCAGCGCGACCCGCTCGTGGGGAACCAATTCACGGCAATGCGTTCTAGCGGCAGGAGATTCCGCCAAGGTAAATTGGACGCCCCTCCTCCAGGATTCCGGGCTGTACAATATCTCGATGCAGATCCCCAAACTCAGCAACGGCGCGACCAATCTCTTGTTCAGGATTTACAACGGCGCTCAGATGACTGACACAGCGCGGATTACTGCTCCCTTCGCGGAGGGAGACTGGACATATGTTACGACATCACGGCTTGCCGCCAACGCCACTATTCAAATGATGGCAGACGGAAATGACCAGCCCGGAAAAACAGTTGCAGCAGATGCGATCAAATTATCGGCTTTGGTAAAAGACAGGTGGATCTATACTAGAACCGGCTATGTACAGATGGGACCTGTGAGCGAGGAGGACACTGTTCACTATTCTCTAAAGATAGAGAACCATGGCGTGAAGGACCTGACGCTCAGCGAGATTACCGTGCGCAATAAGAACCTCAGTGTGGGAGTGATACTGCCTCTTGTTATTCCCGGAATGAAGGGATCAACAATACCTCTCTCTTTCTTCGCGACGGATACAGGAGAGGTGCGTGACACTCTCATCATCATGAGCGATGACCCGAGGACGCCGGTTTATCTGATTCCGGTGAGTATAACGGTTCAGCCCTACTTTGCGATGGTCGACAATGAAGACAGCCTCAGTTACACTGAAAAGGGAGTCTGGGCAAAGAGCAATGCGCAGGCGTGGGGAGCGTCGAGCCGATATGCGGCATCAGGAATGGGAGCAAGCGCATCGTTCAAAAGAATGCTCAAGAAGAAGGGTACATATGAGGTGTTCGAGATTGTTCCCACAACGGTGAACGCGATCGTCAATGCACTGTACGTGATAAGTGCCGGAGGTGACAGCCTTTGGTCTGTCATTCTCGATCAGAACAAAGGGAGCGGAAGCTGGACGTCTTTGGGACGCCACGCCTTTCCCGCGAATGTTCAGATACAGGTGCAAGTTATTGACAACTCGTCTCCCGCTTCAGGCCGCGTGCTCAGGGCGGATGCGATTAAATTTCAGTTGGTGCCTATGATATCTGTGGCGGACAATTCTTCCACAGGAATGATCAAAGATTTTATACTATCTCAAAACTTTCCGAATCCATTCAACCCGTCGACGGTAATCAGTTATCAGCTAGCAGTAAACAGCCATGTGACGCTGACGGTATTTGACATGCTCGGGCGCGAGGTGGCAACGCTGGCGAATGAACAACGCTCGGCGGGAAGTTACAGCGCGCAATGGAATGCCCCAGGAATTGCAAGTGGGGTCTATCTGGTGAGGATGGAGGCCCGTCCAACAAACAGCGGGGAAGGAGGCAATCATCCGTCAGGCTTAGGACAGAGTTTTTCGGCAACCAAGAAAATTGTCTTGTTGAAATAATAGAAATCAATTCTTAAAACGTTTACGGGCTTCTAATCGCGTTGGAGACACTTCTATGTTAAAAGTCAAATCCTTATTTGGTTTGTGGTAAGATGCTCTTTACTCGTCGTAGAGAACGCCTAAGCTATAAGAACAATCTTCTA
>JAGVPT010000278.1 GCA_020052095.1 Bacteroidota bacterium | reverse complement strand
CGTATGATTTCAACGCTGTTTACATGTACAAATATCATGCCACTTTCTGAGAAGCCGAAAAAGTCCACATTCTCATCGTTCTATATCGGGATTAAGAAGGCTCCTCTCGCTTGCCGTTTACTTGTCGATAGAGTAAATTGAAACCTATCGTATCCTAAGACGTATGCATTCTCACTTTCCCTGCCAAGTGATGCCGTGACATTCTCAATTGAAACCGCGAGAATTCAAAGAATGGCATAACCAAATCAGTGGAAGTCATGGCATCACTATTCAATTGAACCCACTACTAAATGTCGCACCACATGAAAGGTACACCTATGCACCCGTTTACAAGAATATCAATTTCTCTCTTGGGCTTGCTGGTCGGTGAGTCATCCGCCGGGCTGGGGCAGGAACGCGACAGAAACAAAATTCCGGATGAATACAAGTGGAATCTTTCAGACATCTACCCGACGGATGACACGTGGAAAAAAGCAAAAGAGCAGCTCGTTGCCGACATTCCCTCGGTCAAAAAGTACCGGGGAACTTTGAGTTCATCGTCGGAACAACTTCTGGGGTGCTTAGAATTTGTCAGTCATCTTGCCAAAGAATTCTCGCGACTCTCGAGCTACGCAGGGATGAACTCCGATCAGGATACGAGAGAATCGAACTACCTTGCGATGAAACAGGAAATGGGACAGATCGGAACGACGTTCGGCGCGGAAGTGGCGTTCGTCGAGCCGGAGATTCTCAAGATCGATCGTTCGACGATCGACTCTTTCATTGCTCAAGAAAAGAAGCTGGAAGTGTACCGCCATTACCTGGACGACATCCTTCGTCGGAAAGCGCACACCGGAAACGAAGGGGAGGAAAAAATTATTGCCGATGCCAGCCTGATGTCAGACGGTGCGCAAAGCATCTACAGTGTTTTTATGGATGCAGAATTTCCATTCCCCGAAGTGGAGTTACGTGACGGGAAGAAAGTAAAGCTCGATCAGGCCGCGTTCAATTTGCATCGGGCCTCGGCGAACCGCGATGACAGGAAAAAAGTCTTTGCATCTTTTTTCGGGACCTTGTATGAATACCGCCGGACTCTTGGCGCCGAGTTATCTGCGAACGTGAATAAAGACATGTTCTATATGAGAGCGCGGAACTATGGCTCATCCTTACAAAGCGCGCTCGACGCGAACAGCATTCCGGTCCAGGTCTACCACAGCCTCGTCGACAATGTCGACGCCAATCTCTCCACATTTCACCGCTATTTGAAATTGCGGAAAAGAATCCTCGGCATTGACACGTTACACTATTACGACCTGTACGCACCGCTCCTCAGCAGCGTCCAATTGAGATATACCGTAGATGAGTCAAAACAGAATGTTCTCGCCTCACTCGCGCCCCTCGGTCCCGAGTACGCTTCGGTGACGAAGAAAGCGTTCAACGAGCGGTGGATAGATGTCTACCCGAACGGGGGGAAAAGAAGCGGCGCATACTCCAACGGATCGGCGTACGATGTTCACCCGTACATGCTGCTGAATTACAATGGCAAGTACGACGACATGAGCACGCTCGCTCATGAACTGGGGCATACAATGCAGAGTTATCTCTCGAACAAAACACAGCCTTACCCAACGGCCGACTATCCTATATTCGTCGCCGAGGTCGCCTCGACGTTTAACGAAGCACTTCTCATCGACCATATGCTCAAGACGATCAAAGACGACAACGTGAGGCTATCGCTCCTCGGGAGTTATCTGGAAGGAATCAAGGGTACGGTTTTCCGCCAAACGCAGTTCGCTGAATTTGAACTTCGCATTCACGATCTTGCAGAAAAAGGGGAGGCGCTTACCGGAGACAGATTGAATGAGTTGTACCGGGAAATCACGAGGAAATATTACGGACACGACAAAGGCGTATGCATTGTCGACGACGAAATAAAATCAGAGTGGAGCTACATTCCCCATTTTTACTACAACTTCTACGTCTACCAATACGCGACAGCGTTCACGGCCTCTGCCGCTCTCTCAGAACAAGTTCTTGCGGGGGACAAGGCGGTGACGAAGCGTTATATCGACTTCCTCTCAGCAGGCGGATCTGACTACCCGATCAACCTGTTGAAGAAAGCGGGAGTTGATATGACGAACTCGCAGCCCTTCGAGTTGACAATGAAGAAGATGAATCGCGTTATGGATGAGATGGAAAAAATTCTCGATAGGAGGGGGAAGTAGCGGAGATTACAGGATTACAGGATTGCAAGATTGCTAGATTACAAGGTTGCAAGATTACAAGATTACAAGATTGATGGTCCTTAAAGGAGGCCTTGTCGTGATGATAAGGCCTTTCTTATTTCCGTGGGTGTCTGATCGACGATTTGATGCGGAGTAATGAGTGGGACCAGGCCACAAAAAAAAGTCCCGAACTGAATTCGGGACTATGGTGGGCGCTGCTGGGATCGAATCCGCCAGAGGGCGGCGGATCTCGCTGAGAAGCGCTCGATCTGCCAGAGAGCGGCGGATCTCGCTGAGAAGCGCTCGACCTGTGTAAAATAAAAAAGCCCCGCTGTGGCGGGGCTTGTCTTGTGGGCGCTGCTGGG
>JAGVPT010000035.1 GCA_020052095.1 Bacteroidota bacterium | reverse complement strand
GACGTTGCTCCAAATCGGCAGATGTTCCGGGAGGTCTCATACCCGGAAAGATAATAAATTAATTTGAAAGTATCCATTCTTTATTTAAGCATCAGTAATATCGGAGTTGACAAGGAGAGAAGCAATTCGGCTGAAACTCAAAGGTTGATGCTTTGGAATTGGCGAGCGTTTTTTCTATCTTCCACCAGACGCGTTACGGAGAGCGGTCCGTCAAGGAAAATTCAATGATTCAGTCGATTGGGATAATCCTGAAATCATGTGAAACTGTGTTGAATTACGAGGGAGTGGGAATCCCGCAAATCCGATTTCCCTAATGTTGCTTTCATGATTGGGCAGACAATTTTAACGAAATCGAAAAATTAATTCACTCTCTCAAGACTTCATAATGACAGTGATGAACGACAGGATCAGTCGACGCATCTTCGTCGATAGCCTTCTGTTGTTCCTCGCGTAGAGCGAGATAGTTCCGCCAGAGATATTTAGTTGAGTGAAAGTTTAACTTTCTCTTCTATACTGGTTTTTGATTTGGACAACAGATTCTGGTCCACCAAGGCCTCATGAATACGCCTGCCGTATTTTTTCGAGAATTCATATGTATGGCGCTGAATTTTATCTGATTTCGCTTCAGGTCTTATCAATTGATCGTTTGTGACTCTCTTTCTGGCGATCTCAAAAAAACATCGCTCTGCAACAAGATCAGCTATTAACACCTGTGCTTCTAGAGTCTTTCTATACTTAGCCTCTTCTCCTAGATAGTGAAAGACAGATGGAAAGTTCACGTAGATCGTTACTTTGCCTGTTTCAGAACTGTAAGTTGTTCTCAGAGTAGGGTCCGGGTCATAGTCGAAGCTGGGTTCGCTGAACATTCCCGATGGCTCTTTTGGAACTTCGTCTTTTGAGTGAACGAAAGCTTGCAGCAACGCCATGAATTGCCCGCATTCCGCAGTGATCATACCCTGTTGGCCCTCTCCCTCTCCCCAGATTTCAAGTTCATACTTAGCGACATGCCTTTCAGCATCTGCCTCGCTAACAACGACCTCCGACTTTGACAAGTGTATTGCCTCATTATCACTGGAAAGTTTGACGGTGCTTCCACCTTCGATCATTTTTATGTACACGAGTAGATAAATCTTTCTCGGCTTATTGGGACGGAGGGTGACCATCTCTGGCTGAAACACCATTCCTTCTTCAAACAGCAACTCCTTCTCGGGGACAACAAATATCTTTGCTTCTTTAGAGATGGAACCTGTAGATGCACGGAGTAAACCTTGCACGTTTGGTTCGGCAGCCTTAATCGTTATGTATTTTCGTATGATTCCTGATCCATCTTCTGGAGTAATTCGAATTTCAGAGGTTTCTAATTTTGCTTTCGGACACGTGCAGGAAATTTTAATGATCGAACCATGACGGATCTTCCTCGTGTCTAACCTAAGTTGAAAAGCATAACGCTTTCCAACGGTAATCTGAGCTGATGATGGATATAGGGTCAAACCATCTGGAACGTTTTCAATGGGTTCATCAGGATTCTCGCCTAGATTCAGTACTGATTCTGCCTCCACTTTTGCGATTTCGTTGAGAACGTGGAAAGCCTTTTTGTAACGATTTGCCTCTTCCAGATCAAATTTTGTTTGAGCTTCTCTTTGTTTTCTTTCTTTCTCTTCATCTATTTTGACTTCAAGTCGTTTCTCGATTTCACGAATAAGGTTCTGACAGAAAGGGTGCCGAATTGCTAATCCGTTTCGCTCTTCAGTAAGAATAGGTTCTTCATTCTTAAGAAATTCTCGGAAATCATTTATGACCACTTCTCCAAAGAACCTCGCCGCAAGCGGCTCGTTATCGTACTTGAATAGAGAGATATCTAGCACAACGTTGGCATCATCAATGATTAAGAGTCCACCAGCCCGATCATCACCCGATTGCGAAAGCTCTCTTTCAGATCTCCAAAGAGATAAGTGAATTTTGAAATGGGGATAGTCTTTGTACGGAATAGCGAAGTCTTCGTTCAATATTTCTTTGCCTTCAGGTAATTTATACCTAAGTCTTCGGCGTTCATCATTGTTTTCATCGATCAATAGAATCTTGCGCTGAGGGTTGGTCATTATCCTCCGAAGCATGTAATTATTTGCGAGCTCAGCTTGAACTCTTTCAAATCTTGGAACTGTCCCAGTTTTTTCTGGGTCAGCCGTGAAATAAGCGATTGTGCCATCTCCATTGATTTTATGCGCACTCCTAAGCCCATTTGAAGCTGTTATTGTGTCTTCTAATTCTCCATATAATTTGCCTCGTTCAATGTAAACTCGACATTCTGACAGAAGATTGCCTTTGATTGTGACTATTTTCCCATCTTTCATACCAGCCAATGCATCTTTTGCTCCCTGGCCGAAATACCCGCGACGCCGTCTGCCTTCCTTTAATCCGCTGGTAGCAGCGCCGTACGAGTTTT
This sequence comes from Bacteroidota bacterium, assembly GCA_020052095.1. Classification (GTDB taxonomy): domain Bacteria; phylum Bacteroidota; class Ignavibacteria; order UBA10030; family UBA8401; genus JAGVPT01. The sequence continues at coordinate 29,600 of JAGVPT010000035.1, read as the reverse complement.
CTCCAAATGACTTCTTGATTTCTTCTCTGGACATTCCTTCAGCCTCGTCTCGGACCGCAAAATGGCAACAGTATCCGTCTTTTTTGCACAAGACTTCAATAACTCCACTTGCTTTTTTCCCAAGATCTTCGACGTCACCATAACTGTCATCGGAGTTGGTGATCAATTCAACCAATGCACGAATTGCGTTCCCCTGCATTGCAGTCTGGACGCTGCGTACCATGTGGCGCTGGTCCGCCTGGATTTCATATTTTTGCATGTCAACTCCTATTTGTCGTAAAGAAATCTTGAGAATCTTTTTTCCAAAAGGTTAAGAAATTCGCTGACGTCCTTCCGCTGAAGTTCTTCAGAGATTATTTTGAGCGATTCCAAATTTTCTCTAAGTGTATCTTTCAGTGAATCTAAAGTTCCTTGTAACATATAACATAATTCAGCTTCGGAGATCTTATCCTTTTGTCCTTCTAAGTACTTCTTATAAGCAGGCGAGGAAACGACTTCGGCAATGATGCTTTCCTTTCTACGTGTCTGGGATATTGTTTTATACTTTGTTCCCGATGAAAAAGACAACAGAGCCGCAGCGTGATCAGCTACCAATCGTCCCTTATCCGTCAAAAGGTAGCCGTGCGGCGTATTTCCCCCCAGCCATCCTCTTTTCTTGCCTTTGCATCTCCAAAGACATTTTTCTACTCTTGTTGCATCTGGAAATTCTGGATAGCCAATCAAAGAGAATTTCTTTCGGAAAAGCTTGAATGTTGCAACGATAATGTTCTCCAATGAGAGTTCCAGATCCATGTCAGCCAGCTTGGCGACCGCAAACATAACAAGCCTATCTAGATCGATAGACTCATAATGAGAAACAGTAATTTCTTCAATCGCGAGAATCTCTGTTGAGGCTTTCATACTAACCAATGGATTCTGATTTCATTCTCCAATTGCTGAAATTCTTTATCTCCCGTAACAAGGACGGCGCCTTTTTCTTGCACAGCTAATGCCGCTGCAAACCCGTCGGCGAACGACATTTTGTGCTTTGCTTTGAATTGTGCGGCATTTCGAGCCAGCTTCCAATCAGCCTCACGAATTTCGATCCCCAATTCATTGAGTTCTGCAACGCTACGATCGGCTTCACTCTCTGAGGTTTGACGAGCAAGGATATACCATACTTCGCCAACATTTACCACCGTCATCAGAAGGGGGGTGCTATGTTCGTGAGCGTCTGCGATGAGATCTGCGACTTTGGCTCCGGCAGGTTCATCCTCAAAATAGGCAATGATTGCCCAGGAATCGAGGACATATGCTTTGACTTTTTGGGGCATCAGAGTTCTCTTTCTCTCTTTTTCTCTTCCATAAATGCTTTCATTAGACCTTTCCCTTTAAACTTACCTCGCAGGCTGTGAACATATTCCCGTGTTATTGGTTTCAGAATAATCCGAACACCTTTTTCATCTATCTCGATGAGAAATCGCGTTCCCTCCTTGATGTCAAATTTCTTACGCACCTTTGAGGGTATTACGACTTGTCCTTTCGAGGTTGCTATGGTTTCCATTTTAATTTTCCTTTCTTCATTGGCGGTAGTAATATAACACTAATTCCAACATTTGTCAAGAGTAAGATAGAAAAAATATTCCGATACGTATAATAAGTTGGAAGAATTAGTGGTATCATCGTAATGTCTCCGCTACTGCCGAAAGGGCGCTCCCAAGCGAATCGCCCGTGTTAGCGCTATTGCGTATGCTGCTCGTAATAGCATCACCAAGGGCAGATATGCATCACCTTCTACTTCCTAATCAACCATAAGATATGTATCTTCAAAATATCATATATGACGGCGAAAGAAGTCGCCCGCATCTTTAATAGGAATATCTCATGAAAACACGCTCACTCGGCAATAAGGGACTCGTTACCTCCGCAATCGGTTTAGGATGCATGGGAATGTCTGAGTTTTATGGGAAGGGAGACGACAAGGAGTCAGTAGCAACGATACACCGTGCGATGGAACTTGGAGTCACCCTGTTCGACACTGCCGACATGTACGGTCCTTGTAAAAACGAAGAACTCGTTGGGAAGGCTATCAAGAATCGACGCGACAAAATCGTTCTCGCGACCAAGTTTGGAATCGTGAGAGATCCGGTAAACCCGAGCATTCGAAACATCAACGGCAAACCGGACTATGTGCGCTCAGCGTGCGAGGGGAGCCTGCTCCGACTCGGCGTGGAGAGCATAGATTTGTATTATCTTCATCGCGTTGATCCAACTACTCCGATTGAAGACACAGTCGGAGCGATGAGAGATTTAGTGAAGGAAGGGAAGGTGCGCTATATTGGATTGTCAGAAGCCGGACCGCAGACAATTCGACGAGCGCACGCCATTCATCCGATCGCTGCACTTCAGACGGAGTACTCGCTGTGGACGCGTGATCCGGAAGATGAATTACTCGCCTTATGCCGCAAACTTGGAATCGGCTTCGTTCCGTACAGCCCGCTGGGGCGCGGATTTCTTACAGGACAAATAAGGCGCTTCGAAGATTTGGCCCCGGACGACTTTCGCCGGTTGTCGCCACGCTTTCAGGGAGAAAATTTTCAACGCAATCTTGATCTTGTCGGTCGCGTTGAGAAAATCGCGTCGCAAAAAGGGTGTACCACTTCCCAACTAGCGCTTGCGTGGGTGCTTGCGCAAGGAGATAACATTGTACCAATCTCCGGAACAAAGGAGCGCAAATATTTGGAAGAAAACGTGGCATCCACAAACATTACTGTTACTAAGGAAGACCTCGCGCTTATCAACGAAGCCGCGCCGAAAGGAGCGGCATCCGGATTACGATATCCAGAAGCAGCGATGATGTCGTTGAATAGATAGCTCGAGTAAAATCTCATCTCGCGCAAACATTCCGGCGCGCCCGATTCGACCGACAAATGATGAAACAGAAAAGTTTGAAAACACACGGCGCTCGCAAGAGCGACGAGAAAGCGACGATTCATTCATCGCTAGTCATTGTCGTAAGCATTGGCGTGCTCGCTCTGGTTGCGATCATTTATATTCTTTTCCGAAGCCCGAGAATTGATTCGAAGAGTGAGTCCATGGGGCCGGTCCAAATAGAAACGCCGACCGCATTGAAACCTAAGGCGATCTTCGATGAGACTGTTCGGCGCGCCTATGCAATCGACGCGGAGTTTCACCGAGTCTATACGGCTGGATGGGAGGGAGCAAATGGAGCTATAGGAGAAGCGCACTTGTATGCCGCAACCGGCAATGCGAATCTTCTGAACTCGGTAATGAACCTTCGCCCACTTACCAATATGGAGAACGGAACGTGGGTAGACGACCGTGCATGGATTTGTCTCGCAGAATTGTACTGGTGGCAATTTTCGGGTAGAAAAAACAGGATTTGGGTCGAAGATGCGAAAAAACGGTACGATGAAGCAAAGGAGGAAGGGAGACTCTCCAATCATGAGGGTTTTTGGAGTTGGTATAACTACTCGCCCAAGCAAAAGGTAGACGATATAATCATCACCAACAGCAATATGAATCAGATGGTCACGGTTGCGTGCATGTTGTATGACGCAACGCGCGAGGAGCGATTCTACAAGGATGCGATTCTTGTTTGGGAAGGTGATTCGAAATACCCGGGAATTGAAAAGACATTCTATCGAGGTGAAGGCGAGTGGATGGGAAAACAAGGAAGGGCGGCGTTTGGCAAGCAGCTCCCGTGGGATGATGCGTCGTACTGTTCAGTCGGCGCAGCAATGTACCGAATGACTGGGAATGCAAAATTCAAAAAGATCGTGGCTGCATCAGCCAATAGGATCATGGATCCCTTGAACGGTTGGATAGATTCGCAGGATTACTACCAACTCAGGATGGACGGGAACGGAGCGTTCGTCCATTTCGTTTTAGACGCATACATGATTGCCCCAGAATTGCTCCCCGAAATTCCTGAAAAAACCGAAAAGATGCTTGAGCATGTCTGGACAAATCATCACGGCGAAGCATCGGTGACCCTCCACCGCTTTAGTGATGACGGGATACGGAATGGGTGGAATCCTTTTGGTGGTGAAGAAGGATACAACGTTAATGAGGTTGGAACAGTCCATGCACAATCTCAGGCGATGCGCGCGTTTGGAGTTTTCGCGTATGTGCTTCATGAGAAATTGAAAAAGGAGTAGAGGCGGGACATTCTCCCGCCCTGTATTGTCTCCATGAAAAAAATTGGAAAAATGGAATCATGGAAGAATGGAATTTTTGATACTGACGTAGTATTATGAAAACAATTCTGATTATTATTACACTTCTGGCGGCCCTCGGGGTGTACGCTCTTTTGCCTGGGCCGTCCACTAATCGGGCGATGGATAAACATGGAGAGAAAAATTCTATGAGTACTACGGCTTTGGATACCGCAACGTTTGGTGCAGGATGTTTTTGGTGTGTTGAAGCGGTCTTTCAGAACCTGCAAGGCGTCCACTCTGTCGTTTCAGGCTACGCGGGCGGTACTGTCAAGAATCCGACATACGACGATGTTTGTTCAGGCGCGACAGGGCATGCCGAGGTGTGCCAGATTGCGTATGATCCAAAACAAGTAACATATCCGGGATTGCTTGAGGTTTTTTGGAAGACACACGATCCAACGACACTCAATCGGCAAGGGAAAGATGCAGGCACTCAATACCGCTCGGCGATTTTCTATCACAACGAAGGACAGAAGAAGCTCGCCGAACTTTATAGGAAAGAATTGGATTCTTCCAAAGCATTCGATGCGCCGATCGTTACGGAGATCGCACCGCTCACAAGTTTTTATAAAGCGGAAGATTATCACCAGAACTACTTCAATGAACATGGAGCCCAGCCCTATTGTCTGTTCGTCATACAGCCGAAAGTCGACAAGTTTAAGAAAGCGTTTAAGGGGAAGTTGAAAGAAAAGTAGGTCCGGATTTCGCCGGCCATGACTAGACATCCCCACGTCGCGCCGAACTTTGCGAGAACAAAACAGCTCGTCTTTGATAGTTTACCCTTCAATAAAAACATCGAGGTCAAAGCTTTAAGGTCACTGTTCGTTTGCTAGGAGGACTTCTCACTGCGTACCAAATGGATGGCGATAAACGCTTCAATACTCTCGCCGGGGACCTTGGGAAGAGATTACTTCCGGTATTCAATACTCCGACAGGTATGCCGTATCGTTTCGTGAATCTTCAATCCGGAAAGATTCGGGATTCACTGAATAATCCGGCAGAGATTGGGACGGCAGTTTAATTCGGCGCAAATCAATCGTTGCCGCTATTGGTGATTCCCCGAGTGCAAATGCGCTTTTGAAAAGAAAGACTAATTGCTTAAATTATATCCGTTAGATTCATTATTTGTGTTAACTACTACTGATGTCTGAAAAATCTAAATTCTGGTACCTCAAGAATATCAATATCTTCGATGGGATGGATGACTCCCGAATGAAGATGGTTGAGAAGATAACAACCATGAGCCAGATCGGAAAACATCGACCTATTTATCTTCCTGAGGAACCATCGAAGAATATCTACTTCCTCAAGGAAGGCCATGTCAAGCTCTCTCGTCTTCATGAAGATGGCCGGGAAATTATTTTGGATATTTTAGGTCCGGGAGAAATCTTCGGAGAGCTTTCGATCGTCGAACAGGGCGGGACAAAAGAGATTGCGGAAACCCTCGACGATGCACTTGTGTGTTCGATGAGCAAGCAGGATTTCGAGAATATGCTGATGGATAGCCCTCTCCTTAATCTTCAGTTGACGAAGTGGATGGGCTTGCGGCTGCGACGATTTGAAGAAAAGATGAGTGACCTCGCTTTCAAGGATGTTACCAAGAGGATCATAAGCTTTCTCGTTCGGTACGCTGATGATTTTGGGAAAATGAAGGGCGGTACGGTTCACATTTCTTCATTTCTCTCCCATCAAGAGATTGCCTACCTGACTGCTGCTTCTCGCCAAACGGTCACGACCGTCCTGAATGAACTGAAAGGTAAAGGATTAATTGACTTTACCCGCAAAAGTCTCACCATCCATAATTTCAAAGAGCTGCAGGCACTCGCCCGTTAGCTTCACCTCTTCTCTTCCTTCCATTTAGCCAATTATTTACGCTATTCCTGCTTTTGTCTGCTGCCTGACAATTTCCCTCATTTGTCGGATAGCCGACAGTCTTTGCCTACCGTTCATTGTTATATTTGTCATGAAACAATTCACTATTACAAACACTTTTTTGCTGGAGATATGTTATGCAAAAGAATTTTGGAAAAGCAGTCATCGCCGGTTTGCTCGGCACGCTTGTGATGACGATGGTCATGCTCATGGGACCGCTGATGGGCATGCCGCCGATGCCGATTGGAAAGATGCTGGCTGATTTCATGCGAATCCCAGAAGCTCTTGGTTGGATAGCCCACTTTATGATCGGAACAGTTCTTGCGCTTATCTACGTGTATGTCCTCGCCTCAAAACTGCCCGGTAACGGTTTGGTTCGTGGCGCTCTGTATGGATTGGTTCCATGGCTTGTCATGCAAGTTATGATAAATCCCATGATGGGGGCCGGTCTCTTTTCTTCGCATACATCAGCTCCGTTAATGATGCTGATCGGAAGTCTTTTGGGACACATGATTTATGGAGCAGTCGTTGGCGGCGTGTACGGTACGAAGTCGGCTCGCCTTGAAACAGTCGCAGCGGCACGTAATTGAAATAATTGAAGGAAAACTAAAGCATGAAACCAGTCATTATTAACAACCAGTCGTTTGAACGTGAAGTACTTCAGAGTAACCAAGTAACAATCGTTGATTTCTGGGCGCCGTGGTGCGGACCGTGCAAAATGATTGCCCCGCTCCTCGATGAATTTGCTTCTAATTATGAAGGTAAAGTGAAAGTGACAAAGTTAAATGTTGAAGAGAATTCAGAAACGTCTCAGCGTTTTGGCATCACGGGCATCCCGACGCTACTTTTCTTTAGGAATGGGCAGATCGTTGATCGACTCATCGGTGCGGTTCCGAAAAGTCAACTGGAATCTCGCATCCAAAGGCTGCTACAGGTTCAGGAACAAACCATCAAACAGTGAACTATCGTTGGCCTCAGGAAAATGAAATGTTGCCTCTGTTATTGGAAATTGACGTGATCAATTTATGAAAACGCTCTATTCATCATCGATATCGATCCAAATCATTGTCGTGAGTATTCTCATCACTGCACTCGCCGCACCGTGCTGGTTCGGTGTATGTGAATTTCTCATGCCATGGGTCGATCTCTCCCACGGATTTGGTCACGTGATCTTACTTTTGCTCGTGAGTGGAACAACCTCTGCTGTGTTGCTCGCGGTGATTCGCGAGAGGATTTTTCTCCCTCTGAGAAAGATACGTTCCTACAACGACCGGCAGTCGTATGAATGCACTGCCGACGGCTGCCTTGTGCAATTGATTCCTGAGAACGAGATTCCCCGTGGGGAAATTGGTGAACTCATGCAATCCCGCAATGCAATGCTCATACAACTGCAGCAAGTTCTCGCGGAACGTCAGGAACAGTACGAGAAAATACGAAAACTCGAGAAATTGAAAGACGACCTCTTTCACATGATCGTGCACGATCTCAAGAATCCGCTCGGCGTTCTTCTCCTAAGTCTTGGGATACTACAATCACGGACCCATCTCCCGGAGCCGCAGCAGAGGTTGATCCGTCAAGGAGTGCGCGCAGCGCACGACATGAAGAGAATGATTGAAAACCTTCTCGACATCGCGAAAATGGAAGAGGACAAACTTAGTCTTCATCGGACGGTAACCGCTGCGGATCAGTTCATTGAGGCTCTGCTAACCCGTATTCGTGAGAGCGGTATGATCGCGGAGCGAACTCTCACATTCATCAATGACGCCCCCGGAGTGCAAATTTCGATCGATGAGGATCTCGTTCGACGAGTGCTCATCAATCTCCTCACCAATGCAGTAAAGCATACGCCATCCACCGGATACATTGTTGTTCGTCTCGATATCAATGCGAGCAATCAGACGGCAAAGATTGCGGTCATCGATAATGGCAGCGGTATTGCACCGGAATACCATGATAAGATTTTCGAAAAATTCGAACAAGGAGTAATGAACGGCAGACGCTTAGGTAGCGGATTAGGCCTGACGTTTTGTAAACTTGCCGTTGAAGCACACGGCGGACGAATCTGGGTCGAGAGCGAACTTGGCAACGGGAGCACATTTTTTGTCGAATTGCCGCTACGTGTTCAGGCAGGAACTACCCCGAGCAGTCCGCTAGACGCAACGAAGACGATGAAAAACTGAAATACGATGATGAAGCCAATTCATGAAATACTTGTGTTCGTCGAACCGGAGTGTGTTTCGTGCGAGCGTGTGTTGAACACCGTCAAAGTTATCAAACTGAATTTCGAAGTGGATCAACTTGTTGTTATCAATCGAGCAGCCGATCCAGAGTACTGCCGGAGGTTGGGAGTAATAATTTTTCCAGCAACTTTTATCAACGGACAGCTTGCATTCTACGGTGATTTCTCTGTTGAAGAGGCACAACGATTCGCCCAAAAAGTCTAAGTTAAACCACGTAACAATAATTCACATACATTATTCACAATCAATAAAGGAGTAAGTCATCATGAAAAAATCCAAGTTGCTCATCATCGCTCTTCTTTCGGTTGTCTCGGTTCTTGCCGCATCGGCTCAGGGCAAAAAGGCAATGAAAGAGATGAAAGAAGTCACCATCATCGGTGAGGTGATCGACCAGAAATGTTATCTCACTGGCATGAACGGCGCTAGAGGAGAGGAACACAAGGAATGCGCGATCATGTGCATCAAGGGTGGATTGCCCGTTGGTGTTCTCGAGGACAAGACAGATAAGGTGTATACTGTTGTCCCCAAGGCAGGAATGAAAGGCGCTAACGAAGAGTTAGTGCAATATGCTGCAGAGAAAGTGAAGCTCACGGGCATGGTTGTCCAGAAAGGCGGTCAGAACCTGCTCGTGTATACAAAGGTTGAACCGGCCAAGTAAATGTTCCCGGATTCGAAGGAACGGTATTGTTCCCCTCTCTGTTTTTTCAACAGAGAGCAATTGATATGAAACGAGGAATAGATGGATACTCTTAACATCGGATTACTGACTGCGTTGATTGCAGGCGTTATATCGTTCGCATCTCCGTGCGTTTTGCCAATCGTTCCCGGCTATCTTTCGTTCATCACCGGGTTGGGATTGCAGGAACTTACGGACCAGGAAAAGAGGAAAACGATAATTCGTAAAGCGGCGATCAACAGTATTCTCTTCGTCGCCGGCTTTTCAATCATCTTTATACTTCTTGGAGCGTCAGCCACAGTTGTTGGAAGGTTCTTGCGCGAGAATCTCGATGTCATTGCCAAATTCGCTGGTGGGATCATTATCATTTTCGGACTTCATATGGTCGGACTTATTAAAGTACCATTTCTGCTTTATGAAAAACGTGTCCATGCTGAATCGAAATCGATCGGCGCCGGTCGCTCGCTAACCGCCGGGATATTATTTGCGTTTGGCTGGACGCCATGCATCGGTCCGATTCTTGCAGGAATTCTTGCAATCGCTGCGGTGCAGGAATCGGCAACTCGAGGCATGGTATTACTCGGAGTGTATTCCCTTGGACTTGGAATTCCCTTTGTTCTTTCTGCCCTGTTTCTGAACGCATTTTTTACAGCTTTCGCAAAGATCAAGCATCATCTTCATAAAGTCGAAGTTGCAGGTGGAATAATCCTCATCGCCATTGGATTGTTGATCTTCACAGGAAACCTGGCTGCAATATCTCAAAAGTTCGATTTCATGAACCCCGAATATCTCTTGCAGCGGGAGTCAGATGCTTCACCAAAGCAGGAAGGTTCGCCTGTTTCTCCTCAGAACAAGAATGATAATCTTTCTGCACAGGATTCCACCTTAAAACGTGAAGCCAAGAATATCACTGCAGATTACGGCAAGTACGACTTCACGCTGAAAACACTTGAAGGACGCACAATGCGACTCTCCGACTACGCGGGCAAAGTCGTGCTTGTCAATATATGGGCGCCGTGGTGCGGTCCGTGTCGGATGGAAACACCCGGGTTTGTCAAACTGTACGAGCAATACAAAAATCAGGGGTTTGAAATCCTCAGTGTTGCAGTAGAAACAAACGAGAAAGATGTTGAGGCATTTATCAAGAAGTATGATGTCCGTTGGCCCGTAGGAATGGGTGATGAGGTAGCACGTGCGTATGGTACTTACGGGCTGCCGGATAACTTTCTCTTTGGTCCCGATGGAAAGGTGATCAAACACTTCGTCGGCTTTACAAATGAAGAAACATTGAAGCCGATGATCGAACAGGGACTGAAGAAAGGACGTCATCAGATTACAATGTAAGGCTACAGTAATTTAATTCACATAATTCATTCATTACAAACAAAGGAGTCCTTATGGTACACAAATCGTTCTCTCTGTTCATTCTTGTTGTTGCAATGGCCGTCATGGCTGTTGCAGGAGGAAAGGATGGAAAAATTTCCGGTGTAATCTCTGGGGCACATTGCGGCGTCATGGGTATGGCATGCGCCCCCACGCACGATTTGCGCCGTGCTGAGCTGCCGGGCGTTTACACGAAAGACAATAAATTCTACGTTCTTACAAATGTTCCGCAGTCGTTCCTTGCTCAGTGGCCCGTCAAGGATGTCACGGTCGAGGGGGCTGTCTATGAGAAAGATCGAGCGATCGATACCAAAAAAGTATCTGTGAAGGAGGGGGACAAATGGCGAGTTGTTTTTGAAGATGGCAGTATCATTGATGACATGGGCCACAAGGAGAAACTTGCGACTGCGGTGGAGATGGATGGCAAGTGGTATTGTGCCAACTGCGCCACCATGCACAAGCAAGGAGAGATGAAGTAAGTTGATTATTTGGTGAAGCAAGCCCGGCATGTCGCGATGAGTCGAATAGGCTCTTTATCCTTGACCTGCTGGGCTTCTGCTTGTACTTATTCTCTGATGTTACGCAAAACGGAGTTTCACACACCATATTTCCCCTCTGCAGCGTTGGCGTGTGCGTTAGAGAGAGGGGCAAGGGGTGTGTTGCCACGCTGGAATGTATCTTTTTGATGTAATTTTAATGGTAGCATTCGGTATTGTTACACACCCCTCTACGAGGTCGTAGACCTTTTTCCCCTCTCCCTTACGCTCTTGCTTTCGCACAGAGGGGATTTGGTTCTGCGTAACTTAAGTTATTCACAATCCGCTGGCATGAACTTTGTTTCAGAACGTGATGTTAGAAATAGGAAGTTCCGTTTAGCCGAATCAAACATTGCAGCCAATCTCAGTTTGCCGCAGAGTCCATGGTTAAGAAAGCCTCTCTATTGATTATTGTTATTCTTGCCGGGTTCCTTTTGGCAAATCCCGTCAAGCGTGCACCTTCGTACATCGAGACCCCGAGTGAGCGATCCATTGTGCTACACGACTCAACAAAGAAATTATCGCAAGGCACGATAGATGCCGTTGTTGAAAAGAACCTTGCTGCGGGAAGAAAGCCGAACCGTCTCGTCAAGGAGAAAAGCCCTTACCTCCTTCAACATGCCTTTAACCCCGTGGACTGGTATCCTTGGGGTGAAGAAGCGTTTGAAAAAGCCCACAAAGAAGGTAAACCGATATTCTTGTCGATCGGATATTCCACCTGCTATTGGTGCCATGTGATGGAGCGGGAGGTTTTCGAAAATGATTCGATCGCGGCATTGATGAACAAGTTTGTTGTCAGTATCAAGGTTGACCGTGAAGAGCGCCCCGATATTGACCGAGTTTACATGACCGCTCTTCAGGCAATGACGGGAAGCGGCGGGTGGCCAATGTCCATTTTCATGACTCCCGATCTCAAACCATTTTTTGCTGCAACGTACATTCCACCTACACCAAAGTCCGGAAGAGCGGGATTCTCGGATTTGCTTCAGCACATCCACGAAATCTGGACTCATGACCGTCAAAAGATTTATGAATCGAGCGAGAAGGTCGGTGAATATCTCAGGCAAGTGTCGGCGCCTGCGGTGAAGGCCACAGAAGCAGGGCAAGAAGAACTTGAAAAGGGATTTGCTTCGTTTTCGCGCATGTACGATTCACGAAATGCAGGCTTTGGCTCTGCACCAAAATTTCCGCGCCCCGTCTCATTGTATTTCTTGCTTCGCTATTACAAGAGAACGGGTGAACAACATGCCCTCGAGATGAGCTTAGAGACGCTGAGGAAGATGGCGCGGGGCGGCATCTACGACCACGTCGGCGGCGGGTTTCACCGCTACGCCACCGATGAACGATGGCACGTTCCGCACTTCGAGAAAATGATTTATGATCAAGCCCAACTCGTGATTTCCTATCTTGAAGCCTATCAGATTACGCACGATGTCTTCTTTGCCGAGGTCGCGCGCGATATCTTGGCATACGTTCAACGAAACATGACGGATTCTAATGGCGGCTTCTATTCTGCAGAAGATGCAGAAAGTGTAATTGATCGATCAAATCCGGAGAAAAAGGAAGAAGGTGCGTTTTACACGTGGACAAAAAAAGAAATCGATGCCAATCTTAGCGCACAAGAATCAAGAGTTCTGGATTACTACTACGGCGTGCAAGACAAGGGCAACGTCGTAGCAGGCCCTCAGCGATCTCTTGGCGCCAAAAACATCTTATACATTGCTCACTCTATGGAGGAAACGGCAAAATATTTCAACCTCAAACCAGAAAGCGTGAGGAAAACTCTATCGCTTGCGAAAGAAAAATTGTCTCAGCAGCGTGAAAAGCGCCCGAAGCCGCATTTGGACGACAAGATTCTCGTGTCGTGGAACGGTTTGATGATTTCAGCTTTTGCACGCGCGTATCAAGTCCTTGGCAGCGAGGAATACCTGCGAGCTGCGGAACATGCTAGCTCCTTTGTCTTAAAGACAATGTATGATCCGAAAACGAGAATTCTTCTCCGCCGGTATCGTGACGGCGAGGCTCGATTCGAAGCTACGCTTGAGGATTACGCTTTCCTCACTCAGGGTTTGATCGATCTCTATGAGGCATCACTTGACATTCGATGGATAAAGAATGCCATCGAGCTGACGGAGAGACAGAATGCTTTGTTTTATGATTCGAAGGATGGTGGATTTTATGACATCACCGGATCCGATAAGACAATTCTGATACGAACAAAGGAATCGTATTGTGGTGCGGAACCCGCCGGCAACTCCATCGCCATCTTCAATCTTCTTCGCCTCTCTCAAATGACGGACAACCGGAACTATCGACAGATGGCAGAGCGGTCGCTGGCGTACTTTGGTCAACAGATGACCACCTCGCCTCAAGATGTCCCCCAGTTCCTGGCTGCTCTTGATTTCAGTCTCTCAAAACCGATGCAGGTGATCATTGCAGGAAAACCTCGGAACCAGGATACGCAGGCGATACTGAAAGAATTGCACTCACGATTCATTCCGAACAAAATTGTTCTGCTTGCGGATGCCACCGAAGGACAAGAGGTGCTCAGCTCGTACATCCCGTTCGTCGAAGGCATCAGGATGGTCAATGGAAAAGCCACTGCATACATTTGCGAGAATTATGCCTGCCAACTTCCTACGTCGGATTTACGCGTTTTGGCGCAGCAGCTTGATCGCAAGCAAGGAACAAAATAGCGTCAATTCCGCTGCGCAGCGTAGTTGAGGAAGCCTCCCCAGCCGAATACTCGATTTCAAGAACGCCTTCAATACAATTTTCCCCGTGAAATAACTTGACAGGGAACTTTCCCCGATGTATATTGTTATAGCATTTAAGCATATACTAAAATACTATTAGGTGAACTAATGAGAAAAGTATATATCGAAGGAAAGCTCTGTATTGGGCCGACCTTCTCAAAAGCCGAGTTTACACTCATCAAGCGCAGCCTTGCCGAGCAAAAAGGATTGGCAACGCTGGCTGACTTACTCGGAATCGCCGGCAACATCCAACGGATCAAAATCCTGTATCTCCTGCACGCCCACAAAGAAATGTGCGTCTGCGACCTAGCGGAAGTGCTGGAACTGACGGATTCAGCGGTTTCGCAGCATCTTCGGAAACTCAAAGACAAGAATACCGTCAAGACTAGACGCAAGGCACAGACAATTTATTATTCACTTGTATCGAACATCTTCACCACAAATTTGGAAGATATGTTCGGCTTGGATGAAACAAAAGAACAACACGCATTTGCGTTGAACGAAAGGAGATGAACAATGAAGAAAACATCGTTATCAACGGCGGGGGGAATCATTACAGCCATCATTGCGTCACTGTGCTGCATAGGACCAGTCCTCGTGGCTGTTGTCGGTATTGGGAGTGTCGGAGCCTTTGCAGTCTTTGAGAACTATCGTCCGTATCTCATTGGGGCTACAATTCTGCTGCTCGGAGTTGGGTTTTACCTTGTATACATGAGGCGTGAAGTAAAGTGCGAAGATGGAACTTGTAAGGTCCAAGATGCGGGAAAGTGGAACAAGGTTGGCGTGTGGGGCGCAACCTTTCTCGCAGCGATTGCAATCGCATTTCCGTACTTGGGAGTTACACCCTCGTCTTCGGTGAACGCTGCCGTGCAAGGAAAAGCAATTGTAACGCTGAGCATCGAAGGAATGGACTGCAAAGCGTGTGCGAAAGGCGTGGAAGGGTCGCTCGCCAGTATCAAGGGCGTGCGCAAAGCCAATGTGGAATATGAACAAGGAAAGGCGGCGATCGAGTATGATCCCGCAACGATTACACCAAACGCTTTTGTTGACCGAGTGAACGAAATTGGATTTACTGCCGCCATCATACAACAAAAGAAAGGGAAGTAATATGAATTCCTGTTGCGCACTACCCGTTGAAGTAATTGCTGCTGACGAGCATAAGAGCGGCGATGCGTGTTGCCTCGTTAGGGAGAAATCGCCTGCACCTGCAAAAGCGGAGTGTCCCATCTCTAAAACTTCCTCTCGGAAGGTTCAGCGGAGAACTCTTGAGCACTTGTTGAAGCCTGACAGGGTTGGCTCGATTCAGAACGTGCAATACTACTACTGCACCGAGCAAACCTGCAAGGTCGTGTATTTTTCGAATCAGAGCGTGCCATATTTTACAGTCGATGATGTTAACGTAAAGGTGTTTGCCAAAGACAAAGGCGACGACGTGAACGTGTGCTATTGCTTTGACTGGACCCGTGGACGAATCAAAGAGCAAATAGCACAAACAGGGAAGTCCACAGCCTCTCTTGAAATCGCCAAAGAAGTAAAAGCCAGTAAGTGTGCGTGCGACATTAAGAACCCCAAAGGTGAATGTTGCCTTGGAGATGTAAATTCGGTTGTAAAAGGACTTATGTTAGACAAAATATTCCCAGCAAAAACTTGACAGACACCCCCTCCTAAACGTTATATTTAGGTAGCGATCCTCAAGAAGAAGAAATGACAATAAGCCCAAAAGAGAAAAAGGAAATTATAAAGCGACTGCACTACATCAAGGGGCAGCTTGGCGGTATCGAGAAGATGCTCGGTGATGACCGACCTGTCAAGGACCTGTACGCACAACTGAAAGCCGTGGAAAAGGGGCTTCATCAAGCAATCTATGGAGTTTTGGATGCTCAACTTAAGAAACATTTCGCAGAAGTCTTGGCGGAACGTCTGGCACTATGCCCTGGGGACTGTGATGATGCCGAACGATTGCAGTTTCTTAAGAGCGAATTTGCCAAACTTGACCTGAAAGGTCTCATCGATGAACTTGCTTGGTTACGTAATTCACTAAATTCTGTAAAAACAGTCAACATGACAATCCCGAAGGTGGTGAGAAAAAGATGAAACGAAAACTCGTGCTCGTTCTGGGCATGCTTGGATTGACCTTCAGTGCCTTTGCATTCTCAGGCTCAACTCCTCAAACGAATAACGATGGCTGCCCGCTCAGAGGAACACCTGCCTGTCCAGAGTATCCATCTTGCTGCAAGTAAGATCGGTTCATTTACATTTCCAAGGCTCGGTAAATACTGCCGAGCCTTTTTGTTTTTCGCTCATACCTTGTTGGAGGCAATCGCACATGACCAGTGAAATACTGCCGAACGGATATCGCGTACGCCATGCTGAGAGATGTGACGACGAAACAAAAATCCGACAGGATGGAGAGATTCTTATTTGCGGAAACGCTGAAATATCTCTACTTGCTATTTGCCCCTCATCTCTGCAACATATGTGTGTCATATATCGCATAGAAGCCACAATTCCTGCAGCGTAATGAGGACTGGGATGATGCTTCCGATTCCTCTCCGCGCCGCATATCAGTATTTGCTTAACCATAGTGATTGTCATGATCAACATTCAACGGATCAGCAAGCAATTCTCCACTGTCGTAGCTTTGGATGACATTTCCTTACTGGTTCGGCAACAGGAATGTTTCGGATTGCCTGGACCTAATGGGGCGGGCAAGACGACGATGCTGAATTCGCTTCTAAGGTAATTCAATGTCAAAAATTTTTCCGCGGGCATGAAGCGACGCCTGAATATTGTCGCCAGAATATTCCATGACCCAATAGAAAGGCGCCCGGCAGCCGATGGCGGAAAATTTTGTACAACGACAATATTCGGAAATTCATTCCGACGGTACAGCGGCACCACCTCTTTGCACTTGCAGGAATCTTCTGGACGATTGCCGGCGGTATTCTCTGCGTGCGGGGAACAATCTGGCTGCAACTCCTTTCCCCCCTCGGGGAGATCATCGTAGGCCTGCTCTCGGTCGTGTTTTCAGCGGTCGGATATTTGTATGGATTCTCGAATGTGGTGCAGAAAAACATTGATCGAATACTTCAGATGCCGGAGCGCGCGGCCATTTTTGCATTCACGCATATGAGGGGATTCGTCATGATTGCACTGATGATTACCATCGGGATAACACTTCGCAATTCCACCATACCGAAGTATTATCTAATCCTTCCTTACGACGTCATGGGGGGAGTCTTGTTAATCGGGGGCATTAGATTCTACCGGCAGTTTTTTTCCGTTGCTTGGCAGAAGAAATCGTAGAATGTGGCATTCGTACAAAAAAAATCCCGCCTCAACGGCGGGATTTTTTTGCTATAAGATTCTTACCGGTTTACGCGGAGACAACCGACACATTCGTCGCCTGGAATCCTTTCGGACCCTTCTCGACTTCGAATTCGACCTTATCGCCTTCGTTCAGGCTCTTGTAGCCATTGCCTGTGATCGCATTAAAGTGGACGAATACATCATCGCCAGTGCCGCGCGAAATGAATCCAAAGCCCTTTGTTGCGTTGAACCATTTGACTGTTCCTTTTTCCATGGAACAAATCCTTTCTAGATATTGTGTAACCCAACAAACCGTTGGGCAAGGTGTACGCCGAAAATACTGTCTCTTAAAGCACTCATTGATGGCGTTGCGACCTTGGAAGGATTCGTACGGTTCATCAGCAGGATTCTAAAAGCTCCCTACGAGGAGATAAAGACGGTGTACTGTTTTTGGTATCTCAAATATAAACATAATCTTTGTCAATTCCTAATCGAAATTGCATCGAAATTGCACATCGAAATTGCATCGGTCACTCGATGTTCCTTACCGACGCAGAAAGGTGAACCAAGCCGTCTGGCAGGCTCCTTTTTGATTCTGCCCCAATCATTTCGTATTTTCTAATCCATGCGTGATAGACTGGAATACTTATTGTACTCGTTTATAGGCTCGCTCGTGCGACTGATGCCGTGGGAAATGGTGAATCCCGTCGGTAAAAGCGTCGGAGCATTCGCGTACGATTTCATACCCATAAGAAAAAAGCTTACTCTCGAGAATCTTCGCCATGCCTTTCCGCAAAAAAGTGCCGAAGAAATTGATGCAATTGCCCGGGGGACATATCGCAACGTCGTCATTGCTTTGCTTGAAATATTTTGGTTTCCCCGGCTCACGGACGCGAAACTGAGAGAAATTGTCTCAATGGCCGACGCAAGCATTATGGACGCACGATTAAAAGAGGGAAAAGGTCTGATTATGCTCGGAGGACATTTTGGTAATTGGGAACTCAACGCCCTTGCTGTCGGATTGTTGGGGCGGCATCAGTTGACAATTATCGTTCAGGAGCAGCGGAATAAATATGTCGACGCCTTCATGAGCAAAAACAGGGTAATGTTCGGCAGCAAGCTCGTGGTGATGAAAAAATCGCCGCGCGAAATTCTCGCGGCGCTTCAGCGCAACGAAGTGGTGGCCATGCTCGCCGACCAAAGCGGTCCACAGGAAGGGTTGTTTGTCGAGTACTTCGGTCGTCCCGCTTCGACACATCGAGGACCAGCGGTGTTCAGCGTGCGCACGGGGGCGCCGGTTGTCATGTCGTTTATTCTCCGGAAGGAAGACGGACGCTACGAAGTTGTTTTTGAAGAGGTGGATACCCGCAGTCTCAGCGGCTCTGAGGACGAAAAAATAACCGAGCTCACTGCGCGCCACGTTGCAGTGTTGGAAAAATATGCGACGCTGTATCCGGATCATTGGTTATGGATGCACAAACGATGGAAGCACGCTCCTCCCGCGAAATCCGCAATCGAAGAAAAATCGCATGAATCAACCGAATAAAATTCTCGTTTTTCAGACTGCATTTCTCGGAGATATCATCCTCACGCTCCCGCTTGTTCAAGTGCTCCACAGAAAGTATCCCAACGCTCACATCGATTTTTTGACCACTCCACGTGCCTCAGAAATTCTCCGAAATCATCCGGCCATCCACACGGTATTGGAATACGATAAACGAGGCGATCAACGAGGTGTGCGTGGATTGCTATCGATTTCTCGACTCCTGCGATCACTCCGGTACGACGTTGCACTCGTTCCACACAGGTCTCTGCGCAGTGCCGTCGTTGTTGCCATGAGCGGGATCCCGATCCGCGCCGGATTCAGCGCTAGCGCCGGGAGATTTCTCTTTACGGATATTGCTGTCTACGAGAAGAACTTTCATGAGATTAACCGTAACCTCGCATTTCTGAAGATATTTAATATCGAAAGCACGGAGAAAGAATTTCCTTCACTCTATCCATCAAAGGATGACGCCGGCGTCATCGATCAATTCCTCACCCAAAACAAGATCCTTCAAAACGAGAAGATCGTTGCACTCGCTCCGGGTTCAGTGTGGAACACAAAACGATGGCTTCCTGAAAGGTTTTCCGATCTGGCGAGAAAGATTTCGGAGGCTGGAATGAGAGTAGTTCTTGTCGGGGGGAAGGAGGACGAGCATCTGTGTAGGGAGATCGAAAAAGGGGTAATGAGCGGCAATGTCTTTGTTGCGGCGGGGAGGCTCTCAGTTCTTCAGTCCTCAGAATTACTGCGACGCTGCAAAGCGCTGGTCACGAACGACAGCGCGCCGCTTCACCTCGCGGTCGCTATGCGGACGCCGGTCGTTGCAATTTTCGGAGCGACAGTTCCGTCGTTCGGATTTGGACCTTATGGGGATCACGATGTTGTCGTGG
Organism: Bacteroidota bacterium; assembly: GCA_020052095.1. Lineage (GTDB taxonomy): Bacteria > Bacteroidota > Ignavibacteria > UBA10030 > UBA8401 > JAGVPT01. The sequence continues at coordinate 10,175 of JAGVPT010000035.1, read as the reverse complement.
AGACGAAAGGATTACTTTGCAGGCCGTGCAGCATTCACGGGGGAGCCACATGCCCGATTGGAACATTTGAATGCATGGTGAAGATCAGTGCGGACACCGTGTTCGAGCGGGTGATGCAGCTTTAGCAGGGTGTTGAAAAACCTTCATCGAATGTCGGCCATAGGCTGATGAGCCTACGGCTCAAAAGATGAACCGCTCCCGAAGGGATCCCTTTGGGACAAGACGCCAAGAACGCGAAGGAAAATTGTTCAAATGAGAAAGAAACAGAAGATCTACTTTCATCTTGGCGTCCTTTGCGGTTTTCTTTTTCAACAGCCTGTTAGCACAACATACTGTCTTAACACTGTCAAAACTTAATTTCGTTCGGGTTCTCTTCCCCTTCTTTCCAATTTGCAGAAGTATGTTTGTCGCACGAAGAGGGCCGATACTTCACGTTGAACACTTCAGCCATTCTCTTCGGGCAGAACTGGGTCGCAAGCTTTTTCGTGTCGGCGCAGATGGTATCCACGACAACGCCGTCGGGTTTTTCGAAGAATTCTTGCGTAATCGGTATGGATTGATCTTCGTAAATATACTTCATTACACGCCCCCAAAGAGGGGCTGCTGTACGCCCGCCTTGCCCGTCCGATGACGTGAATTTTACTTGTTGATCGTCAAACCCTATCCAGACGCCGGCTGCGAGCTGAGGTGTGTAGCCGATAAACCATGCGTCGGCGTAATCCTGCGTTGTTCCTGTTTTTCCCGCAGCGGGGAAGTGGAAGAAATGTCGGACGCGACCGCCGCTTCCGTGGTCGACGACATCCTGAAGCATCGTCGTCATAATGTATGCAGTTTCTTTGCTCATCACTTCCCGCTGCTCCGGAAGATTCTCTTCAAGGGTGTTCCCGTCCTTGTCTTCAATTCGCAGAATACTCACCGGTTGAACGTACACTCCTTCGTTTGCAAAGACTCCAAACGCCGCTGTCAATTCAACGGGCTTCACCGTCGCCGTTCCGAGGGCGATCGATTCAAACGGAGGGATATAGGTCGAAATTCCCATGCGGTGCGCCATCTCGACAACCTGATTCTTCGGAGCGATTTCCATGATCGCGCGGACAGCGATAAGATTTATCGACTCTCGTAACCCTTCGCGCAGTGTGTATTTTCCTCCGATCGTCCCATCAAAATTTCCCGGAGTCCATCGCGAGCCGTCTTCCATCATCAGCGTCACGGGCTGATTAAGCAATTCAAAAGTCGGGGGATAGCCGTTGTCAATCGCAACGGTATAGACGAAAGGCTTGAAGGCTGAACCCGGCTGACGCTGAATTTGTGTCGTGTGGTTCAAGCCGTACTTGAACGATCTGAAATTTGCACCGCCAACCATCGCGCGGATACTGCCTGTGTGAGGGTCGATCACGATGAGTCCGACCTCAATTTTCTGCCACACTTTCTTCACCGAATCGACGAACGCAGGGTTGCTCCGAAGTGCGCGCGTGATGCTGTCGCTCTCCGCGTGAGTTGTCGTCTTCCGGCTGGAGATAATGTCTTGAATGCTTTTGTCCAGCGCTTTGTTAAGTATCTCTACATTCGCTTTCCAATCCCAGGTCGAATCGAACGCCGCCTGTAAATCGGCGAGATGCTCTTCCACAGCGCGGTTTGCGTATTTCTGCATTCGGCTGTCGATGGTTGTGTAGACCGCCAAACCGTCTTTGTAGATATCGAAGCCGTACTGATCGGATTTTTGAAGAAGCTGCTGACGGACGTTTTCGACGAAGTGGGGTGCAAGACCGGTCAGTGTCAGGGCATCATCTGCGGTGAATCGCAATGAATCACGCGCGATTGAATCGGCTTCGATTCGTGAAAGACGTCCGTACTTCACCATTTGTGAGAGGACAATTTCACGCCGCGCAAATGCGCGATCGGGATGTCTCACGGGATCGTAGTAGAACGGACCCTTCGCCATGCCGATGAGGAGGGATGATTCCGCGAGGGTCAGGTCTTGCGCGGATTTGTCGAAGTAGATCGATGCCGCCGCAGAGATTCCGTACGCACCGCGCCCAAGATAAATGTAATTGAGATACATCTCGAGAATCTCTTTTTTCGTGTACGTCCGCTCGATCTGGACCGCAGTGATGAATTCACGAATCTTTCGCGTCATCTTGTCGAAGCTATTTTCCTGAGCTGCCTTCAAGTTGTAAAGGTTGCGCGAAAGCTGCTGTGTGATCGTGCTGGCCCCTTCTTTGAATCGAAGGGCAATAAGATTTTTCACCATCGCTTTTACAAATCTCCATGGCGACACTCCCCAGTGGCTGTAGAAATCCTTATCCTCGATTGAAATCAGGGCGTCGATCGTGGTTTTGGGGATTTTGTCGAAAGAGACGTACGTTCTATTCTTGAGATAGAATTGACCGAGCACTTCTCCATCGTAGGAAAATACTTTCGTCGCAAGTTCCGGTTTGGGATTTTCCAGTTGCTCCAGAGAAGGGAGTCCGGCGAACACAAGCTTCATAAAAACGACGAAGAGAATGATAACAAAGGCTCCGCCGCCGGCAAATGCGTACCAGTATTTCTTGAAGAAGTTCTTGCTCCGGAGATACATTTCATCGCGGTACTTCGGTTCTGTGAAATATCGCCTCATTTGTTCCGAGCTGTAGCCGCTTTTAGGATTGGGTTTGCGGGGACCGGTTGGTGGTGTTTTTCCCATATGTTACGCGTGTGACCAGGTTCTGAGTTCGAGATCTGTTCCGTTAAACTCGGCGTATGTTGAATATGAAATCCAATCACCCAAATTGATATAGATACCGTTCCCAATTTTGAGCGAGATTGGTTTGTGGCGATGGCCCATAACAACGGCATCGCATCCGCTTACAATTTTCTTCGTTGCGAAAAGAATCATTCCGTCGGTCTCGCCATAGTCTTTGTTCGCGGTGTATTCACGACTCCCGCGCGACGACGACTTTGCCAAGGGTGCCGTGAGATCAGGGTGGAGAAGCGTGAAAAGGAAGATATTCAGCCTGCTTCTGAGAACTTTTTTCAGAATGCGGTAGCCGGTATCTTTCAACGCCAGGCCGTCGCCATGATGTAAATAGAATTTCTTTCCCCGCAGCATCACTTCAAATGGATCTTTGTAGATGGGGATACCCAGGTCCTTCGGGAAAAAATCCTTGAGCCAAAAGTCATGATTGCCGGCGACATAATGGATTCTTATTCCCTTTTCCACCATCAGACCGAGTTTCGAGATCGTGTGATGGAAGCCGCGCGGGATCACGTATTTGTATTCAAACCAGTAGTCGAACAAATCGCCGATGATAAAAAGCTCATCGCCATGCTCTTCGACGTACGACAGAAATGCCAGTAGTCGCCCCTCCTTTTCCTTTTCGCGGAGCTTGTCGTAAAGTCCGAGATGAACGTCTGAAATAAAGAAAATACTTTTCATTGTCTATCGAGTAACCGTGAAGCGAAGCTCTATCGGCTGCACAAATCGATTGCACCACCCTTCGGCATCTGAACAGAAGAAATAACGGACGATTCCCTTTATCGAATGCTTTCCTATCGAAATGTTTTTATCGAGAGTGAAAGAATATTTTATGGGCTGCCCTGCATTGAGAAAGCCCGTCTTGGCATTCGTCGGCAGAGATGTAGTGCCCAGGAAATGGACGGACGATTGCTTTTCAAGTTCAAATTCTATAGCGGGGTCGGTATTGATGTGAATACCTTCATTCGGTGTCAGGTACAGGATAATTTCTCCCTTCCCGCCCCGGGTCATCGTCGTCGACGCCAAGCGGATCTCAGATCTGACATGAGCGTTATCTTCCACGCCGCCTTTTTGGGCAGCGAATTCGGGAAGAACCAGCAGCAGAATTATTATGAATGGAAGCATAGAGAGCACTCCATATTTCTAGGCCGTCGCCCGCGTGTCGTCAACTCGCTGCAGCAGTATAAGTCCGACGACAAAGAATACGCCGACCGAGAGGATCGAAAGCCGTTGGTTATTTGTAAGATACGAAATCAATCCAAATAAAAAAGTGCCGATCACGGCGGAGGCTTTCCCGCAGAGGCCGTCATAAAACCCGAAAAATTCCGCTTCCCGCTCTTTGGGTGTCAGCAAGGCCATGAGGCTGCGGCTCGCTGATTGCGAAGCACCGAGAGAACTCCCTGCGACGATACCGATTGCAAAAAACATTTCCTTGGTGTGAACGAAGTACGCCGCCGTCACGACCAGGAGCCAGAGTATCAGATTAATGTCGATTGTTTTCTTGGGGCCGATTTTGTCGGTCACGACGCCGAAGATGAGCGACCCGATCACACCCGAGCCCTGCACGACGGCGAAAAGTACGATGATCTCTTGAAGAGAAAAGTTCAACGACTGCTGCGCGAAGATCGACGCAAAAGATATCACCGTCAGAATGCCGTCGTTGTAAATGAAAAATGCCACCATGAAGCGCGCGACTTGCCTGTACTTCTTCATATGGCGGATGGTATCCCGGACTCTGTCGATGCCTGCCCGCACGTATGATGGTTTCTTCTCGAACGTTTTCTTATGATCTCTGAAAAAAAGGAAGAGCGGTGAGGCGAAAAGAAAGAATATTACCGCCGCGATGACAAAACTGAGCTTGATGTTTGGAAGATTCGAAGGAATGAAACCGTTGGCGTAGAGAGGCATTGCGATGAGCAGGGTCGCGAGGGATCCTACATACCCCATGGCAAAACCATATCCGGAAACCCTGCCGTAGCTGCGTTCTGTGGTAAGAGTCGGGAGAAACGCATCGTAAAAGACGATGCCCCCCTCAAAGCCGATATTGGCAAGAATGAAGAGAATCATTCCTGCGGCGATCATACCCGCATCCACAAAATACAGAAGCGCAGTGCATATGATACTGACGATCGTGAAGCCGAAGAGGAATCTCTTGCGCCTGCTGGAAAAATCTGCGGCGGCACCGAGCACCGGTGCGATGATTGCCGTGATCAGCATAGAGATGCTCACGGCGATACCCCACAAAAAATCTCCACGCCCGTGTCCGCCCGCGACAACATCTTTGAAATACAATGAATAACCGACGGCAACGACGATGACGGAGAATGAGGTGTTGGCAAAATCAAACAACGTCCAGATAAAAATTTGGAGCCGCGAAGTGCTTGTGGCGGGCGGAGAGTCGTTCATGCTACTGATCGCTCCCGGCAATTCTTTTCCCGGAAGGTTTTTTTTTGCCGCCCCACGATTCGAGAAGTCCTCGACCGCGCTTCTCAAGAGTGCCGTCGGCTTTCATGTCGTTCAAAATGGAATCGAGAATGCCATTGATAAACTGGCCGCTTTTCTCCGTGCTGAACCGTTTTGCGATCTCGATGGTTTCGTTAATCGACACTTTTGGGGGTATATCCTCAAAGTAGAAGAGTTCGCAAATGCCCATGCGGAGGAGGATCTTGTCGATCAAAGCGATTCGGTCAAAGTTCCAGTGGGTTGCTTTCTTTTTGATGATCGCGTCGATGGTCGGTTGATGCTCGACAGTGCTGTGGAGAAGACTTTGAGCAAACGAAAATTCTTCCTCGTGATCGCGGAGCTCGCCGAAAATGTTTTCTATTATGTGGGGGAGGGGATCCTGGGAGATTTCAAAAGCATAGAGCGACTGCATGACCCGTTCCCGAATGATGCGGCGCTTGTAGACTTGGTGATATTCTTTCACTGTAGCCTGCTTAATGGTTGCGCAACTTTTCGCAATCGTGCCTCGGCGGATGCTGTCCAAGAATCGTTCTTCACACTAAGGTACGAAAAAAGGGGAATGGAGGCAACGCTTTTTCATGTGGTGGTACGTTTTGAAAATAGAGTCATAGTGAGCGAGTGGCGGCATGCCGCCACGAGCCGCAAAGGGACAGGTCGAACTATGAACCCTTCGACGCGCTCGCGGAGTTTATCCCGCTGCGGCGGGGCTCGCTTGCTAAGGGAGACTTATTACATCTAAATTTACGAAAAGTGAAAACGTACGAGCACCCTTTTTCATGCTTGCGGAAGACATGATTCCGTCGTATTTTGAAGTACCGATGTTGCTAAAAGTATTCCAGCTATCGAAATATCCTTCCTTAGATTCTGCCGCTCTTCGATCTAATCTTCGCGCACACATCATGGACGGCGCCTTGTTTGGATTCGCTATGAGTTTTGTATCGTTCAATACAATTCTCCCGGTGTTCATCCAACAAGTTGGTGGAGGCGTTGTCGCGATTGGGAGCGTCCCCGTACTCTGGACTATCGGGCTGAATTTTCCTCAGGCCATCTTTGTCCGGCTCATTCATTCCGGCGGCCCGATTAAGCCTTCGGTGTTGCGGTATGGCCTGCTTCATCGCTGCTCGTTTTTTCTTCTCGGCCTAGTTACTTTCTTCGTTGTAACGAAGATTCCGTCGACAGCTTCGGTGCCTTTGTTGCTGGTGTTGCTCTTCCTCACTGCCGTAGGCGGGAGCCTTGGGGTTCCGCCCTGGTTTCATCTCTTCACAAAAACGACGCCGATGAAGCTTCGCGGAAGGCTCCAGGGAGTCCGCCAACTTCTCAGTTCTGCGCTGGGAATCCTTGGCGGTACGATCGTCACATTCGTTCTTTCGGTGTTCCCGTTTCCGGAGAATTTTGGTCTATTGTTTATTATTGCATTTTCTTTTTCAATGATGTCGTATCGCTATCTTCGCAACCTGGATGAGCCGCCGACCGAAACAATGAACTATCCCGTTGAACGATCCTTGAGCATTCTGGCTGATGGGCGGGCAATCATACTGCGCGACAAAAATTTTAGCAACTTTTTGCTCGCCGATGCGTTCACCCTTATGGCGATGTCGGCGTCGGCATTTTATGCGGTGTATGCAATAGAGGAATTTGATCTACCGTCATCGTATGCAGGGACGTTCACGGTGATCGTTATGGCAGGCATGGTTGTCGGAAACATCGTGTTCGGATATTTGGCGGATTCGTTTGGACATAAAATAAACTTAATACTGCTCGCGGGCGCCTCCGCGGCGGGAAGCATTGTTGCGATGTGGGCGACAAACATTCTTGTCTACGGATTGACCTTTGTTTTCATGTCGTGGACACTGAGCCTGCAGGGGATTTCACGATTGTCTTTTGTTGCAGAGTTGTGTTCGGAACGCGACCGACCGACATATATCGCCCTGACAAATACACTCACGGCGCCGACGGTGACCATTGGAATTCTGTTCGGTTGGATTGCCCGGGCGTATGGCTTTCACACGATGTTTGGTGCTGCGGTAATCATCGGACTCCTTGCGACAGCTTGGTTCTACTTTTTTGTCTCTGACCCGCGGTCGGACACTAGGAAAATTATTCGCGTCGAGGGGGAAGGTAAATCAAAGTTTTTGGCGGAATAGAAATGCTACATCATTCTTAAAGGCAGACATTGGCGGCAATTATTTTGCTCGGAGATTCGATCACGGAAAAATTTCCCACCGACGCACTTCTCAAGGAATTTTCTATTATCAATAAGGGAGTTTCTGGCGACAGAACTGATTTAGTCCTCGAGAGATTAAATCGTGATGTCCTTCACCATAAACCGTCGGTGGTATTCATGCTTATCGGAACGAACGATATGGCATCAGGTTTTTCAAATAATACTATCCTGGTGAACTATGAGCGAATTATTTTCAGAATCACCAAAAACCTTTCCGGTGTACGATTATTTGTTCAGTCAATTCTGCCGACGAGGAATATCGAGATTCGCCCACTGGAACGAATTCAACTCCTTAATGTTGAAATTCACAAACTAGCAATGAAGTACGGCGCAAAATATTTGGACATCTACCCGATGTTTTTAAACGTGAATGGAGAACTTGCGGAAAATTTTAGCGATGACGGGTTGCACTTAACTCTCTCCGCGTACAAAGCATGGGCAGACTATTTGATACAAGTTTTCCGGACGATGCTATGATCAAGTCACCGTGCGTCATTTCCATCAAACAAACGGACGCAGCCATCCTGAACATGTTGTGGGATGACGGACATCTCAGCCCATTTACCCTACGCCATCTACGGGATGATTGCCCATGTGCGGAGTGCAAAGGGGAGACAGTCCTTCTTCACACGTTTCACCCTTCACCCCAGACCGAGAAGCCAGGGCGCTACGTACTAAAATCAATCGTTCCGGTGGGTAATTATGCGATTCAGATAACGTGGGGCGATGGGCATGAGACGGGATTGTATGCATGGGACTATTTACGCGAGATCTGCCCGTGCGATGAATGTTTTCAACGCAGAAACTGACCGCACGTATTGATTCTCTTTTTTCTTTTTCAGATGTTAAGGTGTCGCGGGCGCGATGTGTGAACCCTCGACCAAGGTATTCTGAACGAAAACAGTCCATCGGAGTTCAAGTGGCAACGTCAAAGCGCGATCAAGCAGAACTGATGCTTGCGGCAAAGCGGGCTAAACGTCAGGCGTACGCTCTGTATTCGAATTTCCGTGTCGGTGCAGCTCTGCTGACCAACAGTGGTGAAATCGTTGAGGGCTGCAACGTTGAGAATTCATCGTACGGTCTCACGATGTGCGCCGAGCGCAACGCAGTGTTTCATGCCGTAGCAAAAGGAGCAAGAGGCTTTCGTTCTTTGGCAATTGCTTCGGACGACGCAGGATTTCTCACTCCATGCGGTGCATGCCGCCAGGTGCTTGCTGAATTCTCTCCCCGGATGGAAATCATCCTCACGAACGCCGCGGGACACAAGAAAATCACCTCGCTCGATAGACTCTTTCCAATTCCGCCCGACCTCAAGAAACTCTCCAGGCGTAGATCAAAATCGAAAAAATGAAAGTCGTCATCGCCAGCATGCGGGCGCCAAAGGTGAACGGCGTTCAGCGCGCATTCCGAAAGCTCGCGCAAATCTATTTACTCGGCGATATCGTTTTCGAGTCGATGTCCGTTGAAAGCGGCGTGCCTGCGACGCCACTTTCTGTAGATGAACTGATGACCGGAGCTCAACAACGGGCGAGGAGAGCGTTCGCCAGAACTCAAGAGCGGTCGACGGAACTTGGGCTTATTTATTCTGTGGGAGTAGAAGGCGGTGTCTGCATTTTCCACGGGCATACATTTCTCCAAAGCTGGGCATGTATCTACAACGGCGAACAAGTGGGGTTTGGGAGTTCCGGCAGCATTGAAATTCCGTCGGCGCTCTCCGATACCGTTGTTCGTGGCGGCGCGGATCTCGGAGATGTGATCGACAGTTTCGCCGAACAACACAATGTCCGGAGTAACCAAGGAACATGGGGAATTCTCACCAACGACCTTATCACAAGAGAAGATTCATTTGAGCTTGCGGCGATAAACGCACTCGTTCCCTTCCTCAATTCCAGAGTCTACAATCGGGAATTGCCCGGCGAGATTTGAAAACTGCCGGGCATTTGTCTATATTGTCTTGTGGACTTGCCTAAAATCTCTGTTACCGTGAAATTGTTCGCTTCAGTAAAAGACATCGCAAGGGTGTCCGAAGCAACTCTTGAATTGCCCGCGGAATCTGTTGCGGGTGACGTGGTGTCGCATTTTGTTTCACAATTCCCGGCGATGGAAGGTTTGCGTTCCTACGTCCGCGTTGCCGTGAACGAATGCTACGTTGATGTATCGCATCCGCTCCACAACGGCGACGATGTTGCCCTCATTCCTCCGGTAAGCGGTGGATAAGCCCATGATTGAAATCACTGATAAAAAAATTGATGTTGCAATTTTGCTGGGCTCCGTGCAGGTACCGGAAGCCGGCGGAATTGATATTTTCCTCGGCACGACGAGGAATCATTCGAGAGGGAAAAAAGTTGTACGATTGGAGTACGAGGCGTACACCCCAATGGCGGTGAAAATTATCGGTCAGATTGAAAATGAGATTCGGGCGCGATGGAATATCCACAAAATTTCAATCGTTCATAGGATCGGCGTGGTGCCACTGGAGGAGGCGAGCGTAGGAATTGCGGTATCCGCATCGCATCGCAATGAAGCGTTTGAAGCATGCCGTTACGCAATCGACCAATTGAAAAAAAGTGCTCCTATCTGGAAAAAAGAAATCTTTGAAAACGGAGAGGCGTGGGTTGAGGCGGGTGGGCACGTCGAGAAATCTCGAGACGAACGTAAGTAACTGCTATGAAAATACACTTATCTTTGAACTATGCGGCTTCGTTGAGTTCCTGCACAGTGACTTTGAGTCCAAGCGATTCTAGCCTGTGTATG
>JAGVPT010000143.1 GCA_020052095.1 Bacteroidota bacterium | reverse complement strand
CTCCGAAGATTACGTTCCAAAGCTACTGAATTAGGTTTCACACTCATGCCCATTGAAGTTCCAGCACTTTCGACGACATGAGTTACTTAGGAGTTACAAAAAAAGAAATTAAGAATCGAACGTCCGATGAACGGGTTCTAAAAACTGTGACTCATATATTCTTTGCGTCTTCGCGGTTTTCTTTTTGGCTGAGTAACTACGGAATCTATTTAATAATGTCGTCCGTCCAATAGGTAATATTGTCCCCTTTGTTGATGAGGGCAATTTTTACCGGGACGATTGTGAATTGCGCCTGGCTTCCCACAATTGCGTGCGACAGGTCCAGCCTGAACCATACCTTGAACGCAACATTCTGCTCGTTAGACTTCGCCGCCTTTGCCGTTTCTTTATCAACATGCCAGGAATATTCGGGTTTCGCGTTCAGAACCAGATGAGCAAATTTGTATCCCTTCTTGTTTGTTTCAACCAACGATACATATGTATTCTGCGGACATGTTGTTACAATTCCGGGTGCACTTGGCGGGACTAAGATGCGGGTGGCCGTCGTGACGCCGTATGTTTTGGTGTCGGCGTTGTACTTCAGGAGCTGAGCCGGCAACCAAGCGGCAAACAGACGCTGGGAAATTTTTTTTGATTCGACAAATGCCTGAATGTTCGCGACAATCTCGTCGTGCCTTTGCTGTAAACGGCTCTCGAATTCCGCCGCCGTCTCAAACTCGCTTCGTGTGAGCGTCGCATCCTGATATTCGTCAACGCCTTTTTTGACGACATCCCACACAGATTTGATAACGTCGGAAAACTCTTCAGGGGAGAACGTCTGCTCCATTTCCGGGGCGTCTAACCGATTTTGCGCTGGGAGCGTGAGCCCGCCGCAAAGGAAGAAAAAAATAATCAAAGCAATTTTCATGTAATTCTCCTTGGAAGTCACAAAGAAACAATGTTCGTGGTTTCAGCGAGAAATTGTTTCACGCGGTTCGCCACGATTTCGGAATTGATAATGCAATCACCGACGGCAATCCCGCCGCGATAGTTGCCACTGAGGAACATACCCCGATGGCGTGATTCAAATTCTTCCATACTCCTCACGATCGCAAGATGACCGATCCGGTATTGCGGGATCGCCTTATCCCATCGCATTACTCGAGAGTAGATCGGCCGACCTGATATACGCATAATCGATTGTAATTCTTCCACAACCAAATCCGTGAGTTCAGAGTCACTGAGGGCAGCGAGATCGGGCTGTCGTGAGCCTCCGACGAAGGAGGTTAGTGCTGCATGACCCGCAGGTGCCCGGTTCGGGAAAAGAGTCGAACTCCAAATCGTTCCGAGAATCCTGCGATCTTCCTTCGACGGAATCAAAAATCCGAATCCGTCGAGCGGCCGCTGAATGTCTTTTTGGGCGAACCCCAAAAAAACCTCTGCTACGGGAGGATAATATATGTTTTTGAGAGAAGTTGCAAGAGGAATGTCCAGGGATTCGACAATCGTCGACGCAACGTATGAAGGAACTGCGAGAATCACCGCATTCGCGTTCACGGAAAGATTTTTCCCGTTTTGCGTGGCGGCAACTCGAAACGATCCCCCCGAGGCTTCGCCTGTTCCTCTTGACGGTACAACGCGTTCTACGTTCGTATTGGTGCACACGCGGCTGCCAAGCGCTTTTCCAATTGCTTCGGGGAGTGTTTGCATCCCGCGCCGGTAAGAAAAGAGACGCGACCGGTCTTTGGCCTTTTCGGCTCTCTTTTTTCTTTCCCGCACTCCAAGGATCTGTCCTTTTATCAATCCGCCATATTTTTTCTCAAGTGCGTACAACTTCGGAAACGCCGCCTGAACACTTAGCTGTTCAGGATTTCCGGCGTAGACCCCCGCCACAAACGGATTGATTGCGTAATCCAAGAACTCTTTTCCTAATCGCCGCGTCACGAACTCAGCGATGGTTTCTTCCTTCGAGGCTCGGCCGATGAATGGTTCTTTCATCAGGCGAAATTTGCCTGGTATCGACCATAGGCGGGAGGTAAGGAATAGTCCCGGCGTCATCGGCAAGGGGTGAAGAACGCCGTCTCGGAGAATATAACGCTTGTCAGCTACATCGTTCGCGTAAATAAGCTCGTGAGCGATTCCGACATCGGCCGAAATTGCTTTGAGAAGCGGCGTGGTTTCCAGCGCACTGTTCGGACCGGTTTCAATCAGCCAGCCGCCGTCATGATCGGTTTTCATTGTCCCGCCCACGACGGGATCGTGTTCCAGAAGTGCAACGTCGATTCCGGCTTTGTGCAGCCACCATGCTGTCGCCAATCCGGTGATGCCGGCTCCAATGATAACTACATCGTGATGATCGGCCATGGATTGCTTCAATTTTTCAATTGTTGGAGTACGAGGTCGGTAAGGCACGCGATGAACTTTTCGTTCGCGATGAGGGCCGGCATCATGTCAAAATACTTGATACCAAGATGCTCCGCTTCCTCCCTCGCCTCCATATTGATTTCTGAGAGGGTCTCAATGTGGTCTGTCACAAATGCGATCGGGACAACAAGGACGTGTGAGACCTTTTTAGACGCCAACATTTCAATTGTTTGAGTGAGCGAGGGCTCGAGCCATTTTTGTGGTCCGACTTTGCTCTGGAAACAGAGATGGTGCGGCAATCCGAAGTTTCCAGATCCGACGACAAGCTCGTACGTCTTTCGAATGTGATGTGAGTAAGGGTCCCCCTGCTTCACCAATTTCAATGGCGTACCGTGAGCGCTGAAAACGAGGTGAACGTTCTTTCGTTCCTCCCGGGGAACGCGCTCAAGCGCGCGCGCAATGTTCTCCACAACGGCGGCAATGTACAACGGATGGTCACAGTAACTCTCCACCAGTTTCGTCGAAAAATGGTTAGCATTTGAAAGTGCAACATTTTTTTTCCATTCATTCATGCTCGAACCAGTACTTACTTTCGAGAAATGAGGGTAGAGGGGAAGGAGGACGACCTGCTCCACCTTCTCGCGCTGGAGCCGGTCGACAACTTCCTTTGTCATTGGATGCCAGTAACGCATCGCGATGTAGACCTCCGCGGCGAGTCCCTGTTTCGCGAGCGATTCTTTGAGCCGGCGTGCCTGCAACTCCGTTTGAACAAGAATGGGAGACCCGCCCCCAATTTTCTCGTACAGTTTTTGGACCTTTGGTGCGCGGCGCGATGAGATTATTCTCGCCAGAGTCTTTCGAAAGAGGAATGCGCCGGGGATGTCAATAATGTCCGGATCGCAAAATAGATTGTAGAGAAACGGTTCAACCGCCTTAAGCGAATCAGGTCCCCCGAGTTGGAAAAGGACTACCGCTGTTTTCTTTGGCATCTTCGTTTCGGTTAGACGGTCCGGGAAAAAATTGGACGCTCCTTCATCATCTGTTCAAGGTACGCGTCGAAGCACATAGCGATGTTTCGTATGATCAACCGGCCGAGTCCGTTGACGACAATTCTCTCCTTTGATAGGGTCACCAGTCCAACCGGAACGAACGCCTCGAGTTTGTGCAGTGCGTCGATGAAGTAAGTATCAAACGTGATCCCGAATTGTCGCTCGACCGACGCCTTGTCCAACTCCATATCACACATTATTTGAATGATCACCGCTTTCCGGATTTGGTCGTCATTTGTCATTCTATAGCCGACATTCGTTACCAGCGAATTCTCGTTCAGTGTTTTGTAATATTCGATGAGGGTCTTTTTGTTCTGCTGGTACGTTTCTTTGAAATGACCTATCGCCGACATGCCGAATCCGTAGAGATCACAGCCGGCCTTTGTCGAGTACCCCTGAAAATTGCGGTACAACGTTTTGTTCTTTTGTGCGATTGCCATCTCATCGGTCCGCTTTGCGAAGTGATCCATCCCAATGCTCCAGTATCCTGCGTCGATCAGTTTCTCTATCGTCATTTTGAATATCTGGAGCTTCAATTCGGGTGAAGGCAGTTGTTCCTGATGAATCAACTTCTGATGCGGCTTTAGCCAGGGCACATGGGCATAATTAAAGACTGCAAGCCGATCCGGCGATATATCTATTATAGTGTCAACAGTCTTCTTAAACGAAGCGAGAGTTTGATGAGGCAAGCCATAAATTAAATCGAGGTTGATGCTCTTGAATCCAAGCCTTCGGCTCCAATCCACTGCATCGCGTGTGATCGATTCCGGCTGGATTCTGTTCACTGCCTCCTGAACTTTCGGATTGAAATCCTGAACCCCCATGCTGATCCTATTGAAGCCGCTGTCGCGCAATGCCTTCACATGGTTAAATGTGAGGCCGCGAGGATCAATCTCCACTCCAGCTTCGACTTCATCCGCAAACGTAAACCGCCCGCGAATGTGCGAACCGATGTCGAGAATTTCATCGGGATCGAGATACGACGGTGTTCCACCGCCCCAATGAAGCTGCGATACCTTTCGCTTCTTTGAGACAAGGGGAGCAATCATATCTATCTCTTTTTTGAGATACGCATTGTATTCCCGGATGCGGTCGCGACTGTGCGTGACGAGCATTGTACATCCGCAGAAATAACAAAGCGTGTCGCAGAAAGGAAAATGAAAATAGAGCGAAAGGTCGGACGTGTCTCCGGATGAATTTGAGCGAAGAATCTCGTTTTTGTATTCCTTCGGGCCGAATGCGGAGGTAAAAACAGGCGCAGTCGGATAGCTCGTGTAGCGAGGTCCCGGGCGGTCGTATTTTCTCAACAGATCAACATCAATCGAATCAAACTGCTTCATAGGTGGTAATTTTTCCTTTAGAACGCTGTTAGTGCAATTCTTCCAATTGGACGCTTCGAAAAATGAAGGGAATGTCGCCACAAAGGCACCAAGACACCAAGAAATGCAGGTAATCCTATTCAACACCTCACTCAGCAAAGAACTCTATACAAAATCTTTGTGTCTTGGTGCCTTTGTGGCAAAGTCCTTATTCCGTTCGTGAGGTGATCTAATGATATTGAACGCTAAATTTCTTTACAGCGTTCACAAACGCCCTTACATTCTCGACTGGCGTGTCGGGCAAAATGCCGTGACCGAGATTGAACACATGGCCGTTGCCTTTTCCGAACTTCTTCAGAATCGACTGAACTCCCTGTTCAATCCTTTCAGGTGTGGCATACAACATCGTCGGGTCGAGGTTGCCTTGAAGCGCAACGTAGCTGCCGATCATTTCCCGCGCCTTCCCAATATCGATGGTCCAATCCAATCCAACGACTTCTGCGCCGGCGTCCGCAATTTTCTCCAGAGAGTGGCCGCAGTCTTTGCAGAAAATAATGACCGGTGCCCCTTTTGATTTGAGCAAAGACAAGACTTGTTTTATGTACCGAAGCGAGAATTCTTCGAACTCTTCCTGGCCCAGAATTCCGCCCCAGGTGTCAAAAATCTGCACCGCCTGGGCGCCGGATTCTATTTGAGCAGAGAGATACGCTGCGACGGCCCGAGCCAATTTATCGAGCAATGCGTGTGCATCTTTGGGCGAGGAGAATATCAATTCTTTGATGAAGCGAAAATTCTTCGAGCCCCGTCCTTCAACCATATATGCAGCGAGCGTCCACGGCGAGCCGGAAAATCCGATAAGGGGAACTTTGTCGTTCAGATTCTTGCGGGTCGTGCGAAGCGCGTCCATCACAAAACGTAATTTGGAATTCGGGTCGGGTACGGGGAGTTTATCGATATCGGCCCTCGATCGGATCGGACTAGGGAAGCGTGGTCCCCCTTTTCCCTCTTCAACGATGAGCTCCATTCCCATTGCTTCGGGAACAACGAGGATATCCGAGAAAATTATTGCCGCGTCTACGCCGATGATGTCGACGGGTTGAATTGTTACTTCCGCGGCGAGATCCGGAGTCTTGCAGAGTGTTAGAAAATCAACCTTCGCGCGCACTGCGCGGTATTCCGGTAAATATCTTCCGGCCTGCCGCATGAACCACACAGGCGTGCGTTCGACGTTTTCACGCTTACAAGCGCGCAGGAACAAATCATTAAGCGGCAATTGAGTTGTCAAGAATTTCCTTCTTGGTATTTTCGGAAGAGCACAATGCGATTCGTATTCGTTCCCAGTGTATTATTGTGTATTCCCCAGATGTTTGCAGTTTTCGTAAATTTCTGCGTGTTGATATATACCCCTTCGCAATGGAACCCGGCGGCGAGTCCGATAGGAATAACATGCTCGTCGAGCTTCACGCTCCCATTTCGAACTTCACCCACCTCAAATGCGACATACCCGCCACCTCTCGTGATGCGATAGAGTTCCTGAAACACTCCACTCATGACGCCATTCCATTTCTCCACGGTTCTCGCGAGCGTGATTCGGACTGCTTCAGGATCAATCATATTGAACCAGCCGCGAAGCCAATTATCCTGCGAGTATTGCACGATGTTTAGAAATGGGGGCGACGTGACTGTCAGTTGAACCGACTCGCTGTGAATAGCGGGTGTCTTCCTCGCATCTGCCGTAAGAAAACGGGCAGATGTCCCTGCCGCATTTACGACTGCTCGCTCATCTTCACCTATGCGCTTCAACAAAGTCCGGGTCTTCTTCAAAATGATCTCTTTAACAATTCGATACCCTGGCTCCTGCTTACGGGTCGCATTGATCCTTTTTTGATTCTCTGGGCTGGCGGCCTGATTTGGCGGCAACGTATAGACGGAAAAAAAACCGGATGAGTGTCCGGTGAGCCGGTTGGTTGCGACCATTCGGATCCAGCGATCAATTCTATCTTCCTTTTTTTCTTCCTTTCTCTTCGCCAGATATTTTTGAAGAGAGACAATCTCCGATTCTGTGTCCGGATGGAAGAACATGGAAAGATCGATGTCGGCCTTTGAATTTTTCGACATTGCAATTTTACTGAGCCCCCCTTCGACTTCCTCGAGAGTTGGGATGTTGAGTCTCGGCTCCGCTAAAATTCTGCTCAGCGGACTCACGTCATTGCCGATGACGTTCCTGCTCATTAATGCAGCCTCAATAAGTGTGGTTCCTCTTCCCATGAACGGATCGTACACCACATCCCCTTCGGCACTAAATCTCTCGATGAAATACCGGGGCAGTTGTGGCTTAAAGCAGGCGCGATACGAAATCTCGTGAATTGACGACGCCTGCCGCTGCCGGGATGTCCAAAACTCGCCGACGTGCCGCGGAATTATCTTGCTTACGCCGATGACTGATTTTCCTTCCTTCGTGCTATTCATAGTATCTCACAATCGAAGCAACGAGATTAGCCGACGTCGCGTGCTCTGCCACGATATGGACGGGGAGCGAGAGATTCCTGGCGGAAGCGGCTGTGGTACTGCCGATCACTGCCACAATTCTGTCATTCATCAATTCCAGCGGAATCACTGCCAGAAAATTTGCAATGCTGGACGGACTAAAGAACGTAATAAGGTCAATTCCTTTTTCGCCGAGTTTCCGCTCGATAGTTTCGGCATCGGCGCTTGAGGGGAGGACAGTCTCGTAGACGATCACTTCATCTACTATTGCATTGTGTTCCTGCAAAGCAAAAGTCACAGCTTCGCCGGCAAGATTCCCCTTCGGAAAGAGAAACCGCTTTCCGGCAACATCGGAACGGGAAAGAGCAACCGCCAAATGTTTCGAGTCATAAACGTCGGGCATCCTCGCCACCGGAACATTGTATTTTTCTGCGGCGTGCCGAGTCTTCTCGCCAACTGCATAAATTGTCTTTTCGGCCGCGAGCTGCAATGCGGAACTGCGGACCTGCTGCATCCGAGAGAAGAATTTTTCGACAGCATTCGCGCTTGTCAAGATTATTGCCTCGTACGCTTCGATGTTGTCGATAGCTTTGTCGCACGAATCCCATGACTTCGGAGCCACGATCTGAATTGTCGGGAACACGATAACCGCCGCGCCGAGCTGCTCAAGCAATTTAATGAAATCCGCCGCCTGTTCTCGCGCTCGTGTCACGAGTATCGTCTTGCCGAGAAGAGGAGTCTGTCCGGGAGGCGGAGTTTCCAGTGTATTGGGCATATGGTATCAATTTCCCATCGTTCGTATCTCTTCGAGGATGGCATCGGCGCCGTTCACCAACAGCTCCTTTGCAAGGGTCTCACCAAGATTTCTGGAGTCTGCCGGCTCTCCGGCGATTGCTCCGCGCACAATTTTCTTCCCATCAATGCTCCCCACAACTGCGTCAAGAATGAACTTGCCCGACTCAATTCTTCCGTACGTGCCGATCGGAATTTGACAACCCCCTTCAAGGTACCGGAGGAGCGAGCGTTCGCCTGTCGTCGCTTGACGTGTGATGATGTGTTCAAGCGGTTTGACGATTGACGCCACAAAGGCGTCGTCGCTGCGGATTTCAATTGCCAGGGCTCCCTGACCGACCGCCGGAAGGATGAGGGTCGGCGGTAGGACTTCCGAAATTATTTCCGCCCACCCAAGACGCGTTACCCCTGCTTTCGCGAGCAGCATTCCGTCCCAATCCGATTCTTCAAGCTTCGCACGCCGCGTTTTGAGATTGCCGCGAATATCGACAATAGTGAAATCGGGGCGGTGATTGAGCAGTTGGCATTTTCTTCGAAGACTCCCGGTAGCGATCGTTCCTCGTTTTGGAACCGCCCTCAGCGAAGTGTATTTCTTCATTGGATGAGAGATGAAAACGTCACGGACATCTTCCCGCTCCGTGATGGCGCCGATTGTCAGTCCATCGGTGAGGTTTGTGGGAAGGTCCTTCAAGCTGTGCACAGCGAGATCGATCGTGTTATCCAGAAGCGCCCTTTCGATCTCCTTCGTGAAGAGCCCCTTATCGCCGATTTTTGAGAGGGGAGAGTCCAGAATTTGGTCGCCGGTAGTCTTGATGGTCTTTGCTTCAATGGAAAGCGCCGGATGTAATCGATGGAGTTCCTGTGCTACCCAATTCGATTGCCACAGAGCAAGATCGCTGCCGCGGGTCCCGATCACTATCTTCGTTTTTGAAGTCATTCCTTTTTTGATCTTTCCTTATGCAGGCCGAATAGTGAGCGGACGATTGAGAGCTTCTTGTGTTTTTCCTCTTCGCTTTCTTCGCTGCCATTTTTCAAGTTTGTCGTCGGGAGATGGAGGAGCTTATTCACAATCCGTTTCGTGACCAGTTCAACCAATTCTCTGTCTTCTTGTGAGAAGCGATTGATGTGTTTTTCGACTTCTTCATGCCGGACTTGCTCGAAGTGCGTGCGGAGGTCGTGGATCGTAGGATTGACCTGAAGAGAGTTGAACCAGTTGTAGAATTCCGTCAACTCTTCGAGGATGATCTCGTTGACGCGGGGAATTTCGGACTTTCTCTTCTGCATGTTTTGATCGATGATGCTCGAAATGCCGTCCATATCGTGCAGGAAGACGTTTTCGATCTTGTTCACTTCCGGATCGACGTTGCGCGGGACGCTGATATCGATAATGAACAGGGGCTTATGCGATCGCTCTTTCATCGCGCGCTGAATGTCGCCCCGGGTAAGCACAAACTTTTGCGTCGTGATCGATGAGACCACAATATCGACCTGGCCGAGCATTTGCTGCAGCGCGTCGAACTCGACGATCTTTCCGCCGAGCGCCGCCACCAGTTCTTCCGCCTTTGATCTTGTCCGGTTCGCAACGAACAAGTTGCCGATGCCGCGGCCAACAAGATGTTTTGCCGTCAGTTCACCGGTTTCTCCGGCGCCGATCAACAACGCAGATTTTTTTGAGAGGTCGGAAAATATCCTATGTGCAAGTTCCACCGCGGCGTAACTGACAGAGACTGCCCCTTCGGTGATGGTTGTCTCGGTGCGCGTTCGTTTGCCCACGTGATATGTCGATTGCAGCAGTCGATGCAGAAAATTTCCCGTCGCCTTCTCTTCATAGGCGATGTTGAAACCGTCTTTGATTTGACCGAGGATTTGAATATCCCCGATGACCATCGAATCGATCCCCGACGCCACTTTGAAAAGATGGTTCACAGCCCCCGTCGCACTCATAGTATAGAGATGCTCCCGGGTGACAGCGTCCCCGCGAGCTTTAAGATTGATCAAAAAGTCCTTGAGGGAATTTGTGTCGGGTGGGGCGCCGGCATTTCCCTTATCATCGTATGTCCCGTACAGTTCCGTTCGGTTGCAGGTCGATACGATAAAGCATTCAGAAAAAGGATTGCCTTTCAGTGCGGCGACGGCCTTACGAATTTCGTCGTTCGACATCCATAACTTCTCTCTCACGTCAAGAGGAGCAGTACGATGATTAATTCCTACGGCGAGAAGATTCATACTCCGGCAGCACGCGGCATGAGACCTGGATCAATAGAATTTATGAAAGCCACTGAAATACACATTCACAATCGTGAGAGAGAAAAAAGAGACAGCAAACGCGATAATCGAGAGTATCATGATTTTTCTCCCCCGCCAGCCAATCGTTTTCTTCGCTCCCAATCCGACTCCGTACATCGCCCAGATGAACGCCGTGCCGACAAGCTTCGGATCGAAGTATGAAAAATTCTCAAACGCGCGCGGAAGCCAAATTAAACCGACTGCGATGGCAATCGTGAAAAGAATGAATCCAATGACGATCGACAGTATGGACATCCTTTCGAGCATTTCCAGATTAGGAAGCTTTGTGTAGATCACCCCGAAGCTGCTCGACTTGATGTGGTGGTACAGCATCAGATACAGAAATGCATACACGGCAGAAATGGTGATCGCCGCAAGTCCCAGCAGTGCACTTGAAACGTGAAAGCCCAACAAATTGCTGCGCAGTATAGGTTTTACTTCAAAGAGGTCTTCGATGAAAAGAGAAGAAAAGGTCTGGAAAAGAAATGCGAGGATAAGGATGAAGTAGCCGGTATTTTTCGCTTTTGTTCGGAACTCAATAACGGCGTAGGCTGCCGCGATCGAAAAAGATACGATGGACATTATTTCAAACATCGTCGTAATGGGCGGATGATTGAACAAGATTGTCCGCATGAGCAGGTACGCCATGTGAATCACCAGCGTGCCTAAAAGGAGAGGCGTTTTTGTTCGTTTGGCGACGATCGAGTCTTTGAAAAATGCTTTCGCATAGGCCCAGACGGTGCTGAAGTAGAGAACCGGGAGGGCAATTGTGATAAGATCTATTACTGTCTTCATAAGATTTCCGAAGTTGAATTCGATGCAGTTATTAAATTTACGCAAACCTTGAGGGATAATCAAGGTGAAGAGCAATGACGCTACAACACGAATTGATCGGGGGATTGCCACGACCACCCCTTAGTCCCCTCCTCGAATGAGGAGGGGAAGGCGCGACTTGTCCACCTTCTCTTTGGCGGAAGCGTCAGGGGTGGTGCAGATACACGAGATGCAGTTTCGACAGCATTACGCAGATCTCAACGCATCCGATTGCTCTCAGCAATCGGATGGCTTCTAAACGTACTGAAGTAGTGGGCTCAATTGGATAGTGATGCCATGACTGTAACCAATCTAGAGACACCTCTCTACATTGTAGCGGAGCCAATTGAGAAAGTCTTGGCATCACTTAGCGCTATGCGCGCTTGATATTCGAAGCTCTCTTTGCTAATTTGTTATGCAATGCGCGAATTGAATGATATCCCTATTTCTATAGCGAACGACGTCTGATGAACATTCTTCATACTCTTTCTCAGAACGAAGTGACGGGGGCAGAAACATACGCAGCTGCACTTGCGAATGAGCAGGTCAAGAACGGACACACCGTCTGGATCTTCTCCGACACATTTCGCACGCCGACGCGGGCAAATGTCCTCTCAATGCCGATTGGGAAAAGGGATTTTCGGCAGCGGTTTCGTAATATTTCTTTACTTCGGACGATAGTACGAGATAAGGGGATCAATGTTGTTCACGCACATTCACGCGCGGCAAGCTGGGTCTCATATTTTGCAACGCGCGGCGGCGCCGTGCCGCTCGTCTCCACCATTCATGGGCGCCAGCACGTACATCTCTCCTCGAGAATCTTTAGCGTATACGGGGAACAAATCCTGGCAGTCTGTGAAAGCATCCGGGATCATCTTATTGAAAAGCTCGGAATTCCTGCAGATAGAGTCGTCATCGTGCGAAACGGAATAGATCTGTCCGAATGGAGAATTGCGCCGGCAGGAAACGGGAAGAAAAAGCACAGGGTAATCTCGCTGGTCGGAAGGCTATCCGGACCCAAAGGGAACGTTGTGCGAAGAATTGTCGAGGAAGTATTTCCTAAAATTATTGCTCCATGTCCGGATGTCGAGTTAAATATTGTCGGCGGGATGAAGGAAACCGAAGGGCTTGAAAAGCTCATTGCCGCGGCTCAAAAGAAAACGGATTCTGCAAAAATATCTTACATCGGATTTGTTGAGAATATCGCTGACGTATACCGGCGCTCATCGGTCGTTATTGGATCGGGAAGAGTCGCCATGGAGGCACTTGCATGCGGCTCGAACGTCATCGCTGTAGGGGAATCGAATTATGTCGGTCGCGTAACAGAACAGACCAGGCATGTGGCGCTTGAGTCAAATTTTGGCGATGCCGGCGCGAACGCCGACTTCAGCGCAGATCAAGCTGCGGCAGAAGTTGTTTCTTGCCTTGAAAACAAGACTACGAACTCTTCGGATTGGGGCAGGCGCCTCATCCGCGCCGAATATGACGTCAAAAAGATTTCCGTCAGAGTGATTGAGGCGTATACAAAAGCAATCGCCTTCAAAAAGAATATCGCCGAAATTCCCGTCTTGCTGTATCACCGCGTGACCGACGGAAAACCTGCCGGCACCAAGCACGGTATTTACGTGGCTCAAATGGAATTTGAGCGCCAACTTGCTTTCTTGAAGCGAAAGGGATGCACGACGATCACATTTGCCGATGTAAAAGCAATCGAGGAAGGGTCGCGAATTATTCCGAAACGCCCGGTCATTCTTACTTTTGACGACGGCTACGAGGATAACTATATACACGCCTTTCCACTTCTCAAGAAGTATTCATCCTCCGCCGTGATTTTCTTGATTGGAAACCGCGCAATTCGAACCAATGCTTGGGATTCCGCAAACGGCGAGCCCGAAGCGCGGCTGATGAGCAATGCGCAAATCAAGGAAATGGCCGCGTACGGGATCGAGTTTGGCGCACATTCGTTGAATCATAAAAAGCTGACGGAAATTCCATTGAGCGAGGCGAAGCGCGAGATCGAAAGATCAAAATCCGCAATTGAGAAAAGGCTTGGATCGCCCATCATTTCATTTGCCTATCCGTATGGCAAGCTCAACGAAGAATTGAAGGGAATAGTCAAGAGAGCCGGATTTCATTTTGGGATCGCATCGGATTCAGGCCCGCGGAGATTCTGGAAGGACTTGTTTGAGGTCCGCCGGATTCAAATTTTCCCAGGCTTTTCGCTCTTTTCATTCTGGAAAAAATCTTCCGGCTGGTACCACAATTACAAGCGGATCGCATAGACAAATGAAGAATTCACCGACATTCATCGATTCACACGCACACCTCTTTTATCCCGATTTCAAAGACGACATCGACGAGGTTATTCAGAGAGCACTTGACGCAGGAGTCAAATACTTTGTCGTTCCCGGAACAAACGTTGAAACGAGTAGACAAGCGATCGCGCTCGCGGAACGCTACCAATCGGTCTACGCGTGCGTCGGTTTTCATCCGCTCGATATGGCAGATGCCGATGAAGCTTCGCTGAAGGAAATCGAAAAACTGAGCGAGCACAAAAAGGTCGTTGCAATCGGTGAAATCGGTCTCGATTATTATTATGATACGACGCCGAAAGATAAGCAACAAAAGATGTACGGAGCACAAATTGAAATTGCGATTCGCCGCAATCTGCCGATTGTTGTTCATACGCGAGACTCCATGGACGACGCGGTCGGAGTTGTCGAGGAATTGATCGCACAAAATGAATATTGGAGGAGCCAGCAGGCGACATCGAGCAGCCGGTTTCTTGCGCCGAAGGGAGTATTTCACTGTTACTCGGGAGATACCCAAACGGCATGGCGATTGTTCAAACTAGGTTTCTTGGTCTCCTATCCGGGGATCGTGACTTTTAAGAATTCTCCGGCCGCAGAGACATTGAAATCAATCGGCTACGATCACGTTATGCTGGAAACGGATTCACCGTATCTTACTCCTGCGCCGCATCGCGGGAAAAGAAACGAGCCGGTTCATATCCCCGAAATTGGAAAGAGGATTGCCGAAATTTGCGGAGCGACGTTGGAAGACGTCGCCCGGACAACGACCTACAATGCGCAGCGGTTGTTTACCATCGACACGCTCGGGGCTCCGGTTTTTACATACGCGTTGGGACGGTCCCTCTATATTAATCTGACGATCCGTTGCAATGCCGATTGCGTATTCTGCGACCGGAAAGGGGAGGCTGTCGTGAAGGGACATAATCTGAAGATCACCCGAGAGCCGACTGTGGACGAAGTGATAGAAGAAATCAATGATCCGAAGCTCTATGACGAAATTGTTTTCTGCGGGTACGGCGAGCCGACAATCCGTTTCGATGCGGTGAAGGAAATCGGCGCATGGGTGAAGGCGAACGGCGGTAAAGTCCGCCTCAACACTGATGGGCACGGAAGCCTTATCAACAAACGCAACATTGCGCCAGAGCTTCATGGGATCGTTGACTCGGTATCGATAAGCCTCAATTCGGTCGACCCGCAGCAATACGGTGAATTAATGCGCATCGACGGAGAGAAATTCCACGCCGCGATGGTTGACTTTGCGCGCGAAGCGAAGAAGCACGTGCCCGAAGTGGTGATGAGCGTTGTGGGGATGAACGAAGTTGATCTCGAAAAGACAAAGAAGTTCACAGAAGATGTGCTGGGGGTTAAGTACCGGGTGCGGCCATATTTTTAGAAAGTATCTAGAAGTCCGGTCGAAAAGCGGTGCCACGAAGACACAAAGTCACAAAGTTCCACAAAAGGTAACAAAATCAAAACATTGTTCTTCGTGTCTTGCCTGCCCGCCGCTTGCCTGCTGAACAGCTTTTTCGGCAAGCAGGCTTCGCTTTGGCAGGCGGGGTGACTTTGTGGCAAATACTGG
>JAGVPT010000001.1 GCA_020052095.1 Bacteroidota bacterium | reverse complement strand
GGAGGCTCCTTTCCTTTTTGGTAATATCCAGTCGCTCAAGCTGACGGAAAATACGGCGTGCTTTTTCGTCCACCAGAAAACGGCGGATCTGACGACCGCCGAGTTGAGTTCACCCTAAGACAAAACGAAACGCAGTAGATGACAACTAACGCATCACCACACGCGCGATGAGCTACGATATTCCAACGGCACGTTGCCGCAGCTTAGCTCCGGTCCGTTAGAACACACGAATTACTCACGGCGTAGTTACAGTAGTTATGCACTACAGTTTCTATTAACTGATTAGATTCAAGAAGAGGATCAAACAAGGCAATTGCAGAGGCGCTATCTCGATTGCGTCAGAAGTGTATACTTGCGGATTGCGCTTTCATCCACTAATTTGTCCATGACAAATCGATGCAATACACTCGAAATCAGTGTTTGATATGGGAGTCCTTCTTCTAACGATCGCTGTTTGAGCCTCGCAAGGTCAGATTCTGAAATCCGGATGTTTATATTCTTTGTCTTACGGGCGCTTTCGAGAATTTTTTCTATCTGAAGACGCTTCCTCTTCGAAACAGGCCGAAAAGAATCGGCTTGTTTTTCAAGACTCAGTTCATACTTGTCAAGCTTAACCTTCATGGCTCTTACCTCCAAAATGTTTATGATGTTTTCTGCTGGGATAAACTGTTTTCAATACAATCCTGCCTTCCGCATCGATGATAAATGGCACTGCGTGAGTATACTTCTTGTAAGAAACAATAAACATCATCTGGTCGGGGTGTCTTGGGTTTTCAAGAATCTCAAGGATTTCGTTTCTCATGAGCAAGTCTGCGATTGCTTCGATAGATATATTACGCTCCCGCAAAAGCTTCTCTGCCTTATGATTATCCCAAATAATTGTCATGAATAAAGATATTACATATTATAGACATTGTCAAATCCAATTTCGAGAACTGTAGGACCTAACAGAAGCCACACGACGTTTGTTCTATCAAAATATCTTTTAGAACATTCCACCGCGTGTGTTCTAACCGGTCGCTCAAGCTGACGGAAATTACGGCGTGCTTTTTCGTCCACCAGAAAACGGCGGATCTGACGACCGCGCGACATGAGTTCACCAAAAGACAAATCAACACGCAGTAGATGAGAACCCAACGCTTCACCACACGCGCGATGAGCTACGATGATCCGGCTGCACGTTGCCGCAGCTTAGCTCCGGTCCGTTAGGCAGCGGAAACAAAGGATCAACAAACAATGCGTCTACTTTTCGTCATACTTCTTTTTCCAACGATCCTCACTGCAAACGATGAGGATTCATCTGCTGTGCGTACTGTTATCTCACTCTACCCCAGCCTCCAGAGAGTCACAACAGAAGCGGCGCTTATGCCTTTTTTCTATGGATATTCTGCAACATTAGATGCTTCGCTTTTGAAGATAGACGCCCGAAAGAAAATGGAACTCGGTGGAAGGTTCGCCATATCTAAATGGAGCGGTGGCGGAGGTGGTGAGTCTAGTGGCATCCATGCTTACGCACAAGTCGTTGACGTTTTATTAATGGTGACGATGAAGACCGAACGAACTCGCGCAAACGTATTCGCGGGCTTTAGTCATCTAAAGTACTTGAATAATACCATCGATCAACCCCTTGACATGTTCAAGGGCGGGCTGGAAGTTGACCGACTCATAATTGCACCAGTAGCCGCAATAATGCTGCGGCTGGGGATAACACGCCGGTTCCCCACTTTTTCTCTTGGCATTTCAATTGGCTACTTCAACTAAAACGTCAGCTCTGCCGCTGCCTAACCACTCGCTCAAGCTGACGGAGTATTGCATTTAAATTCAAAACGTATATATTATCTATATACAAAACGGGAAAGCAATGCAAATACTACTAGAAATCATCCAGTTTGTTTGGGATAAAGGCAATGAAGAAAAAAGCAAGAAGTCGCATAGCGTCGAGTGGTGGGAATGTGAAGAAGTATTCTTTAATTTCCCTCTTTATTTGTCCCCAGATATAAAACACTCGGAACACGAAGAGCGATTTTTTGCTTTTGGCCATAGCCACGCAAATCGTTTGCTCACTATTGTCTTTACGATCAGACAGAAAAAAATTAGAGTTATTTCAGCCAGAGATATGAACAAAAGAGAAAGGAAGATGTATCATGAAAAAGATTCCAAAATTTAAGTCGGAAGACGAGGAGAGAAAGTTTTGGGCTAAACATAGTCCACTGGATTATATTGATCCTAAGAAGCTACAACTTTCAGTTTTTCCTAACTTGAAACCGACCAGTCGTACAATCTCAATACGCTTACCGGAATCGCTGATTGAAGGAATTAAGGTTTTAGCAAACAAGAAGGACGTTCCTTATCAATCTATGCTTAAAATTTTATTGGCGGAAAAGGTCAGGCAAGAGTTTGCGACTTCAAAAAAACGTATCGCTGCGGGCTAACCACTCGCTCAAGCTGACGGAAAATACGGCGTGCTTTTTCGTCCACCAGAAAACGGCGGATCTGACGACCGCGCGATGTGAGTTCACCAAAAGACAAAACAGAAATCAGTAGATGACATCTAAACGCATCACCACTCGCGCGAGCAAGCTACTTAGTTCTCGCTGAAAAAGTACCTTGTCAATAGTTCAATGTTTGTGTAATTCGATTTTTTGAAGAAATATTTACAATCGTTCTTTGAAAAGTGAAACAAGATCGACTTTTGAGAAGTTGATCATGTCATTTGCCATAGATTGTAACTGAAGATCGCCCAATTGACGCATACAGCAGTTGCTTTGGTGCCCCTAACGTGTACATCGCCGAGCGAAAAGCACCTCTTGAGCATACTGATTCCTGCTTCAATCCCGCATCGGAAGCGTTGGAGAGTCTTGAACCATTTGGAGTGCTGCTTTCTTTTCTCCTTTTGGAATAGCCGCCCGATCTTGGGTATTGCTATATGCTTGACCTTCAAAGATCGCAGACTCCGGATGTTCTCTTGTGAATAGTATCCTTTATCCGTGGCAAGTTCTGAAGGTACTCGACGGAACTGTTTCTTGAATTTCCTGACCAAGGGAAGTAATTGCGTCTTATCACTTGGATTCCCATGCTGAAGTTCGTAATCAAGAATAACACCAGAGGAGTCCTGCACAAGTTGAAGCGTCCGTCCAAACTCATTCGGTTTCTTGAGCTTTCCTTTACGGATCGGACGAGCCTCGGGGTCATGAAGAGAGACAATGCGTTCAGGAATGGAGGCAACACCATTCAATTTCTGTTCTGTTTGTGCAAGGATTTTTTCGGCAATACGAAGATCGCGTTCAAAGTTCTTGTGTGCCGGTCGAAGACTCGACTCGTTGAGAGTATCAGCCGAAGCGCGATTGATCACTGCTTTACACTCTTTGACAGTCTCAGAGACAAGCTCCGTTGTGCGTCGGAGTGTTTCTTTCAGCTGAGATTTCTGTTGTTTGCTCTTTTGCGCCAGAGGCGCATCAGCCTTTGGTTGAGATTTCAGAGATGCTCCCAACTCTGCCAAGGCTTTCTTTGTTGCACGGACATGGTTATTGATTTTCGCACCGGCATCTTTGGCATGACGTGTTAAGGTTTTGACTACTTGGTGTAACAATCCAATGTCGGTCGGATAGGTGATATGGGTCTCAATCGTCGTGGAATCAAT
>JAGVPT010000243.1 GCA_020052095.1 Bacteroidota bacterium | reverse complement strand
CTCCGAAGATTACGTTCCAAAGCTACTGAATTAGGTTTCACACTCATGCCCATTGAAGTTCCAGCACTTTCGACGACATGAGTTACTTAGGAGTTACGAAAAATTATTGAAATGAGAAACAGAAGCTTTACTTTCATCTTGGCGTCCTTCGCGCCTTTGCGGTTTTCTTTTTCAACAGCCTGATCTCAAACGAACAGCGTCCGTAAGGCTCATTATGAAACCACTCAAACCAAAAGCTATCAGCCAAGGCGATGTGGTCGGCGTGATTGCGCCGGCGAGCGCCCCGGCATCACAGGAAAAAATCGACAAAGGGGCGGAGTACCTTGAACGTCTCGGGTACCGTGTGAAGTTGGGAAAGAATGTTCGGGCGCTTCGTGGTTATCTCGCCGGCACCGACCAACAACGCGCCGACGACATTAATGAAATGTTTGGCGACAAACGTGTTACGGCGATCATGGCTGTGCGGGGCGGTTACGGAGCGCCACGATTGCTGCCGCTCATCGATTACGGCCTCGTCAGGCGCAATCCGAAAGTCTTCGTCGGCTACAGCGATCTCACCGCGCTGCAACTTGCCATGTTTACAAAAGCGGGATTGGTCTCCTTTTCCGGACCGATGGTGGGGGTGGAGATGTCTAATGGAATGGATCCGTTCACCGAGGAGAATTTTTGGAAATTAGTCACATCAACGAAGAAGTTAGGGGTAATGAACAATCCCGACGGACGGCCGCTGGAGACAATACATAAGGGAATAGCATCCGGAATCTTGCTCGGCGGGAATTTATCGCTAATTACTTCGATTGCCGGATCACCGTACCTTCCATCATTCAAGAATTCAATTCTGTACCTCGAAGAAATTGAAGAAGAGTGTTACCGCTTCGACCGGATGATGAACCAATTGAAACTGGCGGGAATTTTCAAAGATACAAAAGGGATCCTCATCGGCGAACTGACAGATGTAAAACCTTCGGATACATCCAAACCCTATCTCACAGTGGAAGAAGTTCTGGACGATTATCTCTCCCTTCTCAAGAAACCAGTTCTTAAAGGATTGGTGTACGGCCACGTGGCGAGAAAGCTTACTATGCCCGTCGGCATTCGCGCTAGAATGGATGCAAACATCGGCTCGCTGGAATTTCTTGAACCCACCGTCGTGTAGCTGAGAACTAGTTGAAAAATTTGTTATCGGATCAATATCATTTTCATATTTTCTACTAGGGGAGCGAGTTTTTCATAAGGATAGAACTCTAATCTTGAAAAATATACCCCGCTAGGTACATCGTAACCTTTGTTGTCTCTTGCATCCCAATTAACTTCATGTTCTCCAACAACAAACATTTTGTCTGAAAGTTCTATTATCTCCCTTCCTAAGATGTCAAAGACTTTTATCTTGACTCTTCCCTCCTTTGGCAAAGAAAATATAATATGGGTTGAGGGATTAAATGGATTGGGATAATTTTGGAGTAATAAAAATGAACTTGATGTTATTTGTTTAACCTCAATTAGTGATGTTAGAGTCGTATCACCGTAAATTTTCCCATTAATCATTCCGCCTGTTATGATTTGGTACATTCCAAACCAAAAACGGTAGATCAATCCGAAATTTGGTGCAAAGTAACTGGTCTCATAGAAATCATGATGACCTGGTACATCGCTGGAGAATATCTTGATATTGTAAAACGTCGTGCCTTTCATGGGTCCTTCAGATACAGCGTAGCTATCGCGAACACCTAAGAAAGTCACTTTCCTTCTTATCGGCGTTGAATCGGTTAATTGAATGAAATAGGTCCAACTGTCACCTGGAAAGGTGCTGAATCTATAAAGTGTGTCTTCAGTTGCTTCATGCAGCCACAATAGATTGTCGTTTATGTCTAATCGAACCGTATCGATTTTGCTCGCCGAAGCATCAATTCTAATAGATGTCATTTTCCAACATTTTCTGTTCATAGCTGTAAGTGTATCTCCTAAGCGAACTATATCGTATCCCGGACTCCACAATCCGTCTGTAATTTTATATATCCACTTGTTTCCTATTTGAAAGGGAAAATACTTTGTTGTGTCTTGAGCAGACAACCGAAACAAAAATGTCAATGTCATGAAAAAACAAATTATAGCTCTATTCATGCTTATTCTGTGGCGTTTAGAAAAATCTGAACACAGTAAAAAAGAACATCACTGGTTCTTTGTTTAGTTGCCTTAAATTGCATCAGTGAATTCCCACGATTCCCGCCCTTAGAGGTTGGTGAAGCATAGCACTATTTTCCATTGATGTCAAGAATTTTTGCGACAGGAATTTTTGCGACTATGTCAGATTCGTCGCGAAGTTATTGACAAATCAGTCATTTATGACTACATTCTCAATGCAAAACTGTACATCCGGACAGTTCCCTTGTTAAAAATTGCGGTCTTCGCCTCGGGGCGCGGCTCGAATTTTCGAGCGCTGGCCGAGGCGATATTAAAGGAAAATATCGACGCAAGAATTGTTGTCGTCATAAGCAACAATTCGAATGCCGGTGCGTTAGCACATGCTCGATCGCTGCACATCCCAGCTCTTCATCTCAGCCTGATGCAATTTCCGTTGCAGGATGCTTTCACCGAAGCGGTTCTTTCCACCCTGGAATCGCACGGTGTCGACTTAATCGTGCTCGCCGGGTATATGAAAAAAATCGACCCGGCTATCATCAGACGTTATCGGAACAGAATTATCAACGTCCATCCTGCTTTGCTCCCTTCATTCGGCGGCCAAGGGATGTACGGACATTTCGTTCACGAAGCGGTGATTGCACAGAGAGCCGCTCGCTCGGGCGCAACGGTCCATATCGTGGACGAAGAATTCGATCATGGCCCAATTATTCTTCAAGAATCAATTCCCGTCGACAGTAATGATACTCCGGACACCCTCGCAGAAAAGGTACTACGCATCGAGCATAAGATTCTTCCCAAGGCGGTCGAGATGTTCGCGGACAACACAATCGCGATCGGCAACGGCAGCGTATCAACAGACAACTGAGCATTACCACAGAGGTTTTCATTGCTAAAAATCCGCCGGGCACTCCTGAGTGTTTCGAATAAAGACGGAATCGTAGAGCTCGCAGCCGAGTTGCAGCGTTTCGGTGTGGAAATAATTTCGACAGGAGGAACTCACGCGCTCCTGACTGCTTCAAATATTCCGGTGCGGCAGGTCTCCGACATTACCGGGTTCCCGGAGATTTTGGATGGCAGAGTGAAAACGCTGCATCCCGCGGTCCACGCCGGATTATTGGCAGTGCTTGACAATCCACTACACCGCAAACAGCTCGACGAACACCGCATACAGCCGATCGACCTTGTGGTCGTAAACTTGTACCCGTTCGAGGAAGCAATTGAGAAGAACGGCGTTTCTCTTGAAGAATCGATTGAACAGATCGATATCGGCGGACCGGCAATGCTCCGCTCGGCCGCGAAGAACTACCGCTTTTCGTGTGTTGTCGCGAATCCAAAAAAATATTCGAGCATCATTGCCGAATTGAGAGAACGCAACGGATCCATCAGCGAGGAGACATGTTTCATGCTCGCGAAGGAAGTCTTCCAACACACTGCCCACTACGACGCCATTATCGCGGAGTACTTGCAGCGCAGCGGCGGGGAACAGATCCGTTTTCCTGAGACATTTACAGTCTCGTTAAAAAAGATCGCCGACCTCCGCTACGGTGAAAACCCGCACCAGCCGGCGGCGCTCTACGGAAAATTTGAGCATTGCTTCAAAAAACTTCACGGCAAAGATCTTTCGTACAACAATATTATCGACATCACTGCAGCGGCAAATCTTCTGGCTGAATTTGCCGAGCCGACTGCAGTGATCATCAAACACACAAATCCTTGCGGCGTCGGAAAAGGTCCGACGCTTGCGGAAGCATACCGAAAAGCGGCCACCACGGACCCGAAGTCCGCGTTCGGCGGAATCATAGCGGTCAATCGTCCGCTCGACATGAAGACGGCAGATCAGATCAACCAAATATTTACCGAGATCATCATCTCTCCATCTTTTCCGCCCGACGTGCTGGAATATCTGATGAAGAAGAAGGAGCGGCGGTTGATTCAACAAACGGGCGATGTTCGGTCGGTGATCGAGGTTGACATTCGAAAAGTAACCTGCGGGCTTCTCCTCCAGGCGCCCGACAATGTGCGTGTTTCCGCCGAAGAATTGAAAGTGGTGACCGAGCGGAGACCGACCGAGGACGAAATGGAAGCTATGCTGTTCGCGTGGAAAGTGGCGAAACATGTGAAATCGAATGCCATCGTCTATGCTGAGAAAGATTGCACCATCGGCATCGGCGCGGGACAAATGTCGCGTATCGATTCATCGAAACTTGCGGTCAGAAAAGCACAGGAGGCCGGGCTATCTCTCGCCCACACGGTCGTTGCCTCCGATGCCTTCTTCCCGTTCGCCGACGGCTTACTCGAAGCCGTGAAAGCAGGCGCAACAGCGGTCATCCAACCGGGAGGCTCAGTGCGTGATAATGAAGTGATAAAGGCGGCGAACGACAATAACATCGCGATGGCTTTTACCGGCATTCGGCACTTCAAACACTGAGCGATTGACGCTCACCACGTATTGAAATCCTCGTGATATAGATCATCGGATTTTGCATTTACTTAGGATTTAGAATTTAGTTTTTTGTATTTTCAAGTAGCATTCTCTAACCCTTTAAACACCGGAACCAATGGGACTTTTTTCGCTCTTCTCCGCAGACCTGGCAATTGACCTTGGCACCGCAAACACGCTTATCCACATGAAGGGTAAGGGTATCGTGTTGAACGAACCTTCCATCGTGGCCTTCGACCGCAACACAAAAAAAATCGTCGCCATTGGAAACGAAGCGAGAGAAATGCTCGGCCGCACGCACCGCGACATCCGCACCATCCGGCCGATGAAGGACGGCGTCATCGCCGATTTTGAAATCGCAGAAGGAATGTTGAGAGAATTCATCAAGAAGATTCACGCCAACTGGCTCCCCAGCCGTAGAATCGTCATCTGCGTACCGAGCGGAGTCACAGAAGTGGAGAAACGTGCTGTGCGCGACTCGGCCGAACATGCCGGCGCCAAAGAAGTCCACCTTATCGCCGAACCGATGGCGGCGGCGATCGGTATCGGCCTGGACGTCGATAACCCGGTCGGTAATATGGTCGTTGATATCGGCGGTGGCACCACGGAGATCGCCGTAATCGCGTTATCGGGAATTGTCAACGAGGAATCAATCCGCATCGCCGGCGACGAAATGAATTCCGCAATCATCCAATTCTTTAAAAAAAACCACAACATTCTAATCGGCGAACGAACGGCGGAAGCGATCAAGTGCGAAGTCGGCTCGGTGATGCCGATGAAAGAAGAAGTCACGATCCAAGTGAAAGGGCGCGACCTTGTCAATGGAATCCCGAAGACGACG
Organism: Bacteroidota bacterium; assembly: GCA_020052095.1. Lineage (GTDB taxonomy): Bacteria > Bacteroidota > Ignavibacteria > UBA10030 > UBA8401 > JAGVPT01. Next base: position 23,147 of record JAGVPT010000243.1, on the reverse strand, counting down.
GAAGCAAGCTCCGTGGAGATCCGGGGGGCGCTCAACGAGTGCATCCAGCAAATCGTCGACGCCGTGAAATTGACGCTTGAGCGAACCCCTCCGGAGCTCTCGTCCGATATTCTCGACCGCGGCATCATGCTCTCCGGCGGCGGCGCGCTTCTCAAAGGATTAGACGAGCGCCTTCGTCTCGAAACAAATTTGCCTGTTCATGTCGCCGAAGATCCTCTCACCGCGGTTGTCCGGGGAACCGGCAAAGTGCTGGAGAACTTAAATCAATACTCCAAAGTTCTTATCAAAAGCAGACGGTATTAACAATCTTTCAATGAGGAATGATCAATGAGTAATGATTAATGAGCAATGACTAATGAGCAATGCCCAAGCAACTGAGGGGTCGATCATCTGTCGTTTATCATTGATCGTTAATCAATGATCATTGATCATTGCTAATTGATCATTGATCATGCAACGTCTCTACCAGTTCTACCTCCTCTTTAAAGAGTACATCATTTTTTCTCTCCTCGTGATCATTTCAATCGTGCTTCTAACGCAAAATGATAACGAGCAAGTGCGACGCATACGTTCACTTGCCGTCGGGATGTTCGGCGCATTTCAAAACACGATTTCGATATTCCCGAATGTATTTATTGTTCAGCGTGAGAATGAGCTGCTCCGTCGAATGAACGTCAATCTTGCCGACGAGGTGAATCAACTGCGCGAAGCACGCTTGGAAAACATGCGGCTCCGTTCCATGATCGCGTTGAAAGAATCCTCGCATACACAGCTTGTCGCTGGAAAGATCATCGCAAAAAATCTCAACCTTCTTCGCAACACTGTGACCCTTAATGTCGGGGAAAACGACGGCGTCGGCGTCGGTATGCCGATCATCACTGGTGAAGGTCTCGTGGGAAGAGTGATCGCCGTGAGCGGGGGGTATTCCGTAGGGCAAATGATGCTGAATATTGATTTTCGGGCCAGCGCTAAAGTGCAACGAAGCAGGGTAGACGGCATTATCGCGTGGGATGGCCGGGTACTGCTCTTGAAAAACGTCGCCAAATCGTTGGAGGTGCGTTCCGGAGACGCAATTGTCACCTCTCAGTACAGCAATGCTTTTCCGCCGAACATCAAAATCGGCGTTGTCGGCACAGTGACAGAAATGCCCGGAAATCTCTTCAAACGCGTCGAAGTCATACCTGCGGTGGATTTTATCAGGCTCGAAGAGGCATTCGTGCTTAACTACCTTCCGACCATTGAGAAGATGAAGTTAGAAGAGAAATCACAGAAATAACCCCCTCACCCTGTCCCGACTTCGTCGGGCCTTCCCTCTCCCTTTGGGAGAGGGACCGAGGGTGAGGGCCAGAGTCAACCCTCACTATTCCGTACTCGCTCCTGAATCACTTGGCGGACGGCGTCCTGATTTGTCAAGAATTCCTCGTTTGAAAAACGAAGCACCGTTAAACCACGCGCAACCAGATATTCATCTCGGCGCAAATCATATTCCTTGCCTTCCTCCCTGTAATGTTGACCCCCATCTAACTCTACGACCAATTTTGCGGAGAAACAGAAAAAGTCAACGATATACGGGCCGAAAGGAACTTGTCTCCGAAACTTTACGCCAAGACGGTTGTTCCTTACCAACGACCAAAGTCTTTTTTCGGCGATTGTCATCCTCCGACGGAGCGCGCGTGCTTTTGCGATGGAAGGTTGAGACGAAGTAATGAATCGTTTCCCCATTGTTGTTCCCCTGATTTGTGAAGAATCGCTTAACCCCCCTCACCCTTAATCCCTCTCCCTCTGGGAGAGGGAAGTCCCGACAACGTCGGGACAGGGTGCGGGCATCTACTTCTCCAAAAACTGCAGCACTTCTTTCATATCAGCCGGCAACTCGGAATCGAACCGCATCAACTCCTTAGTAACAGGATGGACAAACCCCAACTGCTTTGCGTGAAGCGCCTGGCGGTGCATCTTCTCCAGCAGATTTGCCACTTCAGCCTTCTTCTTCCCTTCAATTCCGCCCGCCATTATTTCTCTTCCTCCGTACATCTCATCACCGAACACAGGATGATGAATGTGTGAGAGATGGACACGAATCTGGTGTGTGCGCCCTGTACGCAAGTGAAGCCTGACAAGCGACAGGTAGTCGAACCGCTTCATCACCTCGTACTCTGTGGCCGCGAATTTTCCTTCCTTGACAACGGCAACTTTTTTTCTGTCGCTTTTGCTTCGTCCGAGCGATGCTTCAATAACTCCGTGTGGCTCCTTGAAGGTACCCCACACGATAGCCCAATATTCCCGTTCCGTTGTTTTGTTCGCGAATTGCCTCGACAACTTCTGATGTGTTGTTTCATCTTTCGCTACAACCAGCAAGCCCGACGTATCTTTGTCCAACCGATGCACAATTCCTGGTCGTAGAGGGTGCGGTTGTGAGAGAGATTGTGAGTGGTATAACAACGCGTTGACGAGCGTGCCCGAGTAATTCTTGTATGCGGGATGCGTTACCATGCCTGCAGGCTTATTCACGACAAGAAGAAAGTCGTCTTCATACACGATGTCGAGTGGGATTTTTTCAGGAAGAACTTCGGGAGGTTCGGGCTGGGAAAGTTCGATGTGCACGACATCGCCGGGCGCCACGGTATAGCTGACCTTGACTAGCTTTCCATTAACGAGAACTTCTCCATTGCGAATTGCATGCTGCACTTTTGACCGCGTTGCATTCTCAACGTGAGAAGTCAGATACACGTCAATACGCTCTTTTTTCTTTCCGGGGGGTATGACAATATCGAACTGTCGTTTCATGTATGCCGTTTCAGTCGCTCACGATACAAGAAGTTGCCAGCTTGTATGACGTTCGTTTTCAATGGGCAGTGTAGAACAAGCGTTCAGCTTGTCTTAGCAGGGTATTGAAAAACCCTCATTGAATGATAAATGAACCGCTCCCGAAGGGATCCCTTTGGGACAAGACGCCAAGAACGCAAAGAAAAATTTTTGAAATGGGAAAGAAACAGAAACACTACTTTCATCTTGGCGTCCTTCGCGCCTTAGCGGTTTTCTTTTTAACAGCCTGTTAGAGGCAATGGTCCTGTTTCCGTTACGAGCCGATTTCCGGCGGCGATTGAGACGACGGCGCTGCGGATTCCAAGGAAGGATTTTCGCTATGTTCTTCTTCACTCACGAAGCTGCGATGAAAAATCAACAAGATCAGAACGCCGATCGTTACCGACGAGTCGGCAATATTGAAGATCGGCCAACGCGAAAGATGATACCCGAAGATGTTCATATTAAAGAAATCTACGTCGATGAAATCTACGACCTTGCCATAAAACAATCCCCCATCGTTGAACAGCACGCCGTAGAATACCCGGTCGATAAGATTGCCGACTGCGCCGCCAAGGATCATTGCAAGAGAGAATCGGAAAAGAAGCCGTTCATTCCTCATGTTGTAGAGGTAGAACAAGATGCCGATACTCGCAACGACGGAAAAGATCGAGAAGAACAATTTCCCGCCGACGTCGATGCCGAAAGCCATGCCGGGGTTCTCGATATACGTAAGGCGCGCAAAGTCCCCGAATACAGGGACGGTAGTACCGAGCGCCATCCCTTTAACCTGGATACCAAGCACCGGCATTGAAAATCCCTTAATGAATAACTTCGTGATCTGGTCCCCCACGATGATGAACAGTGTTACGAATAGTACTCTCACAAACAATGCACCTGTTTTATAGTGTCCTTAATAAGTGTGTTATCTACCCTTTTTTATTTTGCAACGGATACAAAGTTGCGCGTGAGGGACCGCTTCGAGCCGTTCTTTTTCGATGAGCTTTCCGCAGTCGGTACAAAAGCCGTACGTCCCCTTTTCAATGCGCTTTAAGGCATCTTCGAGGTAGTTCAAAAACTTCCCTTCCCGCGATGCGAACAAAAATGTCTTTTCACGTTCCATCGCGTCGGTTCCCTGTTCCATGTGCATGGAGTACGTCGAGTTTTCGTTCGCATACTCTCCCGTCGTAACGTCCATCATGCTCTCTTTCAGGATCTGCAGTTCTTCAAGTATTTCCTTCCTTTTCCCCAGGATAATTTCTTTGAAGTGTCCCAAATCCCTTACCCCATACCCTTTCACTTTCACGATGCGTTTCTCGACGGCAACTTTCGCCATTATTTTGTCCGCAGCTTTGGGAGCGACCTTCTTACGCTTTGCTTTTGAGATCATAGTGCGCACTCCTTTTTTTTCTCCTGCCTTCTTTTTCGCAGCAACTGCTTTTGCCATGAATGGTACTCCGTAATGAATAAAAGGTAATTTAAAAATTGTACCGCTGTCTATCGGACTCGTTCAACGCTGATGTCGCACGCTTCGCTGTTGATATTTTCTGACGATGAAAATTCTCCCGCGTGCAGCGTGGAAAGTATTTCAACAGCCAACGTTTCGCTCGCAATGTATGCCCTCATCAACTCCAATGCCGTCGTCAGTACGTCGGTTCCGGAATAGTAGATTTTGATTCTGTCGGTCACCTGAAATCCGGCGTCCTTTCGCATATTCTGAATTCGGTTGACAAATTCACGCGCAAATCCCTCGTTGCGCAGCTCGGGTGTAATCTCCGTATCGAGGGCAACGGTAATACTGCCGTCGGTCTCCACAAGCCAGCCATGCAAATCTTCGTGGAGTACTTCGACATCTTCTTTCGTGATGGAAAAAGCGTCTCCGTTCACCGGTAGTGTAAGTGCACCCGTCCTCTGAAGCGTCGTTATCTCCGCCGAGCTCATTTCACGGACCTTCGCCGCGACGACCTGGACTTGCTTTCCATATTTTCGTCCCAAGGATCTGAAATTCGGTTTCGCCTTTTTGATAACAAGGTCGGATTCGTCGTGGACAAACTCAATCGTTTTCACATTGATTTCGTCGAGGATCACGTCTCCCATCTTGAGGATGGACTGCTTCTGCGCTTCATTCGAAATCGGAATGATGATTTTCCTGAGCGGCTGGCGCACTTTCAAGTTCGACTTCATCCTCATCGCCCGCACAAGCCCCACGATCCGGGTTGCACGTGCCATTCTCTCTTCAAGCTCTTTATCGATCGAATTCGCTTCGAGAGCAGGAAGCATCGAAAGGTGAACAGACGGAAACTGCTCGCGCTTCGTTATCGAATTCAAAACCCGGTACAGTTCATCGGCAAGGAAGGGCGCAATCGGCGCCATCAATTTCGAAATCGTAATCAAGCATTCATAGAGTGTTTGATAGGCAGCCGACTTATCTTTTCCCTTTTCGCTCTTCCAGAAACGCCGCCGGTTCCGCCTAACATACCAATTAGAAAGTTGATCAATTGTGAACTCGCTCACTGCGCGCGCCGCTCTTGTGATATCGTATTCATCCATGTATTGCGTATACGACTGAATGAGCGTATTGAGCGACGAAATGATCCATCGGTCAATTTCCGAGCGCTCCGCAATGGGAATGCGTGCTTCCGAGTAGATGAACTTATCGATGTTTGAATACAGCGCGAAGAAGGAATAGGTATTTACGAGCGTGCTGAAGAACTTTCGCTGCACCTCCGCGATGCCCTCTTCATCGAACAACGTCGGCCGCCATACGGGACTATTCGCAATAAGATACCAGCGCGTCGCGTCGGCGCCATATTTGTCGATCAACTCAAACGGGTCGACAGTGTTCTTTACCGTTTTGGACATCTTTTTCCCCTGCTTGTCGAGTATCAACTCGTTGACAAGGCAGTTTTTGAACGCAGGTTTGTCGAAGAGAAACGTGCCGATGGAATGAAGAGTGTAAAACCAGCCTCGTGTCTGGTCTATGCCCTCGGAAATGAAATCTGCGGGATAAGCCTTGGCGAATATTTCTTTGTTCTCAAACGGATAATGCCATTGCGCGAATGGCATGGAGCCGGAATCGAACCAGACATCGATGAGTTCGGGCGTTCTCTTCATCGTGCCATTGCATTTCTCACACGTGAAGGTCACCGGGTCGACGGACGGTTTGTGCAAATCGATCGGCGTGGGAAAATTCTTCCCTTGTTTCAACTCTTCAACGCTCCCCACGCATTTCTGATGTCCGCAGTTCTCACAAACCCAAATCGGCAGCGGCGTTCCCCAGTAACGGTCCCTTGACAATGCCCAATCCTTATTCTCTTCCAGCCAGTTCCCAAACCGTCCTGTGCCGGTTTCCGCAGGAATCCAGTTGATCTGTTTGTTCAACTCGATCATGCGCCCCGCATATTGTGTGGTACTGATGTACCACGATTCGCGCGCATAATACAATAACGGCGACGAGCATCGCCAGCAATGCGGATAACTGTGAAGGTACGCTTCCTTCTTATACAAAATGTTACGCGACTTGAGATCCTGAATGATCTCGGCATCGGCGTCTTTCACAAACTTCCCTTTGTAGTCTGTCACAGTGTCGTCGAACTCGCCCGACTTATTTACCGGATGAATCGTTGGCAGGCCGTACTTGCGTCCGGTCTGGTAATCATCTTCGCCATATGCCGGAGCCATGTGCACGATGCCCGAGCCATCTTCGGTGGTTACAAAATTGGCGGCGACAACGTACCAGCCCTTTTCTTTTGTCTGATGATAGTTGAAGAGACGTTCATACTCTCTCCCTTCTAGCTTTGCACCAGGGAATTCATCGACAATCCTGTATTTGTCTTTAAGGATTCCGAAACGGGCTTTTGCAAGGATCAAAAAATCTCCTGCCGATACGAGGGCGTTATCTTCACCGTGCATCAATTCCACTTTCGCGTATTCGATTTCAGGATTCACGGCGAGAGCGACGTTTGAAATCAACGTCCAGGGAGTTGTTGTCCAGACGAGGAACGATGTGTTCGCCTCTCCTTTCACTTTCATTTTGACGTAGACGCTCGGGTCTTTCACATCCTTGTAGCCGAGGGCCACCTCGTGTGACGAAAGGGGTGTTTCGCATCGCGGACAGTACGGTTGAATCTTGTAACCTTTGTAAATCATTCCGGCGTCGAAATATTTCTTCAGCGCCCACCAGACCGATTCCATGTAGTCATTCGTAAAGGTGACATAGGGATCCGAGAGATCGACCCAGTATCCCATCTCACGCGTCATCGTCTCCCAATCAGCCTTATACTTCCAGACGGACTTTTTACATTCCTCATTAAACTTCTCGACGCCGTAGGCAAGGATGTCATCCTTGTGCTTCATGCCAAGCATTTTTTCTACTTCGATCTCGACGGGGAGGCCGTGCGTGTCCCATCCTGCCTTACGGTATACCTGGTAGCCCGACATAGTCTTGTAACGGCACACCGCGTCTTTAAGCGCCCGCGCCATCACATGATGGATCCCGGGGCGGCCATTCGCCGTGGGCGGACCCTCGTAGAAAGTGTACAGCGGTTTCCCATCCCGGGAAGAAATGCTCTGCTCGAAAATCTTGTTCGTTTCCCAAAAGGCGAGAATTTCTTTTTCGACTTCGGAGTAATTTATTTTTTCGGTAAGTTCTTTGAACATAGAAAGCAAGGGATAATTAGGAATTATGAATTGATAATTCAGATTCCGCCACTCCTGAATTACCAATTCCATTTCTTAATTCATACTTCCTAATTCTTAATTCATGATTCATAGTTGTCGGACAACTTCTTTCATAATAGTGGTCAGCTTCGGCTCTGCCGCCATTGCTGTCGCCACAATCTCTTCCAGCTTCGCCGGCTTGAGGGCATCGGGGAAGCACTCGTCTGTAATAATTGAAAATCCCAGTACCCGCATCGACATATGGACTGCGACGACACACTCGGGCACAGTCGACATTCCTACGACGTCGGCGCCGATGCCGCGAAGGAAACGGTATTCCGATCGCGTTTCAAGATTCGGCCCCGGCACAGCGACAAAAACGCCTTTTTGAAGCTTGATTTTCGATTCGAGCGCGATCTTCTCTGCAAGCGCAATCAATTCCTTGCTGTACGGCTCAGACATATCGGGGAATCGTGGACCAAGCTCATCATCGTTCGGACCGATCAATGGATTATCACCGAGCAAATTAATGTGGTCCGTGATAAGCATGACATCGCCGCGGGTGAAAAGCGGGTTCATCCCGCCCGCAGCATTGGAGACGAGCAGCGTCTTCACTCCGAGTCCACCCTTGGGTGACATAACGCGCACCGGGAATGTGATCTGCTGCATTGTATAGCCTTCGTAATAATGGAAGCGTCCTTGCATCGCGACGACACTTTTTCCTCCAAGTGTGCCAAAAATCAGTTTGCCATGGTGCGATTCGACTGTCGAGAGCGGAAAATGCGGAATGTCGGCATAGTCTATTACAACCTCGTGTTTGATCTCTTTTGCCAGTCCTCCAAGGCCGGTGCCGAGAATAATGCCGACGGACGGAGTTGCCGAAGTCTTTGTCCGCAGAAAATTTATCGCTTCGTTAATTTGTTGCCGCAATGGAGACATGATCTATTTACGATTGACGATTTGCGAATTTCGAATGTCGCTGTGTCTCTACCTACTCCTTACTGCTTACTGCTTACTCCCTGCTGCTTACAGTTTAGTGTTCACCGTTCACAGTCTACAGCTTTTTGATGATCTCATCAATCTCAATCGTCTCTTTTCCCGTTCCCCTGGACAAATCCCTCGTCAACTCGTCGTCATCAATTTCAAGGGCTTTTATGAGTTCGATTTCAGAATTTAGCAGCACTTTCAATCTGCTCACGATAGATTCCTTCTTCGATCGCAGATTGCCGATTTCGTCCTTCGTGCGTGACAAGTCGAGCCGTGCGCGGTCGAGTATCTGGTTGGCCTTCAATTCTGCCTCCTGAACGATCAACTGCGCCTCTTTCTTCGAGTTCTCGATGGATCTTCCGCTGGCTTCCTGGGCTTGCATCAACGTTTGCTGCAGTGTCTTTTCCATCTGCCGGTAATCTCGAAGTTGAGCCTCGTATTCGACCAACTGCTCTCTCATGTCTTTGCATTGCTTCAACAGCTCGGCAAATTCATTCGACATCATATCCAGAAATGAGTCAACCTCAACAGGGTCATAGCCGCGAAGAACCTTCTTGAATTCCTGTTTCTTTACGTCGAGAGGTGTTAGTTTCATTGAAGCCTCCTTCAGTTGCTGGTGAATTTTTTTCTGGATCCGAAAATCGCCGTCCCGATCCGGACCATCGTGGAGCCTTCTTCGATCGCTACAGTGAAATCATGCGTCATGCCCATCGAAAGATGAACCAACGGATTCTGCACAATGCCGGCCCTGTTCACTTCATCAAAAACTCTTTTGAGCGTTTGAAACGCCGGACGAGACTGGCCGGGATCGGGTAAAAAAGGACCGACCGTCATCAGCCCTTTGATGCGAAGGTTTGGATGGAGAGAAATCTTTTGAATCAACTCCAATGTCTCTTCGGGTTTTACCCCGAACTTTGACGCTTCGCCCGAGGTGTTCACTTCAACTAATACGTCGACTACACGATCGAGTTGAGCTCCCCTCTTTTGTATCTCGACCGCGACGTTCACATTGTCAACCGAATGGATCAAATCGACCCATTCCGCGATGTATTTAACTTTGTTCGATTGGAGATGGCCTATGAAGTGCCAACGAATGCGTTCATCCGGGATCTTCTGTCGCTTCTCGACAATTTCTTGAACGTAATTCTCGCCGATATCGAAAACACCCGTTTCGATAACCTCTTGAATTCCATTATAATTGAATGTCTTTGAGACAGCGATCAAAGTGACGGATTCGGGGCTTCTCCCTGCCGCGATACAGGCAGTTTTGATATTTTCCTGTATATTTTTGACATTTTCAGCAATCATTTGCGGCTTGAACATTGAATATACTGCATTGACGCTTCAAAAACAATAAAGAAGACGGCCATTGTTTGCCTCAGGCCATTGTTTGCCTCACTTCGGCAAAGAGTTTAACGATGTGGCGATTTCTCCATTAAAACCGCAGACTTGCGTCGGATGGACTATTGACTTAAGATCGCATTTTTAGTTAATTAAATGAAGCTAGCGTCTATCCACCATTCGCAACTGTCATGTCTCACCTCGATTCCGAAAATTTTGACGATGAGTTGGGCGGTCAGCCTCCGCGACGAAACGATCGCAACGAGGAAATCGAACGCTATAAGGACATTCTCAAGAAGGGGGGAAATGGCATTCGTACGATCGAGGCGCTCGAGGAGATTGTAGACTTCTATTTTGAGCAGGAAAAATTCGAGGAAGCACTCCATTTTGCCGACCAACTGATCGAGTTTGTCCCTTACAGCTCTGACGCGTGGGTTCGTAGAGGAATGATCTTGAATAACATGTACAAGTACGACGAGGCCATCGAGTGTTACGAGCAGGCAGTCAACCTCAATCCGAATGAAAGCGAGATTTATATCAACCTCGGCATCACGTACGATAATGCCAACAGAGTGGACGAGGCCCTTGAAAGTTTTGATAAAGCGTTGTCAATTGACCAAGGAAACGATGAAGCCCTTTTCAACAAAGCGGTGACGTTTGAAAAAGTCGAGCGCTTTGAGGAGGCGGCTGAAATCTTTGAGTTCCTTCTGAAGGACAACAAGGAGAACAGGGATGCCTTATTCGAACTTGGGTTCTGTTACGATTTCATGGATCGCCTTGAGGAATCCCTCCGGTGTTATGACGAGCACCTAAACCTCGATCCTTATAATTACAATGCCTGGTACAACCGGGGAATTGTTCTCAATAGGATGGGAGATTTTGTCCGCTCGATTGACAGCTACGAAATGTGCATCGCGATCAAAGAAGATTTTGGCGCAGCATGGTATAATAAGGGAAATGCATATGCCAATATGGGAAAATTCCACGAAGCCATTGAGTGTTACTCTCAGACGCTCCGCCATGAATCGAAAGACGTCCCTGCGTGGCATAATATGGGAAACGCGTACGAGGAATTAGGAAATTACACCGAAGCGATCAAATGCTTTACGCAGGCGATCAAATACGACCACGAACACTACGAATCGTTTTTTGGACGCGGCAGTTGCTACGATTCGCTTGAACAGTACAAGAAAGCGTTGCAGGACTACAATCGTGCGCTCGAGATCTGCCGTAACTATTCGGAGTTGTGGTACGCGAAAGCCGACGTTGAGTACAATCTGGGAAAATATCGTGAATGCCTGATCAGTTACAAAATGGTGGTGCAACTCGACCCGAAGAATTCGGAAGCATTGTTTGACTTGGGCGACACGTTGTTCGAGTTGGGATATCTCAAGGAATCTCTCAAGGCGTTGAACCGATGCCTGGAAATCAACCAGCAATGTGCGGAGGCCTTCTACAGCCGCGCAAAGGTACTATTCGTGATGAAGAAGATGCTGGATGCAGTTGATTCGTTGAAGTCGGCCTTTTCACTGCGCAACGACCTCCGCAAGAGATTTGAAAGCGAGTTTTTGGGAGTGAAATCGATAAAGGAATTTTCCTCGCTGCTGCAACGGTGATAAATTAGTTGGCGGCCTGACATCGAGACCTAATCCCGAAACGGCGAGATTAGGTTTTTTCGTTTGTAACGTGTTGTGTGAAAGATGATCTCTCAAATAGAAAAAATCTCATCCATGGTATTCTCGCTGAGACTTAGTACGTGTGTTATGCACACCTTCTATTAATCCACTTCAATGAAAACTCAGCCTCAACTCATCGGCATCATCGGCCACCGTATCGCCCACACGCTTTCGCCGGCTATTCATACGGCTGCTTTCAAGGCTCTGGATCTACCTTTCTCGTACGGCGTTTTCGATGTAGCCCCGGAATTCCTCGCTCCTTTGATCGGATCGATGAGAAGAACCGGATGTGCGGGTGCAAACGTTACCATCCCCCATAAACAAGCTGTGATCCCGTTGCTGGATGATGTGCGGGATGATGCCGCCACGCTCGGTGCAGTAAACGTAATCGTCAACCGTAACGGAACGCTGATCGGCTACAACACTGACATGCTCGGCATCAAACATGTGCTTGAGCCGTTTGAAGAAAAATTGCGGAACTCCTCTGTTGTCATTCTCGGAGCAGGAGGGGGCGCGCGGGCTGCCGTTTATGCCATCTCAAAATTCTTCTCTCCACGCAGTGTGCTGGTGTACAATCGGTCGACAGACCGTGCTGAAAAAATGACAAGCGATTTCAAAAAGATATTCCCGAAGATCGCGTATGAGAGAATCCCGGGCCCGGAACGGCTAACCACCGCACTTGCCGAGTCAGTGCTCATCATGAACACGACATCTGTGGGAATGAAGCCAAACGTCGATGCGCTTCCTTTGCCAGGAACGATTACATTTTCAAATCAGCAAATAATTTTCGATATTATATACAATCCTGTCGAAACCGCCCTGCTTCGGCTCGCCAAGATGCACGGCGTTCGGACAATCAACGGTGTGGAAATGTTTCTTTGCCAGGCCACACATGCATTCGAACTCTGGACGGGAAAAATCTTTCCAGTGGAAGTGGCGCGCGAAGTTGTTCTGCGGGCATTGGTATAGAACTGTTCCCGTTAGTGGGACGATTCAGTAGAAGAAGGGAGTTGTTGGGATGCTTTCTCCGAGAACACAAGAAAAATATAATCGACTGCGATCGATCCTTCGGGATCTCGGATCTGTCGCGATCGGGTATTCCGGCGGTGTAGACAGCACGCTGCTGCTGAAAGTCGCGACAGATGCCCTCGGCGCGCGGGCACTTGCCGTGATTGGAAAATCCGAGACATACCCAACGGTAGAATACGAAGAGGCCGTAGCCTTGGCGAACAGCTTCGGCGTGCGATACGTCGAGGTAACGACCGAGGAAACCGACGTGCTTAAATTTCAGGAAAATCCGCCGGACAGGTGTTACTTTTGCAAAACCGAACTCTTCAGCAAGCTCAGCGAAATTGCGGAGCGGGAAAAAATTCCATGGATCGCCGACGGAACGATCACGGACGACGTCGGAGATTTTCGCCCCGGCATGAGAGCGAAAAAGGAAAACAATGTTCGCTCTCCTCTGCTGGAAGCAGAACTTTCGAAGAACGAAGTGCGCGAGATATCGCGCCATCTCGCCTTGCCGACATGGGATAAGCCTTCATTCGCATGTTTGTCCTCCCGCTTCCCCTATGGTTTCGGAATCACCAAGGAGAATTTGACGAAAGTGGACCGGGCGGAAACGTATCTTCGGAGTGCCGGCTTCAAATACTTCCGCGTTCGCCATCATGATGAAAAAACTGCCCGTATCGAAGTGGGGGTTGAAGAACTGCAGCGCTTATTCGATAACGATCTCCGAACATTCGTAGTCGAAAAGCTGAAAGAACTAGGTTTCACGTACGTCACACTCGACCTGCAAGGGTACCGCGCCGGGAGCATGAGCGAGGTCCTAACGCTTGAAGCACGGGAATCCTATTTGAAACATTCATAAGTAGCTCATGGCGGCACGTAGTTCGGGAACTCATCCACGAGAACGACCAGGACTGCTCATAGCGGTGACGAGGAGTGCCACCGATTCGAATGACGCAAAAAATATTCTCTACGGTACAACTCACAGCCAACGAAGGCGAATTATCAATAATCGTGGTAGCGGAATCGCCGATCGCATCACGCCCAGCGCATAGAGCTGCGCAGCAGCATTCAAGAGTGAAATTCTATGCCGATAGATTCGGAGAATGTACGAAGAACCATCAGCGAGCTATTGAAATCGGCTGACCGTTCCATCAAAGACGGAAACCTGGATGGTTCGCTGGGCTTCATTGAGCGCGTTTTCGAGATCGACGCCCGTAATATTTATGCCCGTGCGTACAAAGAGCGGATCCTTGCTTTGAAAGATGCTCAAGCCAAAGAGAAGGAGACTGAGAAGAAGATAGCCGCCGAGAAGCCGGCGCCTGCAGCTGTCCCTGCCGGGAAGAAAGCGGAAGAAAAGGCAAAACCGGTCGCGGCGGAAAAAGCAACGCCGACATTTTCTCCGAAAACGCCGCAAACCAAACCCGGAAAACTGCATATCCCGCGTTCTCCAGCCGGTCTCGATGCGTACAAAACCCTTCTTGTGGAAATCTGGCAGGACGGCAATATGAGCAGCGAGGAACAGTCGCAGATCGATTCCATGAAAGAAACGTTCGAGATCTCGGAAAAAGAACACACCGAGATTGAGCGGCAAGTTCGCATCGAGGGCTACCTCAACGCGATACGCGAAGCATGGAAAAGGGGAATCACCTCATTTGTCGATGTTCGTCAGCGGTTCAAGATTTCCGATCAGGAACATCTCAGCGTCGAACAGAAGATCAATCAGTTCTTTCAGTCACTAAAGTCGCGGGGGGCCGTTCTCCTTTTGGACGACGATCAGGCGTTCCTGAGCATCATCAAGGACGTCTTAATCGAAGCGGGTTTCAATTGTGTCACCGTGAATTCTGCCGAAGAGGGGTTGACGCTGCTCAATAGCATTACACCGGACATCGTTATTTGCGATATTGATTTTGTGAAACCGAAGATGAACGGATTCACCTTCTACGAAAAGTTTCGGGCCATCGATCGCTTCATCGACGTGCCGTTCGTTTTCATGAGCGGGCTGGATCAGGACATTGTCGTTCGGGCGGGAAAACAGATGGGGGCAGACGATTACCTGACAAAACCTTTCGATGCAGAGATGCTTGTCGCAACAATCGAAGGGAAATTGAAACGCTCACGCGAGTTAAAACGCACATCGAGGGCGTCAAAGAATTAGAACACATTCATCAGGCATTACTTGCAGTAAACTCGTATGAAGAATTTTTTCCAAAAACTTCGGACCTTCACGCAAAACTTGGGTCTCGTTGAACAAGCCCAAATCGTGGCATCGACGGCAGTCGTTGTGATCATGGTGACGATCATCAGCGCGAATATTCTGTTGAATCTTGTGCTGACGCCGTTCGATTTTATCAGCATCATCACGGTCGGCATCATCGGCTTCGCGAGCGTCTACTTTTCGCTCAAATACGGCAGGCAGCTTGAGGCGCAGAAAAGGGAGCTGGAAGCGTTGAACCGGGTGGCAGAATCCGTAAACCAATCCATCGACCTTGATTATCTTCTGAGCAATGTTCTGCAGAAGGTTGTGGAACTGGCAAGAACGGAATACGGCTGGCTGTACATCGTGGAAGGGAAAAGACTTGTGCTGCGCAACTCGAGCGGGGCCGAGTTCAGTTTCTTCAATGAAAAAACGCTTGCGAACCTAGAACTGATACCGTGGGTTCAAAAGATCCACACGCAGAAAGAGGAAGCAATCGTCAGCACTTCTTTTGCCGACCCGATTGATCATCGCGCCGGAATATTGTCATGGGTGTCGGTCCCATTGCGCGCCGCCGACCAATTCGCCGGTGTGTTACTACTGGCAACAACAGTGAAGGGATTCTTCTCCGAAAGACAGGTCGACCTTATCGCGGCGTTCGGGAACCACATCAACGTTGCGCTCAACAACGCGCATCTCTTCGACCGGCTGCGCAAGTCGGAACAGCAGTACGCGGACCTCTTCGAACACTCACCGGATATGTATCATCTGGTTAATCGGGAAGGGATTATCATCAGTTGCAACCTGACGGAAGCGCAAACCTTAGGCTACCAGAAGACCGACATCATCGGCCATCCTTTGACGCGGCTGTATCCGCCGGAGTACAGGCTGAATGTGCTCGAGACACTCTTAAAGGCGTTTGAGAACGGCCATGAGTTCCGCGGCATGGAAGAGCAGATGACTAAACGGGACGGCGCTGTTATCGACGTCAGCGTCAACACGTCGCTTGTCTACGACGACAAGCGTATTCCCGTGCTCATGCGTTGCGTTGTCCGCGACATTACCGAGAAAAAAAAACTTGAGGTGAAGATTATGCAAGCGCAGAAAATTGACAGCATTGGAAACCTCGCCGGGGGCGTCGCACACGATTTCAACAACATTCTCGCATCGATTCTCGGCTCCGCATCCATCATGCACAGACGGATGAAAGAAGAAGATAAGTGGTTTCCATTCGTGGAGATTATTGAAACGGCGGCGAAGCGCGGTGCAGCATTGACACGCCAGCTGCTCACGTTTGCGCGGCGCAGCAACGTCGAAATCCATCCGGTGGACATCCACGCTATTCTGATGGAGACAATCAACCTCTTCGAACGGAGCGTCAACCCCAATATCAACATCGTAAAAAACTTTACCTCGGACGTCGCGATTGTGAACGGCGACGAAGGACAGATCCAGCAGGCGATGCTCAATGTTTTCATCAACGCGCGCGATGCGATGCCGGGCGGCGGAACACTGACGATCGAAACATCGTCCGTGCATTATACCGAACAAGACCGCAGCACGCTCTCCGGGGAAACTCGGAGCGGAAGTTACATTGCACTTAAAACCATGGACACCGGAATCGGAATGTCCAAGGACACTCAGCAGCGAATGTTCGAACCGTTCTTCACCACGAAAGAGCAAGGCAAAGGGACCGGGCTGGGGCTGTCGGTTGTCTACGGCGTCGTGAACGGGCATGGCGGGTATATTTCCGTTCAGAGTGAACCCGGAAAAGGATCGATGTTTTCGATCCTTCTCCCGAAACTCCCGGAGATGTTCACCGCAAGAGTGTCGCACCCCTCCAAGAAAATTGTCGGAGGCAAGGAATCTATTCTTGTTGTCGACGACGAGGATTCCGTATGCACAACGATCAGCGCGATGCTCGTCGACCTTGGATATTCTGTGCAAGCGACGCGGAGCGGTAAAGAGGCGCTGGCCATTTTGTCGAAACGAAAGAAGATCCACCTGGTGCTCCTCGATATGACGATGCCGGAAATGGGGGGCAAAGAAGTATTCCAGAAAATCCGGCGGATGAAATCGCGCGCGCGGGTCATTATCTCTAGCGGTTACAGCGACTCAATTTTAGGCGAGGACACGTTCGCAAAAAATGTCGACGGTTTTCTTCAAAAACCTTATCGAATCGAAGACCTTTCAAAAAAAATTCGCGAGGTACTCGATCGCGACGGCAAGCCGTAGGCGCTCCCAATTCTTTGGTAGTCTTTCATTTTGAGCAGCCTTATGCGCTCTCTTCTTTCTCTGATGCCAGAGAAAGAGTAGAAGCTCGTCAGGTTTCGATGAGCCCAACAATAAGACTTCCTCTGTCCCAAGGAAAGTGAGACACTCGCAATTCTTTCCTTGAAAAGTAGATCCCCAATCAGTATGTTATAATGCAAATCTCCTTTATCCAATCGCAATCATAGAGAATGAACACATTTTCCGACGAACTACGAAAAGAGCGGGTCTCAAAAGATATTTCTCTCTCAGACATTGCCAAAAAGACGCACATCAATGTGAAGTATCTCGAAGCAATCGAGCAGGGATCGTTCGACATTCTTCCTCAAACGTACGTCCGAGCGTTCATTCGTGAATACGCGTTGATGGTCGGGCTTTCGCCTGGTGCAGTCTTGAAAAAATTCGACGTCATGGTGAGCGGAAAATATTCCATTGGGAACGGCGCGCTCATCGGCTCTGGCTGGAGCGGAACGACGCCCCCGTCACTGCCGGAACAGGCCGCTGCGTCGGGAGGCAGCACGAAACAGGAGGCCATCCGAAGCAACGATAAGCGCAAACTCATTGTTGGAATCGGCATTGCGTTTCTTACCCTTGTTCTCATCTACTTTGTGTATGACTACACGACTCAAGAATGGAAAGCGCCTGTTGCGCAGGAGACTCCTTTCCAGGAAGTTGTGAGAGAACAGGAAAAACAGATTCAACCTCAGAAAGCAGCGCTCGATACCTTCGCCGCACTTCAGGCGGGTCCAAAAAAAGATTCGCTGACGTTGCGAGGCGTCGCAATCGATTCAGTCTGGATCAGCATCAGTGCAGACAGCACGCCGTCACAGAGCATGCTCCTGCCGCCGAAAAGTTCGCGAACGTGGGTCGCCACGGAGAGTTTCACACTCACACTCGGGAACGCGGGAGGCATCCGGTTTACGCTGAACGGTACCGATATCGGTACCCTCGGACGTCGTGGCGCCGTCCTCCGCAAGTTCTCCCTCACATCCAACTACTTGAAATCGAAGCAGTGACATGAAATCGGGGAAGTCCATCCTCAACAAGTCGTCTATCTACGATTCTACGAATCGTAGATTCGTAGAACGACCCTCAGGGAGTCGTCGACCTGGCGCAAAAGATGCTGCGCGTCGAGTAAGAGAACTCTCCGAGAAGATCCGTGAACACGACCACAAGTATTACACCCTTTCGACACCAACCATCTCGGATTTCGAGTACGACGCTCTGATGCGCGAGCTGACGGAGCTTGAAGCGCGATATCCCGAACTCAAATTGCCGGATTCCCCTACGCAGCGCGTTGGCGGCCAGCCGACGAAAGAATTTCCCGCCGTAACGCACAGCGTGCCGATGCTCAGCCTGGCGAACACGTATTCGGAAGAAGAACTGGTCGACTTTGACCGCCGGGTCGGCTCGCTGTTGCGCAACGAGCCGTACCGTTATGTCGCGGAATTGAAGATCGACGGCGTGGCGATTAATCTAAAATATGAAAACGGGATGCTCATCCAGGGTGCGACACGGGGTGACGGCGCGCAAGGGGACGAGATCACCAATAACCTGAGGACAATTCGCTCCATTCCCCTTCGCTGTGCTTCCGCCCCTGGCGGATTGCTCGATTTTGAAGTGCGCGGAGAGATTTTTATTCAGAAAAAGGATTTCCAGAAGATGAATGAGGAACGGGAGCTTGCAGGCGAAAAACTCTTTGTCAATGCACGAAACTCGACCTCTGGAACTCTGAAACTGCAGAACCCGAAAATTGTCGCGTCGCGCCGGCTCAACATGTTCTCATATTTTCTCCGCTCCGACAATGTCGAATTGAAAAGCCATTATGAGAACCTCCGGTTGCTCAGAAAGATGGGGTTCGTTGTCAACGAACATATTCGACTCTGCAACACTATTCGGGATGTGAAAACATATTGCGATGAATGGGAAGAGCGTCGCGAAGACCTGTCGTATGACATCGACGGCGTCGTCGTCAAGGTCGATTCCCTCCGTCAGCAGGAAACACTCGGAGCCGTAGCGAAGAGTCCCCGCTGGGCAATTGCATATAAATTTCCCGCACAGAAGGTAGAAACAAAACTGCGGGGCATCACGCTGCAGGTGGGCCGTGTGGGGACAATTACGCCGGTTGCAGAACTGGAGCCGGTGTTTGTCGGCGGCACAACCGTCAGCCGCGCCACACTTCACAACGAAGACTATATTAGTGAGCTTGATTTGCGCGTCGGCGATACAGTTGTCGTTGAAAAAGGGGGCGACGTTATCCCAAAAGTGAGCGCTGTAAACCTCGCGAAGCGCGAAAAAGGATCGAAGCCGTTCGTCATGCCAAAACAGTGTCCGGAATGCGATTCAAAGATCTTTCGACCCGAGGGCGAAGCGGCCTACTACTGCGAGAATTCAGAATGCCCTGCGCAGGTGCGAGGACGCATCGAACATTTTGCACATCGCGGCGCCATGGATATTGAAGGGCTCGGCGAAGCTGCGATAGATCTGCTTGTGAAAGAAAACCTTATCCATAATATCGCGGACATTTACTCGTTGAAGAAGAGCCAGATCGTTCCGCTTGAACGCATGGGTGAAAAGAGCGCGCAGAATCTAATCGACGCGCTTGAACTGAGCAAGAAGCAGCCGTTTCACAAGGTGCTCTTCGGACTCGGCATTCGCTACGTTGGTTCGGGCGTGGCAAAACTCCTCGCCGACTCTTTTGGCTCCATCGAAAAACTCTCCAATGCAACGCAGGCAGAGTTGGAAGGCGTTGAAGGCATCGGGCCTCGAATCGCGGAAAGCGTTGTCCGCTTTTTCAATGAGAGACATACGAGAGAGTTGGTGAGGCGCCTCCAGCAATCCGGCGTGACTCTGAAATCCGAAAAGAAAAAATCCTCGGCACAGCCGTATTCCGGAAAATCCTTTGTTCTTACGGGCGGATTGGAATCTATGACGCGCGATGAGGCGAAAGAAAAAATAGAGTCGCTGGGAGGAACAGTTACTTCGAGTGTGAGTGCAAAAACGGATTTCGTCGTTGTCGGATCGGACGCCGGATCGAAGCTGGACAAAGCAGTCGAGCTTGGCGTGAAGACCCTCGACGAAAATGCGTTTCGCACGATGATCGGTGAGGATTGAAAAAAATCTGCGGACAACTGCCGATGGTCCCAGCTATGGTACCTTGCTTTTGAGATAAACCTTTTGCAACTTTACCCAGCCACAGAAAGAGCAGGTAATTCATTATGTTGGAAAACGTGCGACTTCGGACCGGCCTTGCACTTGCGCAGTTTCATTTTCGCAAACGAGGCTATCCGCAAACAGAATTCACGAAACTGTACTCTAATGCCCGCACCGCTCTTGTGATCGTTCCCGAAGACAGCGAACATCGCTCCTTGGCAATCCCGCTGCTCACGTCGCTGCAAAATAAATTTCGCGGAAACAAACTGACCATTGTCATTTATGATTCATTCCGCGATCTTTCAAGTTCATTGGCTCACTGCGACGTCTTCCCAATGACAAAAGAGAATATTACATTTTTCTATCTTCCCAAGAAAAGGGCGGTGCAGAAACTGAGTCGTCAAAAATTCGACCTCGTTCTCGATCTCAATATTCCGATGGTGCTCACCGCTGCGTATTTGTGCCGCAGCGTGAACGCAACTCTGAAGGTCGGGTTCGCGAAGGAACACGGCGATAGATTCTACAATTTCCAGTTGAAGACAACCCACCAGAAGAATCCGGAACGGAGTTACGAACAGTTGTTACGCACAATGGCAATGTTTTAACGGAGAGTCGGAGGCCCCATGAAATTTGAGGTTACAAAAAATGCGCACCACACGGTGCTAAAACTGAAGGAACGTAAACTCGACGTATCGGTCTCTCCTGAACTCAAAGGAGAATTCATTCTTCTCTGCCGCCCCACCCTCAAATCGCTTGTCGTTGACCTCACCGATGTCGAATTCTGCGACAGCAGCGGACTCAGCGCCCTTCTGATCGCGGAACGCCAGATGCGTGGACACGGGGGAAAGGTCAGCCTCGTGGGCGTTCACAAGAAAGTGTTGGCACTGCTAAAGATATCTCAACTCGACCGCGTCTTTCAAATTTTTGACACCGTTGCTAAGGCGACGAAAGTCTGAACCTTTCTCACCACGTATTTTTCAAGGAGTTGCTCTTGATCCATTTCGTTTGCGCCGGTGCGAGAACGCACCTCGCCGGCGCATGTCGCATCCTCTTCCCCCTTTACCTTGCTGAAGAACTTTCCACCGTGATTCTCTCCATCGCATCGTCACCCTATTCTTCCATCTACCGTCAGGCCGCCTATGGGATTCACAACAATTGATTATATCATTGTTCTCGTCTATTTGGTCGGGGTAGCCGTTTTCGGTGTTATCACCGGGGGAAAACAGACCGGCGCGAAAGACTATTTTCTCGGGAGCAGAAAAATTCCCTGGCTTGCCGTTTCGTTCGCCATCGTCGCGACGGAAACGAGCGCGATCACGTTCATTTCGATTCCGGGCCTCGCCTATCTTACAAATCTCAACTTTATTCAAATTACTGTCGGCTATATTTTGGGACGGATTGTCGTCGCTTTTCTATTTCTTCCATCATATTACCGAGGTGAACTTGTTACGGCATACACCCTGCTCGATCAGCGCTTCGGCAGTAAAACGCGCAGCTATTCGTCTATCGTGTTCCTGATTACGAGAACACTCGCGACCGGGGTGAGACTTTTCGCGACAGCGATCCCCCTTGCAATTATTTTCAAGGGATATCAAATCTTCAGCGGTATGCCGGACGCCACCGTGTACGTCATTGCGATTTCAATCATCACGGCGTTCACGTTCATTTACACATACACAGGAGGTATCCGCGCTGTTATCTGGACCGACGTCATCCAAATGGCTATATATCTCGGCGGCGCGGCGGTTGCTCTGTATATGATTTTATCGAACCTACCCGAAGGGTGGACGACGGTCGTGAACGCGGCGGCGGCGGAATCAAAATTTCAATTCATTGATTGGGGATTTAGCGGCGGCATCGCACATTTCTTCACAATTAAATATAGTCTCATCAGCAGTGTTCTCGGCGGGGCATTTCTATCAATGGCTTCGCACGGTACTGACCAGCTCATCGTGCAGCGCCTCCTTGCGACGGATTCAGTGAAGAACAGCCAGAAGGCGCTCATCGCCAGCGGTTTCTTCGTGGCCCTCCAATTCCTGTTTTTCCTCATCATCGGACTTGCCCTTTATGCATTCTACAACGCGATGCCGTTCCATAAAGCCGACGAGGTCTTTTCCAAATTTATCGTGGAACAGCTTCCCAGCGGCCTCAGCGGGTTCATCGTCGCCGGGCTGCTTGCCAGCGCGATGGGGTCGCTCAGCGGCTCGATCAATTCTCTCGCATCGTCGACGCTGGTGGATCTCTATAAACCATACTTCGGCAAAAACGATTCCGACCAAAAAGATCTGAAGCTGTCGAGGATCTTCAGCATCATATGGACCGTCATCCTTGTCGCTACGGCGTTCATCTTCATCCAGTCAAGTCAATCGGTCGTCGAGATCGCTCTACAAATTGCCTCGGTGACGTACGGCGGATTGCTCGGAACATTTTTGCTCGGCGTGATTTTCAAAAAACCGACCCAGCGCGATGCGATTGCCGGATTCACCGCAGGGCTTCTTATTCTTGTCTGCCTTTTCTTTTTTTCACCAATAGCCTGGACGTGGTACACTTTTATCGGCTCCGGAACGACGGTTGTGGTAGGGTTGGTTTCAGAGAGAGTGTTCCGGAAGGCGCACTCGCATTAATTCCTAGAAGTCCGGTCGAAAAGCGGTGCCACGAAGACACAAAGCCACAAAGTTCCACAAAGGGTAACAAAATCAAAACATTTTTCTTCGTGTCTTGCCTGCCCGCCGCTTCGCTTTGGCAGGCGGGGTGACTTTGTGGCAAATACTGGGTTTTCGTCCGAGTCTCTAGTGCTGTTTCTAATATTAAATCTTGTATTTTTACCCCAGAGGACGCAAAGGTCGTAGAGTAGTTTTCGTAAAATATTAAGAAATCTTTGCGTCCTCAGCGAACTTTGCGGTGAATCCGTTTTTGAAAAATACAATGTTTATTTGTAACTACTCAGCCACGAAGCACAAAGAAAATTGTGGGTTGATGATCTTGTTATCTGTGAACTCAAAGCAGATGATGAAGTAAACCCTGTGTGGGAGGCTCAACTCCTCAGTCATCTG
>JAGVPT010000169.1 GCA_020052095.1 Bacteroidota bacterium | reverse complement strand
GTCGATGATGTAGTGGAGGGTATGCTCGAAGGTGCCGGGGAGAATTTGTTTGTCGAAGCTGATCGGGATGAATTTGCCTTGGGAATAATCGTAATGCTTCTATCTCGCCATACGCCTCCCGTGGGTGAGGGGTTTTGGTGCTTCAGAATTGCGTTTCGATGGCTCCAGTATAGCACAAAATGACTTTTCCTACACCTTCAACACGCGCCTGACGCGCCGCCTCATGGCGCGTCGCAGTCGAGGCGCAGGTTGTCATTGAATCTCAAGCTGGCCTAGATATCTTCTTTCGCGACAATGTGCCTGCTGTCAGCGCTCCGATAACGGCGATGACGGCAAATATGTCAAAGATTATAAGATTTACCTTGGTTGAATCTGTATAAACTCGGAAGAACGCGAGATTGTCTCGGGTCTTCTGATCTTCAGATGTGGGTGCATATGTACGCATGCTGCCTACGTCGCCCCGATACTCAATAATTCGCCCTTCATATACGTAAACATCTTTCGCATAGAGATATGTCAATTTCGGGACATCGATTTTCGATCTTTTGCTCTCGTCACTCGGTACTTCGTTGTTGATTATTTGAAGTAGTTTCTTGTTGCCTGAAGCACGTGTTTCTTCCTGCCATCGATAAAACTCATTGGTAGCCGCGATGCTCTTATAAGAATAGACAACAAAGAGAGCCACTAAAACAATACTTCCAATGATCATAAGTAATCTTTTACCACTATTAGCGGTCATGCAATAGGATTTCAATTTGTAAAAGATGATTAGTGCGGTAGGGACGACGATTACTATGGTTCCGACAACGCGAAGGATGCCCCCTGTAATGACTGCATCATGCCCATAAGGAAGAAAGAGACTTAAAATGTAGCCTTTTGTTAGCGAGTCTGATAAGACCAGTCCAATTAGGAAAACGATAACAGATGATATTTTGCGACGCTTTGACCAGTTGGTAGGCGGATCTTTCAGGATATTCCAAAACGGACCTGCTGTTGGTTGCTGCGAATGTTGGCCCATTTTTAATCGAACTTCCTTTCGGCGTGAAGATGGATGTGTTTCACTATGCCGGATATGGCATTATTTGCAATACGCTGGCGAGGCGTGGTTCTACTCGTTGCCGCAGCGAAACATCACTCTGACAATGCTTAAGGAACAATTCAACTGCAATGACGACATCATTAATAAATGATTTTGCTCCAATTAAAACAAGGCTTGGTTGTAGGCTGGGACTATATTGATGTTTTCCGCCATTATGATATGCAAACTTTATAGTGTCGGGGTCTTCTGTGTGTAACTCTGTTTCCGAACCGTAAGTGTGAAGAAAAGCGCAACGAGCGGCATAAACGTCTTTGCCACGATACTGGTATGGTTGATCTGGATGGGCTTTAATGTAAGTATCTACAAATTCTTTAAAATCAGCTCGAGTAACCTTTGATTTATTGATGGGTCTGGCAAGATTGGCGATTGTATCAATGCAAATATAGGCCATGGCTAAGGCCGCTGTTGTGATCCCGCATTCATCGCAACGCTTCAACTCTGAAACTAAATCAATAATCGATTTCCAGTTTCCCTCTGGATCAGTCATATTAATCATCCTTACAGATAACGCCGCCGTGAGGGGCGCGTTTTTAGCGACCCTCTCGACGGCGTGGTTAAGATCCTACTTTCAGTTTGCTTTCCTGCAATTGTCCCCAAAAATTGTAATAAGGGAAAGCTTTGATTCCGATATAGTAAGCCAAGTAAATAATGATAATGGTGGGCAAGTAACCAAGGAATATTTCTACGGCAATTTCCATTGAACTGTATGATTCGAATGCTTCCATTTTGGAAAGGCTGTTTAATAATCCTGCAATCCCAAGCATCCCCAAAATACGATACATATTTCCGCGATAATTCCAGATCATGACAGCAAAATATGCGCTTAACAGAGGAACAAGTAACGCTATCGGGATCAGATAAACTGAAATGTTTGAAAAGAGGAGTGCCCCAGTCAAGAACTTCATCACTGAGACAAAAACCAGAAGTGAGAACAGGACGAGATTCAGCTTCTTGTATCTCAAGCGATTCTCGTTACTCGGAACCATGGCAATGTATTGCATTAGGTCAGATCTGTATTTTACCTTTGATGAAAATTCAGCGAATATTTCCCGCTTAGATTTTCCCTCTTGTGCACATTGTTCGATGGCTTTAATGGCTTCTTTTCGATTCATGGCTATGTTGGCCTCCGATTAACGCGGCGGTCACGCGCCGCTTTCGGGCGCGTCGCTGTGGACCGCCAGGTTGTTGTCCGTCTTGTCTTGCTACTTGAGCCAGGATATTTCGACTGGATCTTTCAATTTCAGTATTGCTTCTATTTTATTCGTTAATTCAGAAGACGGATTCTCTTTCTTTTTAAATAGCCCGAACGTCATGCTGTTAAAATAGAAGTCGTTGTCGTCCATCCCGTTTTGAAGAAATTTCTTTCTTAGATAATCTATCTCGTCGTTTGTTAACGTTCCTAAATCAAGACTGCTGCCTTTTTCGATAATTTTATAATTACCATGAGGCAAAGTGCGAAATGCATGTAGCTTCTTGTTGGTAGATGTCCGATCGCTGATTCCTGAGAACAATTGATATGCGATTTCCGTTATCAGAGCAGTGACAAATAGGGGGACAGAGACTCTATCCAAAAGGTTGCTCAGCTTAACGCTGAATATCCCACCCAGGAAGATCGCAATCAAAGCACCAAAGGATATTCTTGAAACTGCGCGAAGTATTTTGAGTGTCTTAATGTTCATATGGTTAAGCACTCAGCGTGAAGTGCTATCGTCTCGAAAAAAATAATGTTAAGGCTTCTTTCTGAACGAATTATTCAGAAAGAAGCTGGTTGGACTAAGCCGTTGTGCGCCACACGCTATGGGATTTCAAAAGATTTATCAG
>JAGVPT010000069.1 GCA_020052095.1 Bacteroidota bacterium | reverse complement strand
GAAGAAAAATGTTTTGATTTTGTTACCTTTTGTGGAACTTTGTGACCTTGTGTCTTCGTGGCACCGCTTTTCGACCGGACTTCTAGCCTCATGAAAAACATTCTCATCACCGGCGGCACAGGATTCATCGGTTCGAATCTCGCCGCTGCCCTTTTGCAGCAGGGTTTTGCCGTAAGAATCCTCCGGCGGCGCACGTCAAGCCTCACTAATGTCGAACATCTTTCTGCGGAGCATCGCATCGGCGATGTTCGCGATGTCGACTCGTTGCGCGCGGCAATTCGCGGGTGCGATACGGTATTTCATACTGCAGCAATGGTCACATTCTGGAAGCCATTGCGACAACTTCAATCCGAGGTCAATGTCGGCGGTACTCGAAACGTGGTCGAAGCGTGTTTGAGTGAAAATGTCGAGCGCCTGGTGCACACGAGTTCCATCGCCGCCATCGGTCATCCGACAGACAGATCGCTGGCAGATGAGACAACACCGTTCAATTGGCAAAACGTCGATAGCGGATACAAGAATTCTAAACACCTGGCTGAGCAAGAAATTGCCGGCGGAGTTGCGCGTGGATTGAATGCCGTGATGGTGAATCCCGGAGTCGTCATCGGACCCGGCGACGTTCATTTCAACGGGGGAAAGCTTATTCAATCTGTGAAGAAACATCAGGCCCTTTTTTACATCAAGGGCGGAATGAATATCGTCTTCATAGAAGATGTTGTGCGGGGACATATCAGCGCGGCAGTGAATGGGAAGACCGGGGAGCGATATATTTTGGGGGGCGAGAATCTCACCCACAAGCAGGCATTTCAAATAACTGCCGAGATCGTCGGAGGAGTTGTACCGAGAATCCAAATGCCAGTGCCATTGCTCAAATTGGCGGCGAAGTTTTTTGATATGGCCGGGATGGTCACAAAGAGACAGCCGATGGTGACTTCCGAGCTCTTCTCCGGAGCAGGATTCTTCAATTGGTACAGTTCAGAAAAAGCCCGGCGGGAATTGAGCTACACGATTACGCCTTTCCGCGAAGCAGTCGCCAGAACGTACGAATGGTATCGCGAAAAACAATTGCTGTAAGACGGTGATAAAGAAATACCTGCATAAATGATATCGCGTAAAACTTATGTACTGAACATAACGTTCCCCTCTGCGGCGTCGGCTATGTGTGTTGGGAGAGGGGGAAGGGGTGTGTTACGCCATTGGTTTGAATCGTTTTCACCCAATTTTGATAGCTGTAATTAGCTTTCTCACACACCCCTTTATCCCCTCTCTCTATCGCTCAGTCCCACACACAGAGGGGAGACATGATTTTACGGAACATGAATGACGTAACTTTCACCATTGAGGCATAAAGAAAAAATAAATATTATGAACACATCCAATTCTGAAAAGCTTTTTCACAGGGCTCAACAAGTTATTCCCGGCGGTGTCAATTCCCCCGTCCGCGCCTTCAAATCTGTTGGCCGAACCCCTATTTTCATACAGAAGGCGCTCGGGTCAAAAATGTGGGACGTCGACGGAAACGAGTACATCGACTACGTTGGCTCGTGGGGACCAATGATACTTGGACATGCACACCCGGCAATTCTTGACGCCATCCGCACAGCAGCGAGTGATGGCACAAGCTTCGGTGCAGCGACCGAGCGCGAAGTGGAGATGGCAGAACTCATCTGTTCACTTATGCCGTCAGTCGAAATGGTACGCATGGTCAATTCGGGCACAGAGGCAACAATGAGCGCGATTCGATTGGCCCGTGCGTTTACGGGCAAAGACACAATTATCAAGTTCGAAGGATGCTATCACGGCCATGCGGATTCATTTCTCATCAAAGCCGGCTCCGGCGCAATGACGCTCGGTGTTCCGGACAGCCCCGGCGTCCCGCGAGCCATCGGCAGCGCTACACTCAATGCACGCTATAACGATCTCTCCTCCGTCGAGAAACTCATCGACGCACATCAGAACCAGATCGCCGCGTTGATTGTGGAGCCGGTTGTCGGCAACATGGGTTGTGTTCCCCCGAACAAGGGCTTTCTTCAGGGATTGAGATCACTCTGCACAAGAAATAATATCGTTTTCATTTTAGATGAAGTGATGACCGGGTTCCGTGTCTCCCTCGGGGGTGCACAACAATTGTACGACATCAAACCGGACTTAACAACGATGGGGAAAATTATCGGAGGGGGCTTACCCGTGGGAGCATACGGCGGAAAGAGGGAAATAATGAAACTCGTCGCGCCCTCGGGGCCGATGTACCAGGCGGGGACACTTTCCGGAAACCCTCTCGCAATGGCCGCCGGAATAGCAATGCTGAGAATGTTAAAGAGCGATTCGACAATTTACCGCTCGCTGGATGAGAAGTCGGCGAAGCTGGAAGAGGGGATCCGCTCAATTATCGAGAAAAACAATCTTCCCCTCACTCAAAATCGTGTCGGATCGATGTTCACACTTTTCTTCACGAAAGAAAAAGTCATCGACTACGATACCGCAAAAACTTCCGACACGAAAAAGTTTGCCACATATTTTTCATCCATGCTGGATCAAGGCGTATACTTTGCACCATCGCAGTTTGAGGCGGCATTCATGTCGACGTCTCACTCCGAATTGGATATAGAAAGGACGATTGATGTGGCGGAGAAGGCGTTGATGTCTGTCTTCGCGCGATAAATTATTTATCTCATCTTCCATCAACAAAAAACCCCGCTCTAATGGCGGGGTTTTTTGTTTCTAGACGACGTGGCTCATCAATTGACAGTTCCAGAGGCTAATACACGTTTGTATGTGCCATACACTGGATGAGTAACGGTGACTGTTAAAACCGACGGCGCGGGCGAAGGTGGAATGATGAGCGGGGCGGCGTCGTTGAGCAATACCGTGAAGCTCGTCAATCCTGCCCCGCCGACTTGCGTGTCGGGCATTGAAACGTTTGCATCTCCACTCACTGTGCAGCCGTCTGCCGTGGCAGTAATGGTTGCACCCGGAGACATTGGATGATTAAGTCTGTCCAGAACGGTAAATGTGAAAGGACCTGCGGATCCTCCGTTTGGTATGGCGTAGGCCCCTGGTCCGCCAGTTAGTGCGACTATCGGCGCACCGGTCCACAAAATCAGCAGGGAATCGAGCACCCGCACACTGTCTTTTCCGATCGTACGTGCATAGACGCGGGAGAATCCAGCGGTCGATCCTGAAAGGACGTTCGGCGCCACGGGGAACGGATTCGCAGAATAAAGAGACTTGGTAACGAATCCATTGACGTCAGTCAACCCAGCATCTCCACCGCCTGTCTGCATACTGCCATGTGCCGAGTTAAAGTACACCGCGGTTCCTTGTGGTACTGGGTTGCTATATACGTCCGCTACTTGAACTGTGATATTGTCCGTAATAAAAGCTTTGTCAAGTCCCGGGAAATTTATTTGCTGAGCAGTGATCGTAAAATGATTCTGATCGGCAAAACCGGAGTGAACCGAGATTTTCACCGGTTGAGAAACCAATAACGGCCGCCCGGGCAATGCGATATTTACCACAATCTGGACCACACCGGCTTGAGTGCCGCTGACGACTGTCGTGCGCGTTCTCCCCTGGTCATCGGTACTATCGGTGCTCGGAATAACCACTGGAGCCGTGCCGCCACCAGCAAAGGTGTTGGGGAAGAACTGAACTGTAAATGTAGTAAAGACGCGCCGGTTCCGGTCGATCGGAAAGCCCAGCGAGTCCCTTACTTCATACGTTAATGTCGAGTTCTCTTTCGCGCCAACGCCGGCAACGAAGATGTCACTCTCGGTGGCTCCT
Source organism: Bacteroidota bacterium (assembly GCA_020052095.1). Classification (GTDB taxonomy): domain Bacteria; phylum Bacteroidota; class Ignavibacteria; order UBA10030; family UBA8401; genus JAGVPT01. The sequence goes on along the minus strand of JAGVPT010000069.1, from coordinate 5,342 downwards.
AAAAATGCTATCTGAGAAGCAAGCCGTGCAGATGGAGGTATAACGATGTAAATTACTTTCGTGTCGGAGGAAATCGTAAGCGAATCTCTCTTCCCTGTTGCGACAATGCGAACTTCGCCAAATCCCGTGCCACTGGTAAGCGTTGTTTTGACGTTGCCGCCAGTGTCGGAGAGCGCCGTGGTTGGTGAAAGATATTCCCCGCCTCCCAGCGACTTTGAGAATGCGAATGTCACAAGGACATTCTTCGCAGGTAATCCGAAAGTATTGTAGACCTTAAAGAGTGCGTCCTTGGATTTAATGCCGCCGACACCCGCAACAACAACCGTATCCGGGGCTGGATTCTGAAGAACGATGCGACCCACAACACTACTATCTATTGCTCCGCCTCCCGTTCCCAGGAGGGTACCCTTCAAAATCAACTCTGCAAGACCGTTTGGACCGGTAACATTAATTGTAAGATTCAGCGGCTCGTTTTTAGTGACACTTGTAGTCCGCGCATCACGCACAAATGCGTGAAACTTCGTGAAAGCTTTGTCCTTCGTATCGGGCATCACTTTGCCTATGTCACCCGATAATGCAACATCCGATGCCCCAGATCCCGAGCTGGAGATGGTAATCGTCGCGCCGGCAGACAAAGGATTGAGATTCGCATCCGAGACAGTAAAGTCGAACTGCTTTGTTGAACCGACGGCTACACTGAAATTTGTGTCAAGACTTGAAATTATTGGAGTGCCTGAAAGCAGAACTCTCAGCGTGTCCTGGACAAACTTACCCCACCTATTCACCGTCCTCGCCGTTACGTACCCAATTCCATCCGAAGGTTTTGGGTTGACAGTCAATTGCCAACTTACGGAAGCGTTACCTTTGACATCGAGTGAACCGGATGCATCTATTATACCCGTGTTCGTTGAGAAGTAGACTGCACTTCCAACCCTTGCAGGGTTTCCAAATGTATCACCCGCTGCCACCTGAACACTAACAGATGACGCTGGGGGGAAATTGACCTTCGTTTCAACAATAGAAGGAACACCGAGTGTAAAATGCGCAGAATCTGGAAGACCGCTCGCAATGGTGAAAGGAACAGGCGATGACTTCACTGAATCAGACTTGGCCGACGCATAGACTTGCACGACGCCAGGTCTGATGCCGCTAGTTAGGGTCGTGATTACACGTCCCGTTACCGGATCAGTCAACGCCGGATTCGGTACAATATACGTCCCTGCCGTATCGCCCTGGAGTTTGAAGCTGATAGATGTCTGATTTGCGAAATCAATACTATTTCCCAGTGAATCCCTTCCCTCATAGATTATCAAAGCGGACTCCGTGCCTCCAACACTCCGAACTGAAAGTTGCTGCTGAGTAAGCGGGCTTATTAATGCTATTGAAGCGATCGATCCCGTACGTATATAAATGGTCTTCACATCGGATGTAATCGACGACAATGAATCGCGCTTCGCCCGTGCAACAAATTGGACATTGCCGGACCGGATCCCGCTGTTGAATGTTACAGATACGAGACCGTTCGAATCAGTTTTTGCTGAAACTGGTGAAAGGTACTCACCGCCACTAACCGATTTCGTGAACTCGAAATTAATTGGAATGCCGTTGCCCGGTTGATTATAGACGTTCATAACTTTGAATTGCACTTGCTTCGACTTGATTCCTCCACCTCCGCTAACAACTACTGTGTCGGGGAAATTATTGGGGGTGAGCGTAATGCTTCCAACCCTGTTGCCGTCTGCGCCGCCGCTACCCTGCAGCCACCCATCCACGGTGAGACTTTGGTTTCCGTTTGCACTTGCTACATCAATCTTAAGACTCAGAGTCTTTGTCTGATCCAATCCCGTCGTACGCTTGTCCTTCACAAAAACTTTGAATTGAGTAAAGGTGATTTTGTCTTGGGTGTCTGGTATGTTCTTGCTTATATCACCCGATAACTCTACATCTGAGGCGGCCGAACCGGAGGGGGTCACTGTGATGGTCGATCCGCCAGAAATCGGATTTCCGTTCGGATCATTCACAACATAGTTGACGATTCTCGTGCCAGACGACGGTACCAAAACCGTATCTTTTACGGAAATTGTCGTCTTGCCGGAAAAGACAATATTTGTGCTCCGAGAAAAAGCACCTACACTTTCCGATTTCTTAGAATAAGAACGACCTTTCGAATACTTGTCGCCGTCCACTGCCTTCGCTCCTACCTCCTTGCCCTCATCTCCTGATGCAGCGCCGGGGCCTGCGCCAACTTGTGCTGTAACGACCGCAATGCCATTTGCAGGAAGAGGGCTTCCCGAAGTCAGATCCACAGACGCCTTCCCGTCAGCCGATATCGCCGCAGAAGACTGTATGATCCCGCCGGTTGTGCTAAAGGAAATAACACTCCCAGGCTGCGCCGGGTTGCCGAATTTATCTCCGGCAACGATGCTAATCTTGTCCGTTATGCCAAAGCTCGTGGCAACGGGGATATTCAGCTTCTCCGGGCCGATAGAAAAATGCAGGCTATCCGGCGGGCCCCCGGAAACGGAAATCTGAACCGGCGAAGACTTCACTGAATCCGATCTCGCCGAAGCCACAACGAATGCTACTCCAGCCTTGATGCCTGAGTTGAAACTAGCCGTCACGCGCCCCGTGGAAAGATCGGTCTTCGCTGAGGCAGGCGAAATTCTCGCGGTCGTGTCCCCTTGCATGGTGAACTTGACAGTCGTGGAATTCGAGGCATCAATGGGATTCCCCAAAGAGTCGCGCCCTTCGAAAACCATCAACGAGGATTCACTCCCTCCCGAACCTTTCACCGAGAGACTGCTCGACGAAACATTTATGACAGCAATAGAGGAAATGACACCCGTGCGGATATAGATCGATTTGGGATCAGAGGCAACTGTAATCGTATCCTTGCGCGCCTTCGCAACGAGCTGCACAAGGCCGGATCGAATTCCCGAAAAAAGAGTCGTCTGAATAAATCCGCTTGCGTCGCTCGTGGCCACTGTTGGGTTGATATATTCGCCCCCGCCGAGTGATTTCACAACTTCGAACTGGACTGGGATGCCAGCTGTTGGTTTATCGTCGATATCCAGAACCTGGAATCGTACGGACTGGGAGGCAACTCCTCCCCCGCCAGCAACGGTGATCGAATCGATCTTCGTGCTATCTACCTTGACACGCGCAACTCTCCCGCTGTCGGAAACGCCCGACCGCAGCAACTTGCCGCCCAACGTGCGCGATACGTTACCGTTATCACTCGTTACGGTGATCGAGAGACTGAAGAGCTCGTCTTGCGTTAACCCGCTCGTTCGTATGTCCTTAGCGTTTACGGTGAAACTCGTGAAGCCCGGATCCTTCGTATCGGGAATCGTTCTGTCTACATCTCCGGTCAGCTCAACGTCCGACAGTCCCGAACCCGTTGTGGACACTTTGATTGCGCTGCCTCCCGAAAGTGGATGTCCGTTGGCGTCGGAAACGGTAAACTTCAGAGTCTTTTGACCGCCTTTAAGAATATTTAGCGACGTGTCTGCAATGGGTACAATAGCTATCTGAGTAGCCCCTGAGAAAATGACATCCACAGACCGGAAAAATGTCCCGGCTGAAGCTGTAGGATCGCCGGTATTTTTACTCCATGCCACAGTGCGATCCTCAACACCAGACTTCTTGATCCCCGCGGACGAAATACCGACAACGTCATCATCTGCAACGCCAAATTTCTGCTTCGAGCCAGCTGGACGATCGGCGACAACAGCCCGTTTCTTCTCCGACGCGACTGCGTTAACAACATCATTGTCCGCGGCCGCCGCAACACGTACTGCACTTTTTTGACTCTCTTTTTTGTTCTCATCAAAGAATTTCACGACCGATCTCTTGCTTCTGAAAATCTCCTCTGCACGAGAAATCGGTTGCATCTTTCTCATTGTTGCTCTTAAGTATTTCACTGCATCGTTGTTCTGCGCGAGAGTCGACGATCCTCCACCCGAATTTATCTGAGCGGTGACGCGAGCAACCCCACCATTCGGGATCGGATTGCCAGTGATGAGATCGACAGAAATCGTCCCGTCTTCGCCCGTTGCCTTAGAGGCAGGGTAAACGATTCCGCCCGTTGAACCGAAGTACACAACAGTCCCAGGATGGGCCGGATTACCGTATTTGTCTCCGACGATCGCCGTAATGGGAACACGGATACCCGCTTGCACCGCTCCGGCAACGTTTACCTTGCCGACGTTCAGTGAGAAAGCGGAACTATCGGGGAAACCGCCATAGATCGGAATTGACGCGAGAGGAGATCTGATGGTGTCGACCTTCGTCGTGTCCTGTACCTGCTTCACTGCAGCGTAAGCCTGGACAGAAGCTATGCCGGCCCGGAGACCTGATCCCAGAATAACAGTAGCCCTCCCGGACGAATTCGTCTTGACGCTCTTTCGGCTTAACTGGGTAAACGTATCGGGGGGTGTATCTGCAAATCTGAAATAGACCAGCGTTTGATTTGACGTGTCAACCGGATTTCCGACGGAGTCTCGCACTTCAAATGTAAGCGTCACTGCATCTGTTCCTCCCGCTCCATAAATCGAGAGATTCGGAAAACTCGAGCCGATGTAGACGATCGCACCTGCGCGTAACGATGGACGCGATTGGCCCCCGCTGTCCTGAGAGGCCGTCAAACCTTTCATCTGTACGGCTTGGAGGTCAAGATCTTTGACTGTTGAACTGAACGAGACGGCTCTGGTCGTATCAAAAAACCCTAACCGCGAGAAAGTCATCGTCGCGTTGACGGCATTTTTTTCGGATGATGAGAAACTGATCAAGAATGATCCATCCGCTTTCGCGCTGTCGCGCCTAAACGGGCTTGAGAGAATAATTTGCACGCTGTCTAGCGGTGTGAAGTTTTTCCGAACAACCGTCCCCTTGATCGTAACGGTGAATTGGGAACTTGCCGGCTCGGTAGGATTGGCGCACGAAAACAAGCCCGCGAACACCAGCGTGATAAGATACGTTGCATATTGTCGGTAATTCATATGCTCCCTCACAATTTTCGATGAGAATTATTCTATTCGGTGTCAGGTCAAATTCCAGACTGCCGCTTCGCGGAGACCACAGTGTCACACTATTATATAGAAGCTACGGGTAACACCTGCGTTGATGAATCTCACAACATCTACAAGAGAAAAGACGATAAAATCTCGGCAAATCCCTGTTTTTTCAAGAAGATGTAGGACATCTTGCTCAAAAAAATCGAGTTAATTGAAAAATTGTAACTCCTCCTAAGTAACTCATGTCGTCGAAAGTGCTGGAACTTCAATGGGCATGAGTGTGAAACCTAATTCAGTAGCTTTGGAACGTAATCTTCGGAGCGTTCT
>JAGVPT010000010.1 GCA_020052095.1 Bacteroidota bacterium | reverse complement strand
GGAGTAGCCGGCGGTTGTTTCGACTATCAAAAAGTCGCGTGCTTCTATACGCCAAAAGTCTTGTTGAAAGATACTTGGAACTGGTGCACGGGGGAGTGCAGGGCAGGCCCGTTGGTAGGCAAAGTGCCAAGCGACGTGAGTAATTCATTGGTAAGGCACATCAACGGAGGATGTTGGGATGGGACGGAGACGAAACCGAATACGGAAGTGGCTAAAAAAGATATGATCATGACTGATGCTAGCAACGAATGTCGCCTCGAAATCACAGAAAATAAAAATGTACGTCCGTGGGTCGTATATCCGGGCGCGGTTCAGATCGGGACGTATAAGTAATATGCTTGGCATTGTCCCTCCACTTAACTATACAAACATTAAGGGGAGGTTAGGAGGGGTTATAATCCTATTGATATGCCCTATCTGAAAAACGATCGCTCTTTGAAGTCTTTGAGACAATCTCTTAGATCTTCACAAACTGACGCGGAAAGGTATCTATGGTCTCGCTTAAGGAGTAATCAATTATTAGGTTTGAGATTTTTTCGACAATACAGCTTAGGTCGGTTCATCCTAGATTTCTATTGTCCTACGATAAAGCTTGCTATCGAGCTTGATGGAGGACAACATGCGGAAGAGAATCATATTGAGTCTGATCAAGTGAGGACTGATTTTCTTAAAGAGAATGGAGTTAGAGTTCTTCGTTTTTGGAACAACGATGTATTGAAAGATATAGATAGCGTTTTGCAGAAAATCTACAACGAAATAACCCCTCCTAACCTCCCCTTACACTAGTTGAGTTAAGGGGAGGAATATAGCACGCTTATTAATGGTTATTCATATCCCTCCCCTTAACTATACAAACATTAAGGGGAGGTTAGGAGGGGTTATAATCATTTTTATTCTTCGTGTATATTCGCACGTTCGATCAAAAAAATCCCCTTGTGTGGGCACACAAAGGGGAAAAGCGGGGCTTGGAAGAGGAGGAGGACTGCGTCACTCGATGAACACGAACTGCTTGGTAACGTACGGTTCGGTAGAGCCGGGTTTGAAGTAGCTCATGTCGATGGTCTCGCAGTCTTCGCTGATTTTCCCTTCCGCGCTTTCGAAGTTGTCGCGGTTGAAAAGATTCCAGCAGAGCAGGCTGCCGGACATCGAGTACGACGTGTAGTAGCTGTAGGCTTCATCAGAGTCGGGTCTGATCAGACCACCGACTCCGAGTTGACCATTAGCTTCCAATTCGTTGCCGATCTCCCCGTCGTATTGCGGCCCCACCTCTCTCCACGTGTTCCCGTTCAGATACGGAACACACTTTTCGACCGGCGACTGGTAGTCTGCCCCTTTGGGCAGGTTGTACCCGCACTGGTTGTGGCCAGGCGTGCACTTGTTGCCGTCAGGCGGGCAAAGTTCCGGACTTGCCGCACACGCCTCTTCGCTCGTGCTGTCGGTCGGCAGACACTCGCAGTTGTCCGCGTCCGCGCACCATCCATTCTCCATGGTGGGATTGCAGACTTCGCCGTTACCGCTTGAAGATCCTGATCCCGTATTTCCGCCGTCGGTGCTGGTGTTACCCGCGCTTCCTCCGTCTCCGTTGTCCCAGTTGACCGCTCCATCGCCGCTTCCGCAAGCGATGAGCAGAATCGCCGCAGCCATGAGCATTACCATCGTCGTCGTTGTCGTTCGCATGATCCTACCTCCTCTTCACTTGTCCAAAGGGCTAAGTTACTAATTCAACTATACCACAAGTTCTAATCAACCTTTAACACATGTTAAGGGCTATTGTCAATATGAGCCCGTCCAGGGGTTTGGATAACCCAGCATTTTACTGGTATTTCAGGAGTTCCACGGGCTAAGGACAGCATAGCGCTTTTCCTTAGCCACTGATAATCGGATGTCCAACACCCGACTATGAATATGGCGGACGTCGGACGTCCGAAAATGCCCGCAGATTAGCCAATATGCGGACGTCGGACGTCCGAATATGGGGGTTGTTTGGGTGTGTTATTCGTATCTTAACGCCTCGATTGGGTGCAACATCGCGGCTTTTTTGGCGGGGAAATATCCGAACGCTAGGCCGATGATTACGGAGACGCCAAAGCCTAGCGCGATACCGTTGAGCGGCAATACGAATGTCCATCCTGATTGGAATTGCAAAATGATTTGTATTGCGGTCCAGCTGAAGATGAGACCGAAAATAATTCCTATGATCCCGCCGGCGAAAGTTAAAAATACGGCTTCGGCGAGAAATTGATTCAAGACGTCATGACTGTGAGCGCCGAGCGCTTTTCGCAAACCGATTTCATGCGTTCGTTCCGTAACGCTTACGTACATAATGTTCATGATCCCGATTCCGCCGACTACGAGCGAGATGGCGGCGATGGATGCGAGAAGGATTTGAAGAATGCTTCCAATTATTCCGGCGTTGCGCACAGCGTCTTCTTGCGTGGCCACCAAAAAGTCGTCTTCAGAAAGGAGTCCTTTTGGATTGTTCAGGTTGTGCGTTTCACGAAGAAGAATGCGTACTCGGTCCTTGGCTTCCGATACTCCCATCTCATACGGTTTCAGAGTGAGAAAGTTCAGCCTCTCGCGATTATACAAACGCAGTGATGTAGTGACCGGAATATAGACTTCGTCGTCAGGTTCGGAAAAAAATCTTGCGCCGGCGTGTTTCATAACTCCGATAACGCGGAAATTTCGTTTTGAAAGTTTTACTTGTTGGCCGATCGGGTTTTGTTCTCCGAAAAGATCTTTGGCTATTCCTGCGCCGAGCACG
>JAGVPT010000067.1 GCA_020052095.1 Bacteroidota bacterium | reverse complement strand
GGGCTACTTCTTCTCGTTAAAAACCACCCCTGGCGCTATCGCGCCTTCCCCTCCTCATTCGAGGAGGGGACTAAGGGGTGGTGGCAAACTCTTTCTCCGGCATCAGAGAAAGAAGAGAGTGGACGAGTCTAACCAAATTGAGACACTACCAAAACGATTGGGAGTATTTCAGAAAAACAGTAATCTATCGATATGACCTTTCACGAAAAAATAAGGAGTGCCGGTGTTGTCGGTTGCGGCGGTGCGGGTTTCCCCGCGCATGTGAAAGCATCGTCCAAAGTCGAATACGTTCTTGCGAATGGCGCAGAGTGCGAGCCGCTTCTGCATAAGGATCTCGAAATGCTGACGCGGGAACCGGATGCCGTGGTGAGAGGAGTCGTTCAGTTGATGGCGTCGACTGGGGCGAAAAAAGGAATTGTCGGCGTCAAAAAAAAATACGAAGAAAAGCTCGCCGGCGTGAAATCGGCCCTCGCAGCGACGGATATTGAACTGAAACTCCTGGGAGATTATTACCCGACGGGAGACGAGTATATCCTCGTCTATGAAACAACGAAGCGGCTGATACCGCCGCAGGGAATTCCGCTTGATGTCGGTATCGTCGTTAACAATGTTGAGACATTGCGCAACATGTATTATGCCTCCGAAGGAATTCCGGTAACGACAAAATGTATTAGCGTTGCCGGAGCCGTGAGGGAAGCCTCGACGTTTACCGTCCCGATCGGGATAAGCTTTGCCGACGTGATCGCAGCGGCCGGAGGCGCAACGGTTGCCGATTACGCCGTCTTCGTCGGTGGTATTATGATGGGGAAACTTTCTTCGGACATGAGCCTTCCAATCACGAAAACCTGCGCGGGCTTGGTTGTGCTGCCGGTCGAGCATCGATTGATCCAGAGGAAGAGTCTCCCCGAGCAATCGATGCACCGGATCGGAAAATCGGCGTGCGATCAATGCAGCTACTGCACGGAGTTTTGTCCCCGCTATTTGCTCGGCTACGATGTTCAACCGCATAAAGTGATGCGCAGTCTCAGTTTTACGGCAACAGGCGAAGACGTCTGGAATCAATGGGCGCAGCTATGTTGCTCGTGCGGTCTCTGCACGTTATACGCATGTCCTGAAGATTTGTACCCGAAGGAAGCGTGCGATAAATCGAAGGCTGACTTGAAATCCAAAGGAATGAAGTGGGATGGCAACCGCGAAGTCAAGCCTCATCCGATCTACGACGGAAGGCATGTTCCGCTGAAACACCTTGTTGGAAAGTTGGGAGTGAAAGAGTACGATGTGCCAGCGCATTATCGGGAAAAGGAATTTTCGCCTAAGAAAGTTCGCATACCGTTATCCCAGCACATCGGTACGGCGGCAATTCCCATTGTAAGACTCAGAAGCGAAGTGAAAGCGGGAGATATCATCGGAGAAATTCCGGATGGAAAACTCGGCTCTCGCATTCACTCCAGCATCGGCGGTGTTGTTACCGCGATTACGGATGAAATTGTTATCGAACAAAAATAGAGGGATGGTGAGGCATGATCGAAATGAATTCCATAGGACTGATTGAGCTTTCCAGTATAGCCGCAGGGTATCTGGTCGGAGACGCAATGCTCAAAGCCGCAGACGTTGAGATGATTCTCTCCCGCAGCATCTGTTCTGGAAAATATATCGTCATGGTGGGGGGCGATGTAGCCGCAGTGCGAGCGAGTGTCGATGCAGGAACAGTGAGTGGAACAGGAATGGTTATCGATACCTTCGTTATCCCCAACGTCCACAAGGACGTCTTTCCTGCGATCTCCGGAGTGACACAAGTTAAGATGTTGGAAGCACTTGGAATTGTTGAAGCGTTCAGCGTTGCGTCGCTGATCGAGGCTGCAGATGCCGCGGTGAAAACAGCGCGAGTTCAGCTTATTGAAATCCGACTTGCCATGGCACTCGGCGGAAAAGCCTTTGTCACCATGACCGGCGATGTCGCCGCGGTCCGTTCAGCGGTTGATTCCGCTGCAGCGGTCTGTTCAGATCGTGGCCTGCTTGTGAATAAAGTTGTCATCCCCAATCCAAGAAAAGAACTGCTAAACGAAATAATTTGACAATGAGGAATGAGTAATGATCAATGACCAATGATCAATGGAGAAATCATTTTCTAATTATTCATTACTCATTACTCATTACTCATTGATCATTGCTTCCTATGTCTCAAGAAATAGTTCTTCGCACAACAAACCTTGGTAAGCGCTACAAAAATCGCTGGGCGGTGGAAGACGTCAATCTCGAAATCCATCGCGGCGATGTGTTTGGATTTCTCGGTCCCAATGGCGCGGGGAAAAGCACAACCATTCGCATGATCCTCTCGCTGATTAAACCGACAACGGGATCTGTGGAGTTGTTCGGTCATCGGCTTGAAACGGAGAGGGAGAAGGCACTCGCAAAAGTCGCAGGCATCGTGGAGAAGCCCGATTTCTATCTATACCTCAGCGCGTTTCGCAATATGGAAATCGCCGGCGCGCTAACCTTGGGGAGGGCTCCGGGAAAAAAGAGAATCATGGATTCAATGGCGTTGGTCGGGCTTCAAGATCGGGCGGACGATCGCGTGAAAACATATTCTCATGGTATGAAACAACGGCTCGGGATCGCCCAGGCGCTGCTTTGCAATCCGGATCTGATCGTGCTCGACGAGCCGACGAATGGCCTTGATCCGCAGGGAATGAAAGAGGTCCGAGAGTTGATCGCACAGTTGTCTCATGAACACGGAATAACGGTTTTTCTTTCGTCTCACCTCTTGAACGAAGTAGAGCAAGTCGCAACACGGATGGCGATCATCAATAAGGGAAAGTTGGTAGTTCAGGGGAGCGTCGAAGAATTGTTACTGTCGAGGGCCAAGAGAATTATTTTAAATGTGGAGCCGCAAAAAAAGGCGTTGGCGGTATTGAAGAAATTAAAACGTGTGGAGAATCCGACGCTGGATTCAACCGGAATCATAGCAAATGTGGAGACCAAAGACATTCCCGACGTTGTGGTGAGACTTGTTGCGGCAAAATGCAGAGTATTCTCCGTGAAACCGCAACGATCGCTGGAAGAATACTTTCTTTCTGTGACGGAGGTAGAATGAATTGCAAAATTACAAGATTGCAAGATTACAAAATTGTGAAAACGCAGCGTTGCCCTTTTTCAATCTTGTAATCTTGCAATCTTGCAATCTTGTAATTGCTGAATTATCTACGAAAAGAAAATGTTCAACTTAATTTACTACGAATTGTTCAAGACGTACGCGAAATGGCGGACGTATATCGGATTCATTGCTGTCGCCGTTATCATTCCGCTGGTGATGTGGGGGATGAAGGTCGAAGGAGGAAGATTTATTCAATATCAGATGCGGACACTACAGAATGACTTCTTCATCACGGGAAATCTTTTCAATGGATGGATCATTGCACAACTCATCATGAACAGCCTGTGGGTGCACGTGCCGTTTCTCATCAGCCTCGTCGCGGGCGACCAGTTGGCCGGTGAGGCGACGGCGGGGACATTTCGATTAATTCTCATACGGCCCGTTTCGCGGACGAGCATTCTCAATTCCAAATACGTTACAACGTTGCTCTACACCGTTTCGCTGGTCTGCGCGATTGCAGCGCTCAGCGTTGGACTTGGCCTGCTGATTTTCGGCAGCGGCGATTTGCTTGCCATCGACCGCGACATGTTGGCAATCTTACCGGAAGCGCAACTCTGGTCGCGCTTCGCTTTGGCGTACGGACTCGCAATCCTGGCCATGTGGGTTGTGGCATCCCTGGCGTTTCTGTTTTCTTCGTTTGTGGAGAATGCCATCGGTCCCATCATCGCGACAATGGCGGTTGTTATCGGATTGCTGATCATTTCAAATTTGCCGGTGGAATCATTCGAATCGGTCAAGCCCTATCTCTTCACCACATACCAAAACGTGTGGCAACAGGCATTCAAGAATCCGATTGACTGGGGGAACATCGGGAAATCATCTTCCGTCCTCGTCAGCTACAGTATCGGGTTCTGGTTAGTAACACTTTTCGTTTTTCGTCGAAAAGATATTCTTTCATAGAAAGCATCTACTCAGTGAAAAATAGGAAGTGATTTGCACAAGGGTCCGGAGGCACCACCCCTTTATCCCCCTCCTTACATAAGGAGGGGGTAGGGGGCAATGCTGTCAACTTAAGGAAACACTTCGACTCCGTTCCGACAGTCATGCTGAGCGAATCCTGCTTTTTAGGATGAGTCGAAGCACTGTCGGAACGTCGCTTATGTGACTATTTGCTAAGTTGACAGCATTGGGGTAGGGGGCGGTTGCCATAAAAGATAAATTAGTGACCTCTACGTTTTAATGTTCAGCCTTTAGCCACTAAGGCACGAGGACACAAAGTGATTTTATCACGATCTTGATTTGGGCGCACTTGTTCGACCGGATTCGACTGTTCTTTTTCGTGCCTTTGTGGCGTAGTGGCAAAAGTCTTATCACCTTACATAACATGTGCAACTAATTACTTCACCAAATAGGAGTGTTGATGCAGATTCGTCAAAACCTCATAGACATTAAAAACGGTTTCCATCCCACCTTCTGGGTAGCAAACGGGATGGAATTGTTTGAACGGCTTGCGTACTACGGACAGCAAATTGTGTTCATGGTCTACCTCAGGAATAAACTCGGGTTCACCGAAACCGAAGCAGGATCGCTGTCTGGGATATTCGGCGGCCTGATTTATCTCCTCCCGATACTTGGTGGTACGCTCGCGGACAAATGGGGATTCCGCCGAGCTTTCAATATTGCATTTTCAATATTAGGGCTCGGTTATTTTCTGATCGGTTCGGTGGGGATGTCGGCCTTTGCAGGAATATATGGCGGTCTCTCCTTGTATTGGCTTCTCATGGCCTTTCTTGTCTTTACAGCATTCGGCGGTTCATTCATCAAGCCATCAGTCTTGGGAACGGTTGCCATAACATCGACGGAAAAAACCAAATCGCTCGGATTTGCGATCTATTACTGGTTGGTGAATGCGGGCGCGATGATCGGACCGACAATAGCCTATTTCGTACGGGACAGCTTCGGAAATGAATTTGTCTATCTTGTCTCCTCTTTTAGCTGCTTTGCGATGCTCGCCGTAAATCTTATACTCTATAAGGAGGTAAAAAGCGAAAAAACAGAAATCACAGAATCTCTGGGGAAGAAGATTACCAATCTCTTTGTCGTCCTCGGCAATTTCAAATTCATGATCTTCCTGCTCATCTACTCATTGTACTGGATCATTTTCTGGCAGGAATTCATCATCGTTCCGTACTACATCACGGATTATATCGGGAAAGAGGCCCCCTACGAAATTGTGCAGTCGTGGGCGGGAGCCGGAGCAATAATCCTTTTCCAGATTCCGATCAACCGATGGACTAAAAATATACCAACCCACAAGGCTATTCTTGTCGGTTTTGCTGTGTCGTCGCTTATTTGGATCATCATCGGCATTCATCCTTCTATACCGACGATTGCAGCGGGTATCGTCGCATTTGCAATCGGCGAAATGATCCAGGCGCCGCGATACTACCAATATATTTCAGAAATTGCTCCTCCTGGCCAGCAAGGGTTGTTTCAGGGATATGCTTTCCTGCCGATCGCCATTGCGCGGTTTGTCGGAGATCCGATTGGAGGCTGGCTGTACCAATCGGCAAAAACCGCCGGGGATCCATCCCGTGTGTGGTGGTCCCTGATCGGAATAGGAGTATTCGGAACGATTTGTATGGCGATCTACAACAAATATGTCGCAATTTATGAATCAAAACAGAAGGCAGCGTGATAGGTTAAACGGCAAAGAACAGGGGCATTCGATGAAAAAAAATCTACTCATGTGCATGGTGTTGATGGTTGCGGCGTCTCAATACACATTGGCTCAGCCGATCACTGCGGCGCAAATACTTCAGAAGATGAAACAACAATTCGATCCGGTGAAGGACTATACGGTTACCATGAACGCGACGGTAAACATGGAGCGAATGCAAATACCGGAAATGATCGTAACACTATACTTCAAACAGCCGGACAAAATCCACATCGAGTCGAAGAATTTTGCCATGGTCCCCAAAGAAGCGATTGCCCTGAACCCGACACAGCTAATCGATAAATTCGATGCAACCATCGCTGGGAAGGAAGAAAAAGATAATACGACAATTTATAAGCTGAGGTTGATCTCGAAACCCGAGAAAGGTAAACCGGTGCGCGAGAACTATGTTTGGGTGGATGGATCGCGCTGGGTGGTCACACATTTTGAATCGACACCATCGGACGTCCGTAAAATCTCGGTGGACCTTGAATACGTGGTCTTAGACGGCAAATATATCCTGCCGTCAAAAATTGCCGCAAAGATGGACGCCCAGCAACCCCCCGATTCATCTGCGGAAAAAATGTACAGCCCGCAGCGAATGCCGCGGAAGGGAAATATCACCATTCTCTATTCTGACTATAAAGTAAATACAGGCCTGTCGGATGAGATCTTTGATAAAAAAAAGGAAGAGAAGAAGAAGTAGGCAGAGCAGCAGTGAGCAGTGAACAGTAAGGAGCACGCGGTGAGAGGTGAGTAGATCCATCTCAAAAACGCCGTTCACGTCATTCCGGCGAAAGCCTATAGGCGTCAACCTAAGAACTCTAGGTCTTTATAAGCCCCGACTTTTAAGTCGGGGAAAAAATAACAAAAAAAATCTGGGCTTTAGCCCAAACTGTGGCTTCGTCTGGGACTAAAGTCCTCTTTTAGTGTGGTAAATATTGGTCCCCGACATAAATGTCGGGGCAATTCATACGCAATCAAAATTAAGTTGAGGCCCATGACCTTTCGCGGGAATGACGCGAAATGCGAAACTGAGTCACTAGCAACAGCGCTGAGATTGTTGCTTGACACAGTAATTCTTCGTAACATTGCAGCAATTCTGAGGAAATTGGGGTAAGCACATCTGGATGGTTCTCTCGGAACCGCAGGTCGTAAATCAGTGGGAACCCTTCACAACTCATTTTTTCTCTCAAAGGCCGTCGAAGATTTGGGTACGGTAGGTCAGACATTTGGCAATGCCATCCCTTTGTCTGACCTGTCCAGGCAGCATCGGACACCCAAGAACGTCTGTCGCAGCTTTTTTATTTTTTCAATACCTCGTCAAAATTCCAACATGATCCCATGAAACCAACTGTTCCCGCCGTTCCACTCTCCACCTGGAAAGATCTCTACTCTGCCGCTCAGAAATTTCATGCGCTTCGGCCGTGGGAGATGTTGGATGACACAGACCTCATCGGCGTGCGCGATCCCGCAACCGGCGAGACCGGATTCGGTGTCGTTATGGGAAACGGGGGCACACTTTTTGGCTTTTGTCTCTACCGTGGTGCTGAAGGCTTCGACATCTACCGCCGCTCGATGGAAGGAACTATTGATGTTGAACGGGATGACTTCTTTGCGATACAGAATTGTTTGAAACTTGAACTCGGTCCGCGCGCTGACCTGCAGCCGGAAGATCACGCGGTCATTCGGCAATTGGGGCTCTCGTTCAAGGGAAATCATGCATGGCCGGAATTCCGCAGCCTTTTGCCCGAATATGTG
>JAGVPT010000171.1 GCA_020052095.1 Bacteroidota bacterium | reverse complement strand
GCTCCGAAGATTACGTTCCAAAGCTACTGAATTAGGTTTCACACTCATGCCCATTGAAGTTCCAGCACTTTCGACGACATGAGTTACTTAGGAGTTACATTTGCAAAATACCAAGAAATCTTTGCGTCCTCTCAAAACTTTGCGGTGAATTCTCTAATCGTATAGCCAACGAAGTTGAATGAGCTCGGCAATGAACATATCGGCCAAGACGACAAATACCATTGGCGCTTTTTTCACGCCGCTGGTCTGGGCGAAGTGGGTCGTCAATAATAACGGACTCTTCGATCGATGGCTCGATGGGGCACTTATCCTCGACCCGACTGCAGGCGAAGGGAGCCTTTTGGAAGCCTTCATCGCCACCGCGATCGATAACGGCGTTGAGATACGTCATGAAATGTTGGAGCGCTTGGTTGGAATTGAAAAAGAAGAGAAGTTTGTCGCCAATTTCTTTTCAAGGATGAAAAGCCGATACCAGATCTCCTTTCCCCGGGAAAATATTAGAGTTGAAGATTTCATTTTTTCGACGAACTCACTGAAGGCGGATATCGTCGTCGGGAATCCGCCATGGCAGAATTTTAATGACCTGCCTCATCTTTATAAAGAAAAGCTGAAGCCCTACTTTTTCCGCTATCATCTTGTTTCAAATGCGAAGGATTTGTTGCTCGGCGGATCGCGCATAGACATTGCCGCGCTCGTGATCGCAAAATGCATCGCCGAGAACATGAGCGTGAAAGGCAACGCGTACTTCTTTATGCCGCTTTCGATTTTATTGAACGACTCCGCACACAAGGCGTTCCGCTCCTATGAACTTGGCGGTGTCAACTTCGCAGTGAAGGAGGTGTTCGACTTCGGCCATCTTTCGATTTTTGGTGGGGTGGCAGCACGATATGGTTTGGTGTCGTTTCAACGGGACGTAAAGCAGGTCTTTCCGATACCCTATCATGTTTTTGAATCGGACGGCTGGACTCGAAAGCGCGCAATGCCGGCTTTTAATCCGGATGACCCGTTGAGCATCATCGAGGACACCGCAGACTCGTCGAAGCCCTTCAATGCATTCAAAAAAATCAAGATCGCAGTCGAATCGAAGCCGAGACAGGGAGTGAATACCTGTGGCGCGAACGATGTATTTATCTTCGACAGACTCGTCAAGCTCGATGGCACTATGGCGCGAGTGGGTAACAAAGTCAACCGCGATGTCACGCTCCCGTTGAAATACCTCTTTCCACTGGTGGCGAAAGACAATTTTAATGAGGCGCATCCGGTTCCGATGCGCTTCGTTCTTCTTCCTTACAACTCGTCGACCGGCACACCGCTTGAGGAATCAGAGATTCAAAAAGAAATCGCGCTGCACACATATTTGATTTCACAGAAATCAATACTTCAAAAGAGGAAGGGAACGTTCATTAATGCCTGGATAATGAGAGGTTACTGGTGGGCTCTTCTCGGGGTAGGACGATATTCGTTTGCCCCGCACAAGATCCTGTGGGAAGCCTATGGCAGAAACACATTCTCCCCGCGCATATTTTCAGGGCGCGATGAAATGTGCTGGCAGGGAAATCAGGCGCTACACGCGTACATCCCGTGCGAGGAACGCAAGAGTGCTGAGAGAATATGCGCGAGGCTGCGTAATCCGTTTATACAACACTATTTATCATCGCAGTTAATGGAAGGGACGTGCAACTGGGCGCAGCCGGGAAGAGTGTCGAAACTGCTCGAGCTTGAAAGCGGAATCACGTGACTCTGCCTGCGCAGCCACATAACTCTGCCTGCTCGCTCTCTCATCCATTTATCATCAATAAATTCCTACGTGAATACTGGCTCGTATCATCAACTCGAAGAAATCCCGCTTCTTGGCAATTTGGCCGTGAAGCAATTTTCGCTGGATAATGGTTTGCGTGTGGCAATCGTCGTGGACACAACAACGCCGATCTTCACATATCAAACCTGGTTCAAAGTAGGTTCGGCGGATGAGCCGGCCGGTCGCCAGGGACTCGCGCATCTCTTCGAACACATGATGTTTCGAAAAACATCCCATTATGAAATGGGAGAATTCGAACGCATCGTGAATAACAATGGGGGCACCGGCATCAACGCCTACACATCGCGCGACCAGACGGTCTACTTCTTCACGTTTCCCAACGATAAGCTCGAAATCGCGACCGACCTCGAGGCTGACAGGATGACAAACCTTCTCATCGACGCTGAGATGTTCGAGACAGAGAAGGGAGCAGTCATAACGGAAAAGAACCGCGGACTAGACGAACCCGGGCGCTATTTGTGGGAAGAGGTCTACAAACTGGCGTACACGAAACACCACTATAGATACTCCACCATAGGGGAACTCCAATCGATACGGAATTTTACCGTGGAAGACGCGCGGAGCTTTTACAAGAATTACTACTCGCCAAACAATGCACTCATTATCGTGGCAGGCGATGTCGAGCCCGAGGCGGTAATGAAATCAATTGTGGAAAAATACGGTTCCTACGAGCCATCCCTTCCGCAGGCACGCGATGTAACGGATGAACCCCGGCAGTTGGATGAACGGGCGTCAATCGTCACGCATCCGAAAGCGACGAGCAGGATGCTTGTGAAATTGTGGCATGTGCCGAATATTCTTCACCCGGATTATCCGGCGCTTGCTACTGTCGGGCGGCTATTGAGCTCAGGAAAATCCGCGATCTTGCACGAGCGGATTCTCAACAAAGCAAAAGCGACCGAGGTGTTCTCGGACGTCTACATGTCTCGAGACCTTGGGACGTTCGAGTTATTCGTTCAGATATCGGCAAGAGAGACATTCGAGGGAATCGAGACGATTTTCTCCGAAGCTATCGGCGAACTTGCAAACGGAAAGATCAGCGAAGAGCAGGTCAGCATTGTGAAGAATAATTTGCAGAGAGAGGTGTATCAAGCCGCCACGGTTCCGGCGCGGCTTGCCCGGCTTCTGGGTGATAGCTTCATCTATACCGGCGATCTGTCGTATCAGATAAAGACGATCGGGGAGATCGAAAAAGTCCGCACTGAGGATGTTCAGCGCGTCATCAAGGAGTATCTCCTGGAGGGAAAGTCCACGACAGTGAAGCTTCTTCCCGAAAAGGAGCAGTAATTCATGGGAATTGCAAATCACCAGCTCTATTATCAGCAAGACATGCGCGTTCCGATGACCCGCTTGACTTTGGTGTACAGCGGAGGCGGTACACAGCAAGAGGTAGAGGAAAAGGCGGGGCTTGCGCGTGCCACCGCGAAGATGCTTTTCCGCGGCACGCCGGCGATGAATAGAGAAGTGATCTCGAGGAAGTTTGAGTTGCTCGGCGCGGAGGTGAATGCACACGTCTCCGAGACGGATTTTGTCGTCTCTATTTCATGCTTTACGAAGAACGTCAGCGCAGTGCTTGATCTTCTCATGACGATCATGGACGACGCGGATTTTCCCTCCACCGAATTGGAACTCCTGAAAAAGAACGAGCTCAACCAGTTCGACGCAGCTCTTCAGGACGCAGAGCGGGTTCTCTCGGCCGGAAATCAGTATGTGTTGTACGACGGGATGAGATTCGGGAAAATTGGCTCGCGAAAAGGGATTGCCAATATATCGCGAGAAGATGTGATGGAGTATTTTTCAAAAGTGAGAGCGGCATCTGTTTTGTTTTTCACATCAATTTCCGATCTGTCTAAGGAAAAGATCGAGAGGCACACGGAGCGCTTTACCGCCGGTCGGCATACGAGTGGATTTGCGTTGAAACCCGAAGTTCAATTCAAGGAATCGCGGGGACGGGAGGCTTTCATAGTTAATTCAGACGGAGCCACCAACGACCGGCTCATCTGGTCTCAAAAAGGTATTGAGGCGATCGACGACCGGCGGTTCGATCTCAACCTTATCGTCGACGCATTGGGGAGTTTCGAGGGACTGCTCTTTGACGTGCTTCGAAATAAGAACGGCTGGTGCTATGGCGCGTACGCTTTCGTTACGCCGGCGACGACCCGCCGCGGCCGCATCAGATTCTATTCCGATCCGTCGCTTGAAACATCGTCGCTTCTCATCCCGGAGCTGCTGCGACTGTTGGAGCGGTTTTCGACGGAGAAAGATTTTCAGGACCGGTTAAGGCAGCGCAACGAAACGTTCAAGAATCGGTACTCGTACCAGCTGGATTTGAAGTACAAACTGTCAAGCGAGGTGAGTCGCGACCGCTACGGAATTCCGATCCTTGGCAGAGAAGCGCATAACAAACGCATTGACGCTGTCACGCAGGCGTCCGCTCAAAAAGTGATTGGGGAAGTATTTGATTCCCGCAATTTGTGTATGGTGTTCTACGGCGACGCCGGGCGCATCCAAAAAATCCTGACCGGTGTTGAGGCATCAATTTCCGTTACGGTGATGGATAAAGAATTGCTGGTAGAATGACGAGGGGATCGCGATTTTTTTCTATTTGTTGCGGCCCTTTAGATATGCGATGCTTGATATGTTCGTCACCGCCATGCAATGCCACCACCCCCTGACCCCCTCCTCATTCGAGGAGGGGGAATAAAAGCAAAGAAGCATTTGTCTTCCATACATTCGAAGAGTAGGAATAGAACCAAAGGAGCAGGTGTATTTCCAATTCATTCGAGGAGTCGGAATAGAAGCAAGGAGAGCGTTGTTTCCCCTCCTCATTCGAGGAGGGGGAATAAAAGCAAAGAAGAACATTATTCCATCGTCATTCGAAGAATGGGAATAAGGGCGCACGAGTAAGCTTTTCCCCTCCTCGAATGAGTGTATAGACCGGAGAGATGGTATACAGGTGTTCGGAGACATGGTATACACTTAGGGATGGTCAATATGGTTAATGAGATTGATTTGTGCAATTCT
>JAGVPT010000104.1 GCA_020052095.1 Bacteroidota bacterium | reverse complement strand
GAATGCGATGCGATGGACATCGCTCGCATTTACCGTGCTGCAGGTTGTGCTCGCCGGAGTCATTTTCATGAACTTCAATAAATCCATGGCGGGCATCAACAACGCAGATACAATGCAATTCAAAGAGCTCTTCACGTGGATCGACATCAAAAGCGTTTCGTGGTTCGGACGAATTCACATCGAATATTTTCTCGGCATCGACGGCATCAGCACACCGATGGTTCTTCTCACCGCGTTGATTTCATTCGTTGCGGTCATTTCGTCGTGGAATATCGAGAAATCCGTTAAAGGATATTTCGCACTTCTGCTTCTGCTCGACACCGGAATGATGGGTGTATTCGTTTCCCTCGACTTCTTCCTCTTTTATGTATTTTGGGAAGTGATGCTTCTGCCGATGTACTTCCTCATCGGAGTATGGGGGGGACCGCGACGTGAATATGCTGCGATCAAGTTCTTCATCTACACATTGTTTGGCTCGGTGCTAATGCTCCTTGCGTTGCTCGCGCTGTATTTCAGCGTGACCGTTCTCGATCCATCCACGGGAGAAAAAATCCATTCATTCAACATGCTCGCGATGATGAATCCCGCGAACTTCGAGCCGGGCTCGATTCTTTCGGGCCTCAACACCTATTGGCGTTACGTGGCGTACGTCGCGCTCTTCATCGGTTTTGCGATCAAAGTCCCGCTTTTCCCGTTCCACACATGGCTGCCCGACGCACACGTCGAAGCTCCGACGGCGATCAGCGTAATTCTTGCCGGCGTATTGTTGAAGATGGGAACCTACGGATTGATGCGCGTCGCCTTTCCGATCTTTCCCGATGCGGCGATGTACTATCTCTATCCACTCGCGTTTATTGGATTCATTAACATCGTCTATGGAGCGCTCTGCGCGATGGCGCAAAAGGATTTCAAAAAACTAATCGCGTACTCTTCCATCAGCCACATGGGTGTCGTGATTCTCGGAATGACGGCAATGAACACGCAAGGAATGGTGGGCGCGGCTTTCCAGATGTTCAATCACGGAACAATCACCGCAATGCTCTTCTTGATTGTGGGCGTCATTTACGACCGAACGCATACGCGCGGACTCGATGATTTCGGCGGCCTGATGAACCAGATGCCGAAATACTCGGCTGTCATGGTCATCGCCTTCTTCGCCGCGCTTGGTCTGCCGGGGCTCAGCGGATTTATCTCCGAGGCGTTTTCGTTCCTCGGTGCTTTCCAAAACTTCCGCTGGCTGACGATCGCCTCGACCCTCGGTATCGTCTTGACCGCCGGCTACATGTTGTGGACGCTGCAGAGAGTGTTTCTCGGGACTCTTCCCGAAAAATGGAAAGACTTGCCCGATATAAGCGGCAGGGAGCTTGTCGCGCTCGTTCCGCTTGCGATCATTGTCATCATTTTAGGGATCTATCCGACGCCGATGCTTGATTTGATGAACACGTCTGCGAACTACCTTGTGGATTTTGTCCGCGGAGGCGCGGGTCTTGCGGTAATAGGAAAATAATTCAATGCGAAAATGGTAAACCAAAAATTGTCGGCGGACGTGCTTTCGATAATCCCGTGAACAGTTTTGATTAGGCACTCTCAACCGTATGCTTGAACAAATATTACTAAGTCTAGGATACATCAGGCCGGAAGTGGCGCTGGTGTTCACGTTTCTCAGCGCTATTGTGGCCGACCTCGTTACTCAACGGAAAGCGATTGTCGCCGGCATCGTGCTCGGAGGTTTGATCGCGACGGCATATTACGTTGTCGAACAGGTTGGCCTCAATGTCTCGACCTTTAGCAACATGCTTGCCGTTGATCCGTTTTCCGTTTTCTTCAAATGCGTGATCATCGGAAGCAGTATTCTTATTGTGATGTTTTCACTCACGTCGAATGAAGTGAATTCATCCCTGCGGCGTATCGGGGAATATTACGCATTGCTTGTCGCGATGACGACTGGTATGTTCTTAATGGTCGGCTCCTCAAATCTCTTAATGATGTATCTCTCTCTGGAATTGACGAGCATCAGTTCTTACATTCTGGCCGGTTTCACAAAAGAGGCGCCGGATTCCGCTGAAGCATCGTTGAAGTACGTGATCTATGGCGCGCTCTCATCCGGATTGATGTTATACGGCATTTCGATTATCTATGGATTGACCGGAGCGCTCGACATTTATTCGATCAATCAAGTGTTGGCGCAGGGAGGCACAGGAAAGATTGCCCTGCTAATTGCGGGAGTGCTCGCAATTGCCGGATTCGGCTACAAAATCTCTGCAGTGCCATTTCATTTCTGGACTCCAGACGTGTATCAAGGCGCGCCGGTAACCATTACGGCATTCCTTTCCGTTGCGTCGAAGGCGGCCGGCTTCGCGATGCTGATGCGCTTCCTAAAAGTGACTTTCATCGATTCGACTGTCCTCAACGTGCCGCTCGGAATGTGGGCGACGATCAAGGGGTATGAATTGACGAATGTCATAATTGTCCTTTCCGTGTTGACGATGACGCTCGGCAATCTCGTCGCTATCTGGCAAGACAACATGAAACGACTGCTCGCATACTCGAGCATCGCGCATGCGGGTTATATGCTTCTCGGCCTTACGGTGTTAGGGAATGACGGATTCGCAGCGACAATGATCTATTTTGTCGTCTACTTGTTTATGAATCTCGGCGCGTTCTACGTCGTTATGCTTGTCGCAAATAAGACCGGGAGCGAAGATATCCGGGACTACAAAGGACTCGGATCGCGTGCGCCGCTCCTCGCAGTCGCGATGGCGATCTTTCTCGTTTCGCTGACGGGATTGCCACCAACGGCCGGATTTATCGGAAAATTGTATGTGTTTGCAGCGTTGATCAGAGCGAATCTGATTTGGTTGGCAATCGTCGGTGCGTTGAATAGCGTCGTCTCGCTTTACTACTACGTTCGGATTTTCCGCAACATGTTTCTCCGTGATGCGGAAGAACGAGCGGAACCGTTGACGTTTGAATTCTCCAATACGTTTATCCTTCTTGTGCTGCTCGTCCCGACAATCGTACTTGGTCTCTACTTTGGACCGCTCGTCGAGTTTGCGCAATATTCTGTGGCGATGTTCGGCGTTAAATAGATTCTAAGGGACGCATGCATGCGTCCCCGACAAGTGAGTTCCGTACTAACAGAAACGGCTCGTTGATGAACGAGCCGTTGCTATTTTCAGGTTGAAGCCTCAAAATCAATTCCTGGTTCCGCTCAAGATTTCTTTCCGAAATCCATTATCCGCCACTGAATTATCCCCAGCACCAATATTGAGAACCAACTACGCCAGTTCATGGCTGAATCCTATTTCTTTTTCCCCATCATTTTTTCGACAATGATGCGAATACCATCAAGCACCAATGTCGGCTCGTGCTTGTTGAGGATTTTTGAGTGCTTCATCATCAATTCAGAAAATCCTCCGGTTGCGATCACCGTCGGGTAATCGTCGATTTCTTTTGAGATTCGCCGGATCATTGTCTCCATCGAATCGAGTGCGCCATAAAGAATGCCGGACTGCATGCTGCCGACGGTATTCCTTCCGACGACATTCTTTGGAAAGTGGATGTCGATCTTTGGCAACTTTGCTGCGCGGCGATGCAATTCTGCGGCCGATGTTTCAATGCCCGGTGCGATCACGCCTCCCAAGTACTCTCCTTCCTTCGAGATCACGTCGAACGTTGTTGCCGTCCCGAAATCCACGATGATGATCGGACCTTTATACTTGGCATACGCTGCGACAGCATTGCAGAGCCTGTCAGCGCCGACGGACATCGGATCGTCGTAGAGAATTTTGATCCCGAGCGAAAGTGAGGAAGAGACGACAACAGGATCGATCTTGAAGTACTTTTTAGACATACGTTGCATAACGTCGGTCAAATTCGGTACGACGGAGGAAATCCCGATGGCTGAGATCTTTTTCAGAGCGATGCCAGCATCATCGCAGAAGTCGCGCACCAATGCGCCGAATTCGTCCTCAGTCCGAGTCACGAAACTCGTTACCCTCCAATCGCCAAGGAGCTTCTTCTTATCATAGATGCCAAACACGGTGTGTGTATTTCCGATGTCGACTGCAAGTATCATAGTAGTCCGCTTTTAATGGATAGGTTTAACTGATTAGTAACTCACGATAGGCAAAGAGCCAACATTATTGCCACGAAGACACAAAGTCGCCAAGAAAAGGAATCTTTCTTATTAATGAATTTGACAAAATGGAGTTTTCCTTAAAAGGTTTTTGTGTCTTAGTGCCTTTGTGGCAAAAACTTAAACCCTTCGTACCACCAGTTAGAAATTGTTACCGTTGGGCGATTGTCACATCACCCGCAAACACTTCGCGCCGTGCACCGTTCAATTCCTCGATCACGAGTGCGCCATTTGGGGCGACGTCGATTGCCGTGGCCTTCAACAGCGAGGAGTGTTCGACGAGTGTGATCGTTGTGCCGAACATTGTTGCGCGCTGTTTCCACTCATCGAGGAGAAGCTGGGGGGGGAATTGCTGCAGCTGCTCGTACCGATTTTCCAGCTCTTCAAGAACTCCGCAAAGCAAGTGGACTCTGTCAACGTCTTTCGAAGAATGCAATCTTAGCGACGTTGCCAGCTCTTTAATGTCGTCCGCAAAAACAGTCTGGTTCACGTTGATGCCAATGCCGAGAATCGCGTTTTTCACAACCTCCTCCTGCACACTTGTTTCAATCAACATGCCGGCAACCTTTTTCCTTGCAACGAGAAGATCGTTGGGCCATTTGCACTCGACAGTACATCCGGTTTCCATTTCAATGGCATCTGCCGAGGCAAGTGCAGCAGCGAACGGCAATAGTCGAATTTTTTCTTGAGGAAACGCCGGTTTCAGGACTAATGAAAAGAGAAGGTTTTTCCCTTTTTGTGACCGCCATTGGCGTTCCTGCCGCCCTTTGCCGCCGGTTTGTTCATCGGCGACAATAAGAGTGCCGTGCGGGGCATCGTTTTCTTTTAACGACCGTGCGAAAGTGTTCGTCGAGTCAATCGTGTCAAAACAATAAAGCTTCTTCCCAAAAATTTTCGTCTGCAGAAATGCCCGTATTTCCCGTTCTTCGATCATCGGTTGTGAGGTGTCGTGAATCCTTCTTTGTCGACCGCCGGACGCTTTGGAGCGTTCGCGAGTTTCCATCCGGTGTAGAAGACTAGTTGCGCCCGCTTCGAGAGTATAGTGAAGTCAATCTTCTCGACTTCATCCGTCGGCTTGTGATAATCCGCGTGCTCACCATCGAAATAGAAAATAATCGGAATCTTCTTTTTCGCAAAATTGTAGTGGTCGCTGCGCCGGTAGTATTGGTGCGGGTCGGATTCATCGTTAAATGTATAATCGAGATTGAGCTTCACGCTTTCGTCATTCGCCCGTTTGCTGATAGAATCGAGTTCCGTGCTCAGCTTATCCGCTCC
The DNA here is from genome assembly GCA_020052095.1 of Bacteroidota bacterium. Lineage (GTDB taxonomy): Bacteria > Bacteroidota > Ignavibacteria > UBA10030 > UBA8401 > JAGVPT01. Next base: position 8,260 of record JAGVPT010000104.1, on the reverse strand, counting down.
GATGATGTAGACATAGTTGCTGTCATTCATTTTCTCGTGCTCAGGGTCCGACCGCCCGATCATGTCCGTGTTCAAATTTGCAATCGTTTTTTCCAAAGGAATGATGGGATGCTCGGTATAATAGAGTGATCCGAGCAACCCTTTTTCCTCCCCGGCTACTGCGAGGAAGACGAGACTTCGCTTCGGCCTTTGTTTCATCGAAGCGAAAGCAGTGGCCTCTTCAAGAACGGCACAGGTGCCCGATCCATCATCGTCCGCACCATTATAGATGTCTCCGTTGACGACATTCTTTCCGACGTGATCGTAGTGCGCCGAAAAAACGATGTATTCATCCCTCAACAAGGAATCTGATCCGCTGAGAAGTCCGATGACGTTTTCCGTGATCTTCTCCTGTTTATCGATTTTTACCGTGAGTGTTGCGCGAGCACCCGGGATCGAAAAGGAATTCACTCTCTTGGTAGAATCGATTCCTTTTTGAAGTCCCTCGATCGTGTGTCCCGAACCCCGGAGCAGCTCGTTCGCAATATTCTTGCTCACGGAAAATACCGGCAGTTCGGATCGGACGCGTTGTGGAAGTGTGATCAGCCCCCGGATCAGATCATCCTGACGCTCCTCGAACACCTTTTTCATTGTGCGGTCTCTAGTCTCTTCCACGATCAGGACTCCCGCTGCTCCGCTTTGCTGTGCGTAGATCCTTTTTGCCATGGAAGTTCCTGCCGATCTGTTATTGAAGAAGATGCTCGAGGAATCGTCGTCGCCGGGCGTTCCGCGAAGAACAAGAACAATTTTTCCCTTGTAGCTTTTTGCCGAATCATAATCTGAATGTTTCAGCAGCGTTGAGTTGATGCCGTAACCTGCGAACTCGACTCCTCCCGAGATGGTTGTATCTTTCCCCGAAGAAAAAGGGATGTACTCGCGGCCGAACCCGGTCCAATCTTTTGTGCCGGAAGGGGTCGAGGTTGTCAAATAGCTTCCAGTTCCGACTGTAACCTGGACGACGGGAAAATGTTCATAGTACGTTCCGCTATCACCGATTGGTTGCAATCCCATTTTTTCAAATTGGGAAGCAATGTACGTCGCTGCCAGCTTCTGTCCACGGAACGATGTCTCCCGGCCTTCAAATTCATCCGATGCGATCAGCGTAAGTTGAGCCTTCAATCGATCGGGTGTGATGGATTTCATCGCCTCCAAACCGAAGGCTGAGGGATCTAATACAACGGAATTGCTTCCGCCCTGGAAAAATCCATAATAAACGAAGATGAGTGCGGCAGAGAGATATTTCACATGATTTCTTCAGAAAAATTGTAATAAAAATTTTCCGCCTCAAGGTAACGAATTCTCGAGTGGAAAGTCAAGAAATCATTTGGTATTTGCCACTCAGACAACTTGTCAAGAATTCTGTGAATTGTCAGCGATTTAAGCACAATTCCTGCCATCATGGCAAAACGGGAGAAAGCGAAAACATAAACATGCCGAATACGACTCAATTATGAAGGTCCTTCTTGGCATGATGGTTGTCTTAGTATTCAGCAAAACTCTATCTATATAATTAGTTGATCCTTAAAAAGTCGGGAAAGTCACAAGGTGTCTGACATCTTTACTTTTTTGGGACGATTAATTACTTTCCCATCAGGAAATCTGGTCATCAAGGCTAAGGAGAATTCAGTATGGCAGGAAAAATTATCGGCATCGATTTGGGGACAACGAACTCAGTTGTCGCGGTGATGGAAGGGAATGACCCAGTCGTCATCGCAAACTCAGAGGGAATGCGAACGACGCCATCGGTTGTCGCTTTTGCAAAAAACGGCGAGCGATTGGTCGGACAACCCGCGAAGCGACAAGCGGTTACGAACTCGCAGAACACAGTTTTTTCGATCAAGCGATTCATGGGAAGATTTATGGATGAAGTGAACGAGGAGATGAAACTCGTTCCGTACAAAGTCATGACCGGAGAAAACAATACTGCGCGTGTGCAAGTCGGAGACCGCGTCTATTCTCCACCCGAGATTTCCGCAATGATTCTCCAGAAAATGAAGCAGACGGCGGAAGATTATCTGGGGCAGAAAATTACGGAAGCGGTTATCACCGTGCCCGCATATTTCAACGATGCGCAGCGGCAGGCCACAAAAGAAGCCGGAGAGATTGCCGGATTGAATGTTCGGCGCATTATCAATGAGCCGACGGCCGCGGCACTTGCATACGGTATGGACAAGAAACACAAAGATATGAAAGTTGCCGTGTTTGACCTTGGCGGCGGGACATTTGATATTTCGGTTTTGGAGCTGGGTGAAGGCGTGTTCGAAGTGAAATCAACGAATGGGGACACCCATCTTGGCGGAGACAATTTTGATCAGCGATTAGTCGATTACATCGCCGACGAGTTCAAAAAATCGGATAGTATCGATCTGCGCAAGGATCCGATGGCGCTGCAGCGATTGCGTGAAGCCGCGGAAAAGGCGAAGATGGAGCTCTCGCAGCTAAATCAGACCGAAATCAATCTTCCGTTCGTCACGGCGACGGCGGATGGTCCGAAGCACTTGAACTTGAATCTCACACGAGCGAAATTCGAGCAGCTTGTCGATGACCTTATCAAGAAATGTATACCCCCGGTTGAAAAGGCGCTGAAGGATGCAAATCTACAGCCGAGCCAGATTGATGAAATCATTCTTGTCGGCGGTATGACTCGTGTTCCACGCGTGCAGCAACTGGTGAAAGATATTTTTGGAAAAGAAGGACACAAGGGTGTAAACCCCGATGAAGTTGTCGCAGTTGGTGCAGCGATTCAGGGCGGCGTGCTTTCCGGCGACGTGACGGACGTACTATTGCTGGACGTAACGCCTCTCTCGCTCGGCATTGAAACTCTGGGCGGAGTGATGACGAAACTCATCGACGCGAACACGACAATTCCGACCCGTAAGAGCGAAGTGTTCAGCACGGCTTCGGACAGTCAGACCTCGGTCGAAATCAATGTGTTGCAGGGTGAACGTCCACTGGCGAACGACAACCGGACGCTCGGCAAATTCCATCTCGATGGTCTCCCGCCGGCACCTCGAGGTGTTCCGCAGGTCGAAGTCACTTTTGATATCGATGCGAATGGGATGCTGCACGTTCTGGCGAAAGACAAAGCGACGAATAAAGAACAGAGCATTCGCATTACCTCTTCTTCCGGATTGAGCAAGGAAGAGGTTGAAAAAATGAAGAAGGATGCACAAGCGCATTCAGCGGAGGATGCCAAGCGAAAGGAAGAGATCGAGCTGAAGAATCAAGCGGACAATCTCGTCTTCTCAACGGGAAAGCAGATTAAAGACCTCGGCGAAAAGATGGATGCTGCCACGAAGTCGAAGCTTGAGTCCGGCGCTACTGCACTCGAAGATGCGATCAAAGCCAACAACGCCGCCGACATTAAGGCAAAGATGGAAGCGTTAAACGCTGTGTGGAATGAAGCGTCCACCAAGATGTACGAAGCGGCGAAACAGCAAGCTCCGGGCGCTCAAGCCGGTCCTCAGTCCGCTGAGGCGGATCAACAGCAATCCTCGTCCGAGAAGAAGGATGATAAGAAAGTGGAAAATGCCGACTTTGAAGTGGTGGACGATAAATAATGTGATTGCTCGGATTACGCTGATTTAGCGCAGATTGCAGATTACGCGGATTAACGAAAGGCGAGGAGATCCTCGCCTTTTGTGCGAATGATTAGGAACAAGTGAACAGTAATCAGGATTCAGGAGTCAGGATCAAGAATGGAGCGTCAGGGACAATCTGCTTGGCATTCGGACTCCTTGACCTCGGACTCAGGACCCCGGACTAAGGACCAAGCACTACGAACTACGAACCGAAAAAATGAACTTTAACAAATTCACAATCAAATCTCAGGAAGCTGTGCAGAACGCACAGGAGATCGCCTCCAGCTACGGCAACCAGTCGATTGAGCCGGAACATTTACTTGCGGCGCTCGTGCAGGATTCTCAAGGTATTGTCATCCCTATTTTGCAAAAGCTCGGCGCGAACGTAAAATACATCAAAATCAAAGTGAATGAGGTCGTAGAGAAACTCCCGAAAATCCAGGGAGCGAACCAGCAGTATGCTTCGTCGACGATGCAACGGGTCTTCGATCAGGCACAGAAGGAAGCGGAGAATCTAAAGGATGAATTCGTCAGCACCGAGCATTTGCTTCTCGCACTGCTAGATCAGAGACAAAACAGCGCAGCAAAATTGTTGATCGACCAGGGCATCAACAAAGATGATGTGCTCAAAGCGTTGAAGGATGTCCGGGGCTCCCAGCGCGTCACGGATCAGAATCCCGAAGACAAGTTCCAGGCGCTCGAAAAATTCGGCCGCGATTTGAACGAGCTTGCCCGAAAAGGAAAGCTTGATCCGGTAATCGGCCGGGAAGACGAGATTCGGCGCGTGCTGCAAGTATTGTCCCGTAGAACAAAAAACAATCCGGTCCTCATCGGCGAGCCGGGCGTAGGAAAAACGGCAATAGCTGAGGGATTGGCGCATCGCATTATTCAGGGCGACGTGCCGGAGAATCTGAAAACGAAGCGCATTGTTGCATTAGATATGGCCGCGATGATCGCCGGTGCAAGCTTCCGCGGTCAATTCGAAGAACGGATGAAAGCCGTACTGAAGGAAGTTGAAGATTCCAATGGCCAGATTATCCTTTTCATCGATGAACTTCACACGCTTGTCGGCGCCGGCGCGGCACAAGGCGCAGTCGATGCGTCGAATATGTTGAAACCCGCACTCGCCCGAGGCGATCTGCGCGCAATCGGCGCCACGACAATAGATGAATATCGCAAGTATATCGAAAAAGATGCAGCGCTCGAGCGGCGCTTCCAACCGATTGTGGTCGATGAACCGAGCGTTGAGGATACAATTTCTATCCTCCGCGGTTTGAATGACCGATACGAAATCCACCATGGCGTCCGCATAACCGATGCGGCGATCGTTGCGGCCGCGCAATTGAGTTATCGGTATATCTCGGACAGATTCTTGCCGGATAAGGCAATCGATCTAGTCGATGAAGCAGCCTCCAAGCTTCGGATCGAAATTGATTCGATGCCGGAGGAGCTGGACGGCGTCGAGCGCAAGATCAAGCAGCTTGAGATCGAAAACGAAGCCGTAAAGCGCGAGCTCACCGCAGATTATGCTGATGAATCCGACAAGGTCGCGATTGAAAATCACTTGCAGCAAATCCGGCACGATCTCGCTGAGTTGAACCAGACGCGCGCTGAACTAAAAGCCCACTGGCATATCGAGAAGGACCTGATTCAATCGATCCGGTCCATGAAACAAGAAGTCGAAAACACACGCACCGAAGCCGAGAGGAAAGAGCGGGAGGGCGATTTGGGAAAAGTTGCCGAGCTTCGATACGGCGTACTTGTGAATCTTGATAAGAAGTTGAAAGGCGCGACGGCGAAGCTCGTCGAAGTTCAAAAAGACCAGAAGATGCTGAAGGAAGAAGTCGATGCCGAAGACATCGCGGAAATCGTTTCAAAATGGACCGGCATTCCGGTAACGCGGATGTTGGAAAGCGAACGGGTAAAATTGCTGCATCTCGAAGATAAGATCCACGAACGCATGGTGGACCAGGAAGAAGCGGTGAAAGCAGTGAGCGACGCGATTCGCCGCAGCCGCGCTGGTTTACAGGATGAAAAGCGTCCGATCGGGTCGTTTATTTTTCTTGGAACGACAGGTGTCGGCAAAACTGAACTTGCACGCTCGCTGGCGGGAGTCCTCTTTAACGACGAAGATGCGATCGTTCGCCTCGACATGAGCGAGTATATGGAAAAGTTTTCTGTGTCGCGTTTGATCGGTGCGCCGCCGGGATATGTCGGTTTCGAAGAAGGGGGTCAGTTAACCGAAGCTGTTCGTCGCAAGCCGTATTCCGTAGTGCTGCTCGACGAAATCGAGAAAGCGCATCCGGAAGTCTTCAACGTCCTCCTGCAACTGCTTGACGACGGCCGATTGACCGACTCAAAAGGACGAACGGTGAATTTCAAAAACACCATCGTCATCATGACTTCGAACCTCGGTTCACAATTCATTCAGGAGAAGATCGCTGAAGCCCGAAGCGACGAAGATTGGACCGATATTCATAACGAACTGCGGGCGCAATTGTTCGAGTTGCTTCGTCAGACAATCCGTCCGGAGTTTTTGAATCGGGTTGATGAGATTATACTCTTCAAACCGCTCACGCAAAATGATATTAAAAAGGTCGTCGATCTACAGCTCCATCGCGTTGCGGCGTTGATGGCGAAGAAGGAAATGAAGTTATCAGTTTCTGATGATGCGAAAGAGTGGCTCGCGAAGCTCGGCTACGACCCGAGTTTCGGAGCCCGTCCGCTCAAGCGGGTAATTCAGAAGCACATCGTAAACGTTCTCTCCGAGAGAATTTTAGCGGGCGATTTTTCCGACGGAGACAATGTCGAGATAGTTCTCGATAGAGAAGGGGTGATTGGATTTCGAAAGCTGAAGCAGTCCGCATAATTTTTAGGGCAAGCCGGTTGCTCACCCTACAATCTATTTGATTTCCCACCAAAAACTTTCTACATTCATTCGACCGCAGGTCTTAGCTATTCCTCATAGAATGTGCTGTCCTGTTTTAAATGTTTTCTACAATACTGTCCTCGGAGCCGAGAGTACGAATGAACTCAATTACAGTTGCACTTCCTTTCAGCACGCAATCCTATTTCGATAAGACACTTCAGCAATTTATCCAATCATCCTCCGTCGAAAGAATCTATATCCTCCATGATGGAAAATCTCTATCCGCGCATGCGAAATGTGAAGGAATGAAGATCGGATCGCTGACGTCAGGCAAAACGTTGAATACGCTTTTCACGAAAGTAAAAAGCAAATATCTTTTGCTCATTATGCAAGCACAGCAGATCGATTTGGGACAATTTGCCCTTGAACGATTCCTCGCCGCGGCAGAACAGACGAGTGCCGGAATTGTCTACTCTGACTACTATGAGATCAAGAAAGGGGAGCGCTTCAAACATCCGGTGAACGAGTATCAACTCGGCAGTATTCGCGATGGGTTTGATTTCGGTGCGTTTATGCTCTTCTCCGTTCCCGCTGCGCGCGCTTCGATGAAGAAATTCGGTGCAGTCCCAAAAGTCGACCGGGCCGGGGTGTATGATCTTCGTCTGAAGATCTCCATCAGTCACCAGCTCTTCCACATCCAAGAGTATTTATATACCAAAGTCGAATCCGATGTGCGTGTAACAGGCGAAAAACTCTTCGATTACGTCGATCCTCGAAACCGGGTGGTACAGAAAGAAATGGAAACTGTCGCGACTTCTCATCTCAAAAATATTGGCGCCTATCTCAGTCTCAAATTCAAACATGTTCCAAAATCCGGCGTAGATTTTCCCGTGGAGGCGAGCGTGATCATACCGGTACGCAATCGCGTAAAAACGATTGCCGATGCGGTGCGCAGTGTGCTCATTCAGAAAACGGACTTCGCGTTCAATGTCATTGTAGTGGACAATCATTCCACCGACGGAACGACGGAAGTTTTGGGGGAGCTGGCCTCGAAAAATCCGATGGTAAAGCATATCAATCCAACACGGAAAGATCTGGGCATCGGCGGGTGTTGGAATGATGCCATCCTTTCCGAACATTGCGGTAAGTATGCCGTCCAGCTCGATTCCGACGACATTTACAGCGGCGCAGGCACACTTCAAAAGGTCGTCGACCTCTTTTGGAGTGGCGATTATGCCATGGTGATCGGTTCATACACGCTTGTGAATATGGATCTTCAGGAAATTCCGCCGGGAGTAATCGACCACAAGGAGTGGACTGCGCAAAACGGGCGGAACAACGCATTGCGAATTAACGGGCTGGGTGCGCCGCGGGCATTTGATACCGCACTTCTGCGTCAAGTTCTTCTTCCGAATGTTAGTTATGGGGAAGATTACGGTGTCGCGATTCGCTTGTCGCGTGAATATCAGATTGGAAGGATCTACGAATCGATCTATTTCTGCCGGCGGTGGGAAGGGAACACCGACGCCGCGCTTTCCATAGAGAAGGCCAATAAGAACGACGTCTACAAAGATAAACTTCGCACGGTTGAGATACTCGCCCGGCAGAAAATGAATCGGAAACAATAATCCTGCTCGCTTGTTCAACAAAGTTGGACACGGCCTAGAGACTCGGACGAAAACCCAGTATTTGCCACAAAGTCACCCCGCCTGCCAAAGCGAAGCCTGCTTGCCGAAAAGGCTGTTCAGCAGGCAAGCGGCGGGCAGGCAAG
>JAGVPT010000003.1 GCA_020052095.1 Bacteroidota bacterium | reverse complement strand
CTTTTGGAAAAACATTCCTTGCCATGGCGTACGCAAACTTGGAACAATCATCGACATCCATAAAATCTTCAACTCTTCTTGGAGAAGTAAAAAACAAAGTCACATATCTGAATCCGACAACCGCATACGTTAAAGAAGACGAAGGATACGGTTGGATGATGAGCACGGATATACGTTCAACGAGTTTATATCTTCAAGCACTTTTACGTCTTGATCCTAAACATGCCGATATCGAGAAACTGGTTCGCTACATCGTGGAACACCGCAAAGACGGATATTGGGAGACAACGCAAAACACGGCGATGGCGCTTCTAGGTCTTGTTAATTACGTCCGCGCTAATCCTGTTGACGAACAAGCCGCCGCGGTTGGAGTTTTCTTGGACAACAAGCTATCTGAAACATTGCAATTTCCAAAAGGAGACATTTCCGGCCAGTCTTCCAAAACATTCCAACTTTCAGATCTGATCAAAAAAGGACTGCTCCACCAAGTCGGATTGGAAAAAGATTCTGACAAGCGATGGTTCTATGACGTGACGCTAAAGACATACAAAGACACGTCAGACATCCAACCATTCGACAACGGATTCACAATAATCTCCGAAGTGTTCGCGTTGGATGATAAGAAAAACGCGCGTCCTTTATCAGAAGCGACAGTCGGAGACAACGTACGCGTTCGACTAAAACTCTTGGTCCCGAAAAAACACACCTACGTCGCTCTTGAACATCATCTTCCGGCCGGTCTTGAAGCAGTGGACTTTACTTTAAACACAAGTCCGCAACAACTAGCCGGCCAAACACAGCAATGCGCACCGACATACTGGGGAGGACAACGTTGTCTGGCTGATTGGGAGTACGGCTGGTGGTGGGAAAATGTTTGGAAGCACATCGAACAACGTGACGATCGAGTGTTCCTATTCTCCGAAAACCTGGAACCCGGCGTATACGAATACGAATTTATGGCCACCGCCATCACCCCCGGCAACTTTCACGTCCCACCAGCGCGAGTCTACGAGTTTTACAACCCGCTTGCTAACGCGCATAACGAAGGAAAGATGTTCAAGGTTCTAGCGAGATAATAGAACGGCGCACCACCGTCATTCCCGTGCAAACGGGAATCCATTCCCTCGAAATATAGGAAGCGACGGATTCAAGTTAGCGTTGCACCACGCTCGTCCATTGTCATTCCGACCGTAGCGTATAGCGAAGCGGAGGAATCCCTTAGTGCCACACGGAAAGGGATTCCTCCACTCGTCGCAGAGCCTCCTCGGTCGGAATGACAAATGTAGTGGTGCATTGATATTAGAATTCGGGAGTCTGATCCTTCCCTTGCCAGCCATCATGATATTGCGTAATATACCGTTACTCGAAATCTTCGAGTAACATATTCCGAGGTAGCTCAGCGGTAGAGCAGGGCCAGCCACTGGCTGGTCAGCCCGAGGCTGAGACTGTACATTGATTAAATGATTTTCACGGTTTATGTCCTGAAAAGCATTAAGAACGGCAAACGCTACGTTGGATACACTGGAAAGACGGCTGATGAGCGTCTACACGATCATCTCACCGGTTCAAATCCGTGGACACGAGCTAACGGGCCGTTCCATATTGTGCACACAGAGGAATTCGGCGATAAAACCGAAGCGATAAGGCGCGAGAATTATTTAAAGTCGGGTATTGGTAGAGAGTGGCTTGATACGTTTATTCCGAGGTAGCTTCCTCGATAGGAGAACGCTACACGTTACAATTTTTTCCGAGGTAGCTCAGTGGTAGAGCAGGGGACTGTCAAAAAGGCAGCTTTTGGCGGAAACGCTAATTGAAAAATTCTGGGATAACGGTGAATGCTAAATCCATTCTTGGACATGCGAACACCGTGGGAACTTCGCAATCTGCGGAGAGCGCCGTAGAGACTAGATACCAGAACGCCTAAAGCAAAGTGCAACGGCGATGATATAGTCCATCCCCCGTGGAAACACGAGGACAAATGTAATCCCTTGGTCGTGGGTTCGAGCCCCACCCTCGGAGCCATCCAAAAATCCAGAATAGATATCTGGATTTTTTGATTGTGAAACTGTTGGCTTTATGTTAAAGTATTATTGATATACGAACATTTTTTAAATTGTAATTCTTCAGTGAACTATGAAAAGTTTCTATATTTTTTCATTATTTGTTTTGTTGGTTTGTGTACCGCTATCTACTAACGCGACAGTCGTCAGTCAGGAAGAGGTGCAGCTTTTAGAACAGGAGATAAGATCTCCTAGTGAAACGATTAAAGCCGCAGTTGCCGCGCAATATTCTGCGAGTGAAAACGTTGGAAAGGTTCTTTTTTCTAAGGGCGTTTATACGCCATATCTAATAGAAATAGATCCGCAAGGATTTCCCACTGAACATGACAGGAATTTTGAATTGTCATGGAAAACAATCCGAACAAAAAGCGGAATAACATTTCAGGTACCATGGTACCCAGAATGGCAGGTTTTAGGCAAACAGATCTCTTGGGCTGATGAAACAGACATAACGAAAGAAAATTGGTTTAGTGATTGGACGTCAGGTGTTTCAGAAGTTTTTCAGACCGGCGGATACCAACTTAAGGACCACGGCATATTAAGCCTCAACCTTCGATTAACTCGCGACTATACAGTTTCGATAAAAAAGTTACGACGGCCGAACCATTGGAAATGAGCGTTGGTCAAGATGAGACCTTATTCAATTTGAACGGCAGAAAAGTATTGTGGAGTGATGATGTTTGTGGTCCTGTAATACGACATCAGTGTTCACCCGCTAATAACAACCATCACCTAACCGTTGAGGTAAAAAAGGGCAGGGACATATACCTTGTTGATATTTCAGCTGGAACAGATGAGATCGACAAATACATGCTAAAGATTGCCGACAGTATTAAATAGATTAAAAGTGAAAAATATGGAATCAATGGAATTTCCAAAAAATAGTCGCCTTGAAAATACAACTTTCTTGAAAGAAATTTTGGACACTATTTCATCCGAGCTTGAAGAAAGACTGACAGATCCCAAACAACTCGGCGGTGTATACACCGGTGAACAAGTCGAGAAAATGCTTGAATCCATTAAGGGCCGAGCACCGATACAAGCCGATCGAGTATTAGTTGATTTCATCATTGGAGTATCTGACCACGCTCGTTTAACTCACGAGGAAACTGACGATTTACTTGATAGATTGTTAGTAGGTTCTGATAAATTCCGCGGTGCTGATAGACTCGCGGCACGTGACGAGCAGAGAGCCAAATAAATTCCCATTAATAATCCCTTGGTCGTTGGTTTGCCGTCGTACTCCGGCGGCATCCCGATCACGAATATATATAATCCGTGTCGGGACGAGCCCCACCCTCGGAGCCAAAATAAAACACTCCTTGTATCGGAGTGTTTTATTTTACCTTTGAGACAGCAATTATGAATGTGGCAATAAACGACCAATACGGCTATCATAAAATCATATGAAAAAAGCTCTTCCAATTATAACCGTATTCTGTCTCATTATTGGTCTTGCCGTGTCATGGAGACTTTTTCGAAAAGAACGCCCAGTGGTCGTAACAAGTTTTGAAGAGTGCGTCGCAGTCAGTAATCAGGTGATGGAAAGCTATCCGCGACAATGCCGATATGGAGATAAAACTTTCTCT
>JAGVPT010000220.1 GCA_020052095.1 Bacteroidota bacterium | reverse complement strand
CTCTAAAAAGGTATTTTTAAGAAAATAATTGTCAAATTTAAACTGGATTCGATATCTAAAAATTGAAATTAGACCTTTTTAGATTCGACTCACTGATGTTATAAAAAAACTGAGAAACGTTCATGCTGAGCAAGGCGCAGAAAAAATATTTCGATCATCCTTCGACGCATCCTGCAAAAAACGTCCGCCACAGGTCGAAGACTCGTCTACGACCCTTCGGGTCGATAGACCCGTAGGGACTCGTTGAGCGGACTCAGGATGAACATTTTTTCTGCGCCGCGTCTGGCAAAGCCATCCCTTTGGGAGAAGCATAATATGACGAAAAATAACTGCTTTGCGTAACATAAGATAGTAACAACCCCCAAAAAAAAATCCGCACTGCACCCTTAGGCAAGTAAATGTTAAAGAACCTCGTTCTTTCATACGGTGGGTGTTCGCCTAACCGTTTCTTACTTCCACTGTCTGCTATCCCGCCGAAGCAGGAAACCCGAAGGCGTATCGCAAATCCGCTCCGCAGGGCGGTGGCGGATGAGGCCTGTAATATGACGATTATGAGTCGGACTCCCTATTGGTACAACTTGTCAGGTTCTTTAATAAGCTTGACTACGGCTGACGGTGCGGAAAATTGTCCCATCAAAAGAGTATCGCGTGTCTCCTTACATTAGTGGCACTGGAATTATCCGTTGCTCTGAAGGCTCGTATCCAAGTAATTCGAAATCTTAATTATTTCGTTTTCGAAATTACTGATCATCTCACGGTTCTTATCCTTCTCCTTTAACAAATCTTCGGTGATGTTGAGCGCGGCTAGGACAGAAATCGTGAGCGGCGGCTGCTCCGGAATTTTATCATGGATCGAATTAATCATCGTATCGACATACCCGGCGACCTTCTTGGTGAATTCTTCACTCTCTCCGCGTAACGGATACTCAGACCCAAATATTTTGACTTTTACGCTTTTCCTGTCCATTTTTAATTCCAATGTATCATCTAACTGCAAGTGAGGAAAACTTGGCAAGCGTCAGCAATAGACCTGCCTGTTGATAGTTTATAAATGGGAATTGATTTTTTCCAAGATTGTCTTCACCTTCTCTTGAATTTTCAACCGTTCCTCTTTGTCAAGAAGGCCATTGGCCGCAGATGCGAGCAGCGCTCTCTCGAGCTCGTAGTGCAACTGCTCAATTTCCGAATTCTTTTTCGTCAACTCCGACTGCATCTGTGAGAGAGCGGCTTCGAGATCATCGACCCTCAACTGCATTACATTCTTCTCTTCACGAAGGGAGTTAATGCTATTTGCCGCGGAATATGCTTTTTCCCACAGTTGCTTGAGAGCCGCTTCAAGGGAATTCTCAACGCTGTTTACTTCCTGTTCAACCTGCTCTTGCAAATGGCGCCCTGCTGATTTATGCAATAAACTATGAGCTACGGAGCTCCGCGCCGAATGTATTGTGAACGTCGGCGACTATACCATTAACCACAGAATCAACTTCCTCTTCGGTCAATGTCTTTTCAGATGAATTCAACTGCAACGAAAAAGCAAGACTCTTTTTGTTTTCCGAAAGAGGTTTACCTTCAAAGATGTCAAACAAAACTATTTGTGCTAACAGCTTTCCGCCGATCTTTACTATGCGGCGCTGAAGGTCTTCTGCTAAAACGTTTCGCTCGACGACAAACGCCAAATCTCTCGTAACAATCGGAAACTTTGATGAGGGAGAATAACTTCTGGCGCCTTCATCACTTTGAACCAAAACTTGAACGTTTAGCTCAGAGACGTAAACATCATTTTCAATTGAAAATTTTCTGAGCAGTTCAGCCTTAACTTTGCCAAGAAACCCAACGTAAGTGCCATTTTTTTCAACGGCTATCGTTTGTTCAGTTAAAGCACTATGGCTATCATAGTAAATAAAATGAAATTTGTCAAGTAGAATTTTGTTCAGGAGCGCCTCCACAACGCCTTTCATATCATAGATGTCGACCCCTTTATCGCTTGAGTCCCACCCACGATGTTCTCTCCTGCCGGAGAGACATAATGCCAAAACTTCCTTTTCCGCATATCCGGGAACAGGATGTCCCTTTTCCTCCTTCCGGACTGTCTCGTATGTTCTTCCTAACTCGAAAAGCCGAAGGTCTTTCGTTCCGTAATTGTTGTTATGAGATACCGTCTGGAGCATGCTGCATACGCTGCTTGGCCGCATTGCTGAGAGGTCTTTGCTTATCGGATTCAAAATACTGACCACTCTGTCGGAGAACATTTGAGCCATGCGAAGGTCGACGAGGCTATTTGTAACGACTTCACTAAAACCGCTCCCCTCCAGGAAGCGGCGAATTTCATGAAACTCATCCGGGGAAGTTGTCATGCCCGAAAAATCAATAGCGCTGACCATCTTGTCCGCGATATTTGCATAGCCGTGGATGCGCGCTATCTCCTCAATGATGTCAATTTCTTGTTCAAGATCAGGGCGGAACGTCGGAGCGATGCATTTCAGTCTTCCTTTGGAGTTTTTAAGAATGCGAATTCCGATCGGGAGGAGATATTCCTTGACATCGGAGGCGACGAGAGCAGTACCGAGTACTCTGTTGACTTGAGATATGCGTACATCAATATTCCGCTCATTGATCTTTCGAGGATATTCATCGACCGCGCCTTTGTGAATCTTTCCATCCGCAAGGTCCCTCATCAACTCTGCTGCTCGATCAGCGGCAAAGCGGGTCCCGTTGGGATCGGTGCCTCTTTCAAACCGGTACGCTGCGTCGGAAGAGATGCCGAGTTCTTTTGCGGTCTTTCGGATGGATGCAGGATCGAAATAGGCGCTTTCAATCAATACACTCGTTGTAGAATTCGAAATTTCAGAGTTCATTCCTCCCATAACGCCGGCGATGGCGATCGGTTTCTTTGCATCACAAATCATCAAGGTTGATGCAGAAAGTGCATGCTCCTTCTGGTCGAGCGTTATGAACTTTTCCCCCTCAGACGCGCTTCTAACGACGATCTGTTTTCCTTGAATCCTATCGTAGTCAAAGGCATGGAGAGGCTGACCGCATTCAATCATTACATAATTCGTGATATCGACAATGTTGTTGATAGGCCGGATGCCGACTGCTTTGAGGGAGGTCTGCATCCACACAGGCGATGGTCCGACGTTGATCCCGGTGACCAAGCGAGCGCTATAGCGGGCACAGTCTCTCCTGTTCTCGATTTTGATTGAAATGCTTTCGTTGATATTGCTCTTTTTCTCTTCTCGGATTTTTAATTTCGGTATCGCCAACTTTTTGCGAAGGATCGCCGCCACTTCTCTCGCTATGCCGATGTGGCTCAAACAATCGGGTCGGTTAGGAGTGACTCCGATTTCAAAAACAATATCGTTCAAGCCGAAATACTCGGCAAGAGGTGTGCCCACGTTGGCAGTTTCATCAAGCACCAGGATGCCGTTTGCATCGGTTCCAAGTCCCAATTCGTATTCCGAGCAGATCATTCCATTCGATTCTTCTCCGCGAACCTTAAGCTTTGAAAGAACGAACGGCTGTGCTTCAGGGTCATGTTGATTCTTCGGAACAACTGCGCCGATAAGACCTACCGCTACTTTTTGACCTTTCTGAACATTGGGAGCACCACATACAATCTGCAGGACGGATGCCGGAGAGGTACCTTTCCGCCGGACGTCCACTTCGCAAACAGTCAATTTATCAGCGTTGGCATGTTTGCGAACGCGTATAACTTCACCTACGACAAATCCATCGAACACTTTGCCGAGATGCTCGATACTCTCCACCTCCAGTCCGACCGAGGTGAGCCGCTGCCCAAGATCTTCAGGGCTAATTCGGAATTGAACGTATTGGCGTAACCACTTGATTGATAAGCGCATACTCTATGAGACTAAAACTGTTTTAGAAACCTCATATCATTCTCAAAAAGGAGACGAATGTCAGGAATGTTGTGCCTCAGAATAGTCGTTCTCTCCACTCCGATTCCAAAAGCATACCCCGTGAACTCCTCCGGATCGTAGCCGACATTTCTCAAGACGTTTGGGTGAACCATGCCGGCGCCGAGGACCTCGAGCCATCCGCTTTGCTTGCAAACGCGGCAGCCTTTGCCGGAGCACAGGAAGCAGGTTATGTCCATTTCGAGGCTTGGTTCGGTAAAAGGAAAGAAACTTGGGCGAAACTTGTATTTCAAACTGCTGCCGTAAAATGCGCGTGCAAAAGCAACGAGTGTCCCCTTCAACTCGCTGAAACTCACATTTCGATCGACGTACAACCCTTCCACCTGGTGAAAGAGACAATAGCTTCTTGCGCTAATTGCTTCATTCCGATAGACTCGCCCCGGCATAATGACGCGCAGCGGAGGCCGGCGTTCTTTCATGACCCGAATTTGAACAGGCGACGTGTGAGTGCGAAGCAGAACATCTTTATCGAGGAAAAAGGTGTCTTGCATATCGCGTGCAGGATGGTTCGGCGGAAAGTTGAGCGCTTCGAAATTGTGATAATCATCTTCAATTTCCGGGCCATCAACGACACCGAATCCCATTGAAACGAAAATTGACTTGATATCGTCGAGCGTTTGCGTGATCGGATGACGTGTGCCAAGGGGCAGTCCTCGCCCCGGGAGGGTGAGGTCGATGAATGTGTCCGTCTCTGCGGATGTCGATTCAATCTTTGTTTTTGCCGATTGATACAGTGCATCGACAAAAATGCGGAATTCGTTCAGTAGCTTTCCGTATTTCGGTTTCACGTCGGGCGGGACTGATTTTAGCTCCTCGAACAGTTGACCGACACTTCCTTTGCGCGCCAAAAACTCAATACGGAATTTTTCCAGCGCATCTGTGGTTGCGATGGTCCGGGCGGCCTCTTCTGCCTTTGCGCGAAGGGAGGTAATCGACTGAGCTAACGAATCTTGGAATTCTGCCATGGCGAACGTTTTGTTGTATTCGGGATAAAACACGACTTCCCACCGGCATCATAACGATGATGTGATGGGAAGTTCATGATTATGCTTTGATGAATTTTACAACTTCAGCAAACGCCTCCGGATTTCCAGCCGCAAGCTCGGCAAGCACTTTTCGGTTAATGTCGACTTGCTTTTTGTGAAGGCCGTCGATAAGTTTCGAGTATGATATTCCATGCAATCGTGCAGCGGCGTTGATACGCGCGATCCACAATTGGCGGAATGTTCTCTTTTTTGCTTTTCTGTCCCGGTAAGCGTATTGATAACCCTTATCAATACTGTGCTTTGCTACCGTCAGGACTTTGCTTCTCGCACCCCAATAGCCTTTCGCTTCTTTCAGAATTCTCTTGCGACGGCGATGGGAGGCAACTTTGTTTTGCGAACGTGGCATAGTTGCTCTTGTCTCCTTTGGTTGTTATGTAGTGATTGTGAATCGGAAAGACCACTTACATGATCATCAAGCGCTTAATGCGCGCCTCATCTGCCGGAGCGACTAAACCCGATCGGCGTAGATGGCGTTTCCGTTTTGTTGATTTACTTGTGAGTATGTGCCTCCGGTTCATTTTGTGGCGTTTGAGTTTTCCGGATGCAGTGACTCTGAAGGTTTTTCGAGCACTGCGGTGTGATTTCATTTTGGGCATATGTTCCCTTTGTGTTATGCTTGTTTGGTCTCTGCAACTAATTTCTCTGCCTTGGCCTTTGCTGTCCTGTCGGGCACGTAGAGCACGATCATGTTTCGTCCTTCCATGTGGAGGGGCTGGTCGATCTTTGCGACAGCGAGAAGACGCTCCGTTAGCCTGCTTAACAAACTCTCTCCGTGTTCTTTGTAGGTAATTTCCCGCCCCTTAAAGATAACGATCGCTTTGACCTTATGTCCGTCAGCAATAAATTGCACCGCATGCTTCGCCTTGAACTCAAAATCGTGAACGTCCGTATTCGGATGGAATCGCAACTCCTTCACGAGACTAACGTGCTGGTGTTTCTTCTGTAGCTTCTCCTTTTTCTGCAGCTCGTACTTGTATTTGCCGAAGTCCATGATTTTGCAGACAGGCGGCTGAGCGTTCGGGACTACTTCGATCAAATCTCTTCCTTTTTGTTGAGCGATCGTCATCGCGTCCCGTGGATTCATCACTCCAAGCTGCGCACCATTATCGTCGATCACGCGGATTTCTGCCGCGTGAATCTGGTCGTTTATACGGGGTCCTTTACTTTTGATGCGGGTATCTCCTATACGGTGATTGATTTGTTCGCCACTTCTTCATGAATTTGCGAAATAAACGTTTCGAGTGCAATACCTCCCAGATCCCCCTTCTTGTGCTGACGCACTGATACTGTGCCCGAGGCTTTCTCCTTTTCTCCGACGATCAGCATATATGGCACCTTTTTCATCTCCCAGTCTCGGATCTTATAGCCAATTTTTTCATTGCGGTCGTCCAGTTCTGTCCTGATTCCGGCGTTTTTCAAATCTTGCACTACCTTGATCCCGTATTCCGCCTGAGCGTCGGTGATGGGAAGGACAACCGTCTGGACCGGAGTCAGCCAAAGAGGAAATTCTCCCGCGTAGTGTTCTATAAGAATGCCTATGAATCGTTCAAACGAACCAAACGGCGCCCGGTGAATGATTACGGGGCGATGCTTCAGACCGTCGCTTCCTGTATACTCGAGCTGAAACCGCTCCGGCATGACGTAATCTACCTGGACCGTTCCAAGCTGCCACGTTCTGCCGATCGCATCTTTCACCATGAAATCAATCTTCGGACCGTAAAAGGATGCCTCGCCAATACCGACGAAGTAATCGAGTTTCATTTCATCGGCCACTTCTTTAATTTCGCGCTCAGCCTGTTCCCAAAACGCCATATCCCCGCCGTACTTTTCTGTATTCTTGTTGTCCCGAAACGAGAGGCGCGTGCTGACTTCCATTCCAAACGTGTGGAACACAAACTGCGTCAACTCGACCGTCTGTTTGATTTCTTCCTTCAGTTGATCGTGGGCGCAATAAATATGCGCGTCGTCTTGCGTCAAGCCGCGGACCCGTATCAATCCGTTCAGTTCACCCGATTGCTCATACCGGTAAACGGTCCCAAATTCTGAGAGCCGGATCGGCAGATCCCGGTACGACCGTGGCCGTGCTGCGTATATTTGATGATGGTGCGGGCAATTCATCGGCTTCAACAAGAATTGCTCGCCGCTTTCCATCGTGATGGGAGCGAATTGAGAGTCCTTATAGTACGGATAGTGTCCCGACGTTTTGTACAATTCCAGATTTGCAATGTGCGGAGTCACGACGGGTTGGTATCCACGCTTGCGCTGTTCGTCGCGAAGGAATTTCTCCAATTCTTCACGTATGACTGTCCCTTTTGGCATCCACAAAGCGAGCCCGCTGCCGACTTTCGGCGTCAGCAGGAACAGTTCCATTTCGGCCCCGATTCTTCGATGATCGCGGCGTTTTGCTTCTTCGATTCGGAATAAGTACTCGTCAAGTTCCTGCTTGGAGGGGAATGTGATGCCGTAAATTCGTTGAAGCATTTTATTTTTTTCATTCCCGCGCCAGTACGCACCCGCCACGCTCATCAACTTGATAAATCTAATCTTGCCGGTAGATGAAAGATGAGGTCCGTAACAGAGATCAGTGAAATTTCCGTGGTGGTACATACTGATCTTCTGTCCCTTGAATTCATCCAACAATTCGAGCTTGTACTGGTCCCCTTTTTTCGTGAAGTACTCAACCGCATGTTCCCACGGAACCTCCTCGCGTTTGTACGGCACATCGCGGTTTGCAAACTCGACCATTTTCGATTCGATAGCCGAGAGATCCTCGTTTGTTAACGAATGCTCTCCCATATCAATGTCGTAATAAAATCCATTTTCGATCGCAGGACCGATTCCAAATTTTGCTCCAGGAAACAACGTCTCCACAGCTTCTGCCATCAAATGTGCAGAGCTGTGCCAGTATGTCGACTTCCCTTCCGGATTCTCCCAGGTGAGAATCTTAACCGTCGCATCTTCTGTGATTGGTCTGGCAAGATCCCAAACCTCTCCGTTCACAGAAACTGAAAGGGCCTTTTTCGCCAAACCCCGGCTGATAGTCTCGGCGATTTGGCCGCCGGTACTGCCGCTATCAAATTCTTGCTTGCTTCCATCGGGGAAGGTGATCGTGATTTTCTTCATCAAGAAAAGTTCTCTAAAAAATAAAAAATCGGAGAGAGCAAGCTCCGATGTGCATTACAACTTCTTTTCACAGAATTCCGTAATGAATCACTACCAGTAATTGCTCCTTAAATTCCATTTAAAGTAGTGAAAATACGGCAGAAATGCAAGAAAAGACAATAATCAATGAGTAATGAACAATGAGTAATGGGCAATGAGTAAAGATTCAATGAACAATGAGCAATGAGGAACCAAAGACGCCGGACTGAGGACCTCGGATCCAGGACTTTGGACTCAGGACTTCGGACTAAGGACTTAGGGACTCATCAATGCAATAAATGGCGCGAGTGGAACTGGAGATGCTCTTCAATGTGCGCGCCCCAATACTCCCACGTGTGCCCCCCCGGGAATTCGCCATATTCGAAGGTGCGATGCAATTTCTGCAGAATTGTAAGGAATGCACGATTGTCTTCCAGCGTGATGTCGTCCACGCCGGTGTCGAATTTTAGTGCGACCGTTGTGTCTTTGGAGGACTGCGCTAGCTCGATTAGGTCTTCTCTTTTCCAATTCGAAGCATAGTCCGCCTGCGCGCCGAATACTTTGGCCATGGACCATTTATCGGGATGCCTCATCACCGCAAGTACGCCGCTCAGCGATGAAGCAGATGAAAAGACCTGCGGATACTTTAGGCCAAATTTTATTGAGCCAAATCCCCCCATGCTCAAACCACAGACACCTCGTCCGTTTTTTTCTGCGTACGTCGCGAATGCGGAATCTATGAATGGTATCAATTCTTTTACCACGTACGATTCGTATTGAGACTCCGGCATCATCGGGCTGTCGGAATACCATGAGAACGCTCCGCCGTCGGGCATCACGATGATCAGGTTATACTTATCAGCGATGTTTTTCACGTCGGTTCGATCCGCCCAATTCGTATAGTCTCCAGTTGCGCCATGTAGCAGGTAGAGAACGCTGTGCCGTCCCTTCGAATCCGGCACGTACACGTTCATCTTTTGTTCTTTGTGCAAATAAATGCTGTAATGAGACAACGTGCGGACGTTCCTTCCTGCCGAAAATAATCCTGAGGGGGCAAACAGAAAGATCGAGAGTAAGACCGAGAGTACGGTATTCTTCATGGTATTTCCTAAAAATTCATGCAGGTGTAAATTATTTTACGCGCATCTCGCTCTAAATGAGAAGGCGGCTGTGCGGAAGTTGGCTTTATAACTCATGAGTCCGCTCTAAAAAGCTGCGGATAAAAGTTTTTTTCTTAAGCATTTTTTAGCCTTGATGCACCTCCCGATTTCAAGAAATTGATTAAATCG
>JAGVPT010000011.1 GCA_020052095.1 Bacteroidota bacterium | reverse complement strand
TCGGCCATCTTGAGGAACAGCAGGTACGTGAGCTGCTCCACGTAGTCGCCGTAGCTCATCCCGTCGTCCCGGAGGACGTTACAGTAGTTCCAGAGTTTTTGCACGATTGCGGCAGAAGTCATATTGGTCAAACGCTCCAGTCCGCTATTTTCAGGTTCTTAATTTGTTTAAACTCTTTGGTGTTATTCGTAACGAGGGTCGAACCAAGCGCGTGAGCATGCGCTCCGATCAGCATGTCCATCGATCCGATGGGTTTACCTGCCCGTTCAAGCTCTGCCCGGATCGCTCCGTATTCCTGAGCCGCCTTTTCATCGAAGTCTGCGATTTCGAGGGAAAGAATGAACTCATCAAGGGCTTGCTGGTTTTTTTCGACGTGCTGGCTCCTGGACACGCCGTAGCGCAGTTCCGCAAGGGTGATAGCGGATATCCCGATGTCGCCGATTGCATGAGATTTGAAATGTTTGATTACTTTAGCGGGATTTTGTTTGATGAGGTAAACGCAGATGTTCGTATCCAGCATATACTTCATCAAAAGTCCTCCCGCTTTTGCGTTTTCGGCTGCTTCCGATCCGACATGAAGTCGCCCGAGAATTTAGCCAGGCTGTGGATCAGTGTGTCCCATGAGTTCTTTGTCGGAATCAGCACCACAACGTTCCCTGATTTTTTGACGAACACGTGGTCGTCCTCGAACCTGAACTCCTTGGGCAGACGGACAGCCTGGCTCTGCCCGTTTTGGAACAATTTTGCGGTCTTCATGGCGCACCTCCGTTTAATATATACTGTTAATATAGACTATGAGAGATTTGATTGCAAGGGGTTTTTAGATGATTGCAGTGAAATCAGATGGCAATGTGCAAAGTCTAACATTAAAGACCTGGCCCCATCGCTTCAAGGGTTTTGTAAAGATAGCGGCAGGAGTCAACATATAAGGACACTCGGGACACTACGTCCCTAAAGATCCCCCTCTGCTAGATGACTCCCATATACGCAACAAAGCGGGCGTTATCTCGTTTTTAATCTGCTCAGCAAACATCCAGTATTTAGCGTTCAGCAATTCGAATATTCTGTCTGTACGTAAAGTCGAGCACTGTCGATTTGTCGAGTTGAATATCGGCAATAAATATTTCTTTCCAGCATAGCGCTTAAAATCAGACCCATAGTGAGGGATCAAATACCCTTCTCGAACGAGCTTTGTAAAACCTGTGACATCAATTCCATAATGCTTTTCAAATTGGGAAGGTGTTTCATACGGACGCAAATCAACAATCATCCGGGACGTGAATGGGATTTGAAGTGGTAATGGCGAATTGAATAAGTAATTAGAATGCCATGTGGTGTTTGATACTTCGGGGAATATTAATTTAGTCAGTACTTTTGCTTTGGCATAACTATCTCCAGTCAGGAATGGAGACTTAATCGTAGATAATAGTTCCCACTCCTCCAATGACCATTCATATATTTCAGAAGTATTAAGACTGGTGAATTGCATGAACGATTCTCCCCAAACGTTACGTAATCAGCATCGATGCATCAATTAGAGTCAAGCTTGCGCGCTCATAAAGCCATCGCTATCTCGCCGAACTGTTCCAACGCATCTTCCAGATTATTTGATCCCGCTTTAGCCCTATGTGCTTTCTTCTCAAGCAGGCCTTCGTATGCGTCCCCTTTCACATCAGCGCTCATGACCGACCAGTTTTCCTTATCGATCAGGTCGACGACAAGACGTCGTAATTTCGAAGGATCCTGGAACTTGTTCTGGGATTTGTTGAAGATCAGGCCGAGCAGACCTTTTTCATTGCCCAGGCTTTCGAGCATGTGGCATGGACTAAGAATGTCGATATCGAAACCTGAAGCCATATTCACTGCCCACATCTCGCTCCTAATGCACGAATATAAAAGCATACCCTACTTGGTCCGCAAACAACGATTAATGCAATAAAGATTTTAACGCTGCCTCCGCCCGTCCACAGGTGCACCAGAGTTGAGGCTCAATGTGACACAGTTGTTCGATATGGGAGTGCAATCTCTCTGCCTCATCGTGTTTGATTGATTGAAAGGCATATTCAGATAGACACTGACCTACGAATTCACACCATTTCATCAGATCGGCATGAGATGCTGCCGCAACAAGAACAATCCACATTGCATCTTCCGCTGATAGTAAATGTCCAAGTTCATATCGACATCTTCGGACGAGTATTCTGATTTCATCTGCTAGTTCACTACTCCTCGTTACTGCGGCAACTGTGGCTAAACCTCTTAAAACCGAAAACAACTCTTCCTTATCGTCCGCTTTTTTCAGCTGGTGTTTCGCTGATCGCAACGCCTTCGCAGCAAGTTGCGCGTGGTAAGAGTCAAGACGAAATATCAAGGCAGGGTTCACCAGTGCGGCAAATGACTTCGGTTCTAGAACATCCGAACTTAAACGCTCTTCAATTTCCTTTACAAGATCAGCTGGTGGCACAATCTGGGACTCTATCCCGCCTTCAAGTGGACCAGGTAGATATGCAAATGGAAATTTAACGAGAGATCGCAAACTCGCAGGCCCCTCTCCGAATAGCAGGTCACGTAGACCGGGGGACTGTATTTTCGAATCGTGGACCTGCGCAGCAGTAATAATTCTCCCTACGAATTCGGCCTTAAGCTGCTGCGGAAATACATAATCGGGATACCAGCGGGGCTCACGTCGAAGATCTGACATGGTTTGGAGATAAAATCGTTGCAACCGGCTATCGAGCGCCCATTCAGCAAATGAAGAGTTATCCACTTGCAAACTGAGAACTACACGTTCTAATAACGATGCCTGCGCGATTGATGCTAATCGCCTCCAGAATGGCGGTTTCCTTTCTAGAATCCTCGTTCTGGACAATTCACCATCAACAAGAACAATTAAAGAAGATGCCAGTTTTAATCTGCCGCCAGCGTCGCCTGGGTTGTCATCTCGAATTTGTTCTATGAGGTTCGTTATAAAGGGTTCGATCTTTGCCTGTTTGTCCAAGATTGAAAGACCGATCTCAATTGCACCGATTTGTGATATTCTATCACCACTCTCTTGAAGCCACGCATAGGCTCGAATAAGGTCTTCCTCTTTAAGATCCTCGGTCTTTATAATATGCGGAATTAATGAATGAGATGACAAGAGCAATGCAAACAAAAAGCCATCATGAGGCCGTCGTGACATAAGGCCGTTAATGTGCGCAGGCGCGTTCAAACTTGCGTAATCCGTAATATTTGAGCTTTCGTCGCAATCACCTGCCAAGCGAGCATAATATCGTTCTGATCGAGGAACAAGCGAGGACAATCGACTCGTCCCTCTTCCGAGCTCAATTCCGGCTACAGCTGTCACTAATTCCGGAGTCTCTTTGAGGTCTGCCTGAAGTTCGTCCAACTCATCGTCATCCAAGACACGCAAGGATAGAATTTTCCTCCATTGATCTACCACAATCTTTGGCAAGTTGACTCTATCTAGGGTTCGTTCTAGGCCAGACAATCTTTCCGCTAGGGCAGGAGATAATGCCGAAAAATCCGGCAGGCTAATTTGACGCTCACCATCGGTTAAGTTAAAATCAAGCAAATTATCCATCTTAACAATTGTCACTTGCCATTCTTTACCATTTATATCTTTTACAACTTGTTTTGTCCCGCTCGGCGCATAAGCAGCTCTTATGCTTCCAAAAAGATCCGATCGCCGAAAAGACACACCGCCGTTATGAAATGTAATCTGCACGTCACGCTTGATCCCGTGACTATTTCGAAAATCGCGATTCAGCAAAAGTGAATTGCGAATCGATCGCGGAAAGAGTCGTAACGCGGCCAAAGCGAAAGCCGAATATTCATTTGTATCTGTATCCACTATTCTATTGCCTCCGTAATACTTTGGCGATTATGTTTGAAACGAGATCACGCGCTCCGTCAAGCAACCAATTATAAAGAACAGGTTCTTCTTCTCGAATCTCTGTCAATACGTGTTCCTCAATCCAATTCAAATACTTATTCTTAATGTCTAAAGTTGCATCATGGGGTGCGGTGAGTAACAACATAATGTGCGACCCATAAAAATCATTTAATAACTGCTGACAACCCTCGTTCCCGAAAGAGTGCGTCCAGCCTCGCACGTCAATTAATTGGAGCAACCATTCAGACCGAGCTACCATCGTTTTCTCGTCTATTGCGGAAACCCATTGTACTTTCAACGTCTTAATAATGGCTTGCATTAATCCATTGAACCAAACAGTCTCCTTAGGTAACTGGAGAAAATTACTCATCCTTATGCGAAGAATATTTTCTCGAATTGCTTTTAGCTCTGCTGTCTCTTCAAGTGCGCCATTGGCAACTTGTGCAGTCGATAGATAATGCTGAAGTTCGTCAAATGTTACGGGTACGAACAAAAAACTGGCTTGCCGCAGCCGTGTTCGAATCTCGCGGAGTTCATCGAGAGAGATAGATCCTCTTTCTTCCTTCTGGAGAGCATCGATCAAATCGAGAGTCGTCAACAACGGGATATGCTCGTCACTGCCTTCCTTTTTCTTATACTGCTGGTACTGATTAAAATATCTGTCATCTATAATTAATGCCTCAACGTCGGTAATAAGTTCATAAATTGCAAAAGTCGGATGATCACGCAGTTTTCGTTCCTCTGAAGCATCCATTTCAGGTATTCGACCAATCTTGATCATCCCACGTTCGATACCCGCTGCAAGGGAACTCCTCAGAGTTTCAATTATTTTATTTACCTCTGAAGAAAGCTGTTCATACTGAAGAAGCCCATTAACTTCTTCTAATTCCCGCGTCGAAACATACACTTCTAAACCAGCAAGCTTCAATTTAGGCAGAAGTCCAGTGTGTTGAAGATACGTGACAGATAGACTGTCCAGATAAAGGACCGCATTATCATTAATTACCGGTTCCTGAGGCCATTTTTTCTCGTGAAGGGTAAGGTAAGATCGAGCGCGTTGTTCTTCTAAAACTGTGATCTGGCCTTTTTGTTTGAGTTTATCCACAATTGAAGTACAGCTACAGATATGATTATAAAACGACGAAAGATCAGCCTCTTCCTCCATAAGAGAAGCTATTCTATGTACTGGAGACGATCGAACGACGACCTTCTGTTTCTCATCGCCGCCCAACTTGGCTTCACATAGCAAGGCAGCCAGTTCTTCGCCTACCTCAGCAGATAATTCACTATCCATTGGAACAGTTGCCCTAAACTCTTTCAGCGCACCACTTGCAATCAACCGCATAAGCTTGCGTGCTTCTTGAATTTTGCTGGGCTGATGAAATGACGCCTTTTGTTTTTCACTGAAAAGCCATCTCAACGTTGAGTGAGGGATAACGATACGTTCAAAAGAATCAAATACCTTCTCAAGAAGACCAAGAGCTGCCAGAGTTAATAAACTAGTGGCTTCCATCGCTACTACTCGACAGGTACAAGGTAACAAAGAACGAGCGCCACTATAGGCAGGGATAATTACTCGTTTTCTGAGGTCCGGCTCTGCTGGATTCGCCAGCGCAGGCAATAAAATCATATCTATGAGAGACCTGTTTAGCAACTGTCCCGCAACGAAGAGGGGCAAGGTTCCCTGATTAACTTGTTGCCATGTGTCGTTTTCTCTGCGATCCCACACGGGTTTGCGATCAACTAAATCCTTTATGGACATTCTTTGAATCGGACCATTTTCTCCCGACAGCTCAGCGGCTTTAATTAACCATTGTGTTGTCGTCTCGTCTTCCCATCCCGCACTTGTTGCCGTGAAGTAAGCAGCCGCCAGGATTTGGGGATCATCGGAACTTTTGTTTGCCGCGAATTGAATCAGTTCTTTGGCATGCTGTGACCCCACATGTTGAGCTAACTGCGCTGTCTGTATCAATTCGTTAGTTTCTCTCTGCTCTCTATTCTGCCACTCTTTTTCCACGTATGGCAGGAGCAAACCCCATGCGCCAGAAGTTATCGCCAAATTGACGGCCAGAGCACGGTCACTAGGAACATCCCGCTTTGCCTGCAACTTCACAAGCGCTGCCGCCGCACCAGACAAATCCCCTTCGCGATAAAGCGCCCAGCTCCAAAGCGTTTGCAGCTCGTCAGATTGGCGTATAAACTCTGGATATTTTCTCAATAGCGCCAGCAGTTCATTGAACCGTTTCGCCGCATTCAATGCTTTTGCAAGTCGCTCTGCATTTGATAGATCCTTCGTTTTATCAAACAACAAAGCGCTATAATGACAAAATTGCGACCAATCTTTTTCTTCATCTTTCTGTATTTCCATGTGATGAACCACGTCAATTAGATCAGGAAGGTTCTGTGATTCTTCATACGTAGCTCTCCGCAATTCTATAGGATCAACTGACGTAGCTGTATCAATGATTTTAAGAAGTGATCTTTGCTCCGCATTTGACAGCCCCTCCTTAACGAGAATATCTAGTTTTTCTTTTGCTCGTTGAGGCAAACCTGCTTCCACAAGCTTGTCGATTTCTAAAGAAGCGATAGCCTGTTTTGTCACATATTTTTGTAATTGCTCGCGATGCCTATCTATGTAATCGACACTTTCCTTAGGGTTCTTCTCTACAAATATGAAGGCGAATCTAGCCATAGCTGCAACAGGCGATACGCCTCCGGATAGCGCCGTCTGTCTATCAATTTCCGTCTCAACCTTATCTATATCAATCTTAAGTCCAAAGTTGAGCGCAAGGGAAAGTCTACGAAGTGAATGTACTGGATCGCGCATACTGGCTTCCAGTTTGAGAATGCCCGATTTTGAATATTCCGGATCACGGAGTTCTAGCCAAAGCGCGAAATCATCGAAGATTCTTGCTGTTTCAGTACAATCAAATTCCTGTGCAGCTATGGCATATTTTTGGAATAAATCTTTAGCCGTTCTTCGCGCCGTGAGACCTGATTCAGTTGAAGTAAGAAAGAAGCTTTTAGAGTTAAAAGGTATTTGCTGAAGAACAATATGCTGAAATTCATCAGGAACTACCTTCAATAAATAAGCAAAGGCAACCGTATGATAAAGAATTGGGGCTTCTTCATAATCCTTATCAAGAAGTTCAGTTGCGCATTCTAGGACTGCATCCCAATGATCCAACTCGACCAGCTCTCTTAAATACTTGAACTTACCATCGGCATCAAGATCTGCAAATCTGATCTCCGCTTTCGATAACCAGTCCAGCGTTGCTGACGGATTCTTTAAATGGTTCGACACAATGAAAAGCGAGGCAGACTTTGCAATGGGTGACGATAGATCAGACAGTTTGCTCAATGCTCCGGATAAATTACCTTTCGCGCCAGTTATAAACGCGTCTGCAATTATTATTTCTTCAATATCACCCAACAGCTTGGCTGAAGCCAACAACGCCTCTGCCTTGACGACATTTTCGCCAAGAGCCAAAAAACGCGCGCACCAAGCCAAGGCTGTACACTTGCCTTCATCCGATCCAGTCTCAAACTCACCGGTCTGAATCTTATCTGCCAAGCGGAGTATCTTTTCGGGTGCCGAAAATTCAGGGATAAAACGAGCACGTCGTATTATATATAATTGCTCCTCAATCGCACTATCTACCAAATCTCTTGGATATTTCTTTTCAAATCTTGATTTATCCTGGATTTGCTCCGCTATACTTTCCACCGTTTTCTGTCTCTGGTCAATTACTGTCTGCTTCACTGATGTCAATTCAGCCCGGAGTTCATCGAGGTCGCGAAGAACTGTTACATTGGCGAATTCGGAGTCTTTTTTACAAGTAAGGTTAAGTTTATCGGCAAGAATTTGGAGATGGTATTTGATCTTATCGTTTGAAAGAAGGTAAAAGGATGAAAGGTTTTCTGGTTTATTTATTGTACGAATGTATTCCCATCGTTCATATAACGCTTGATACCATTCTTCCGCGGTCGGTATCAGGAACTTATTCAGTTTTCCTCTCAAACTTGCGAGTTTCGGAAATTTGACTAATTCGTCATCTGATGTGAAACTATCAAATAATATTTCGAATGCTTCATAATTAAATTGAAGTTGGGTGGATAGTTCCCTGCCCCATTCTTCGACGTCTTTATTGAGTTTTGAGGGGAGGTCGACCGAAAATACCTTATCGAATAAATATCCGACTCCCTTCGTTAAAGAAAACCCGATGGCCCAGCTTAATGGATCGAACATATATTAATGCCTCACCTTTTTAAGCGATGACTGATTCCTACAAGTCATTAACAATCGTAAATATTGAAGCTACTGCACCTTTGGCCGCTGCTTTGGATATGGTGGCTCGCGCTGAACTTTCTTTCTCAAGGTGAACAATGTTCCTAAAATGTCTTACTGAATCAGTAAGACGATGAATAGCTGACTTGAGCAGACCCTCCTTATCGCAAGCCTTAATATATTCATCGAAATTATCTCTTTGTGGAATGACTTTTTTATGCTGTAAGTAGATTCTTAACAGCTCTTCAACAACTCCACCAGCCAGAATCACAGAAGGCTTTGAAAAACCTTCGCACGCTAGGTGATAACTGTGTTCAACATCTCTAAATATGACTTTGCGTTTAAATTGATCATTCACGAAATGAATCTTCTTGCCAAAAGCTCTTTTATCAATTCCGTAATCGTTTTCAATTTTTGCCCAAATGTCTAAGCTAGGCTTTCTCTTGGACGACATGCGAATTCTCCTTGTTGACTCGACCATCTTACGCTTTTTTATACCAAGTGGTTCGATTAAATCGCCACGAACTCTTTTCTTGTGTACTGCAACGCGTTGTGCCTGCCAGCCTTGTATCTGTTTTATAACATCACTAAATGCATTATATGTAAGGATTGATTCTGAAGGTTTTACGAATGCATCGTCAGAGTACAAATCATTATGGCCGCTCCACCAGGACCCCTCAATCATATAAGACAAAGACTCTCTCACATCATCAGTAGAAATATTTGCCATTTCGGATAAAGTATTCAGATTAAGATTATCTGTCTGATTTGACTTATAAAATGTTTTTAAAACTGAAAACAATCTTTCGAAATTATCCAGTATTTTCTGCTTCTTTTTCTTATCGAGAAGCATTAAGCTGGTTAGCGTTAACCAGTATTTATCGTTCTCCTTTCGTAAATATCCGTCCCGTTCCAGTCGGTCAAGTAGTGCTATCTTGTCATCGTTACTTGCTCTGACCTGCAGAGCATTGACACCTCCTCCTATTGTTTTCGAGCTGTCAATAATATCATTAATAAGGGCTATCGTCTGCTTATTTACTTTCGGCACAAGGATTCCTCCTGCAGCACTCCAGTGGTATCGAGCGTATTGGACGTGAGGCGCTGGGCGATGTACTCTTCCGTGAACTTGAAGTTGTTGTAGGGCGAGAGGTACTGCTGAAATTCCTTCAAGGCCTGCCTGCCGAGATTGCCCCGGTCAACGAGGAACAGGACCCGCTTGGCCCCGCCGAACTTGATCAAGCGGTACAGGAAGGTGATGGCAGTGAAGGTCTTGCCGCTGCCGGTCGCCATCTGGATGAGAGCGCGGGGACGGTTCTCGGAAAGCGACTTTTCGAGGTTCTTGATCGCGACAATCTGCGCGGGCCAGAGGCCGTCTTCGATCAGGGGCGGCATCTGGCGGATGCGGGAGAGAAGCGTTGAGGTGCCGCCATAGAAAGGCGGTCTGAACGCTGCCCGATCATCGGTGGCAGGAACGCCGTCTTCAAGCCACTTGGCCATTGTATCCGGTTGGTGAAATGAAAAGACGTTGCGGGAACAAGCATCGGGGTCGAACCCATTGGTGAATTTGGTTTCGATGCCTGTGGATTCGTAGCAGAACGGCAGCGGACGGGTCCATGCGGGAAGCCCGTCAGGCAGACCTTTGCTGTATTTCGCGGACTGGATCTCAACGCCCGTGAGCGTGGCACCGGCCTTCTTTGCCTCGATCACTCCGGCTGCCTTCCCATCCACATAGAGCAGGTAATCAGCCGTGCCGAAGCCGGGTTTCAGCTCGAATTCCCGGATAGCCACACCCTGTTTCGCGTACAGGTTGACCGCTTTCGCGTCCTGAACAGCCCAGCCGGACAGTTCAAGCATCCGGTCGATCTGCTCACGGGCTATGTCTTCGGGGCCATTGGGCATGGTGAACTGAAGATAGTACAGGAAAGTGCAAATTGCAAGCGGGATTTGTGCTGGTTTGTGCGGTTATTCCGCGTCGATAGACTTACCTACCCCTTCGAGTAGGTACAGCTTGGGGAGCGGCAAAGCAGCCGCGGCACCAAAAGGAGGCGCTTCTTAAGCGACACGTGAGCTCGGAGTGTAAAAGCGGACAGGGGGACAAGGCGGGCACGTTAGAAAGAAAATACTTCCCGAAGCCACAAAGAGAGGCCTCCGGGAAGTATTGATCTGTGGCTGCACGGGTGTTTTCGCGCGGACGTTGTCTTTTTCCCGCTTCAAATGCGTTACTGCGATTTGTCGATTTTCTGTCCTGTAAAATACTCATATATATTTGATAAGTCGACGTTCCATGTAAGGTATATCCGCATGATATCGACCTCGTCCGGTCTCTGGTCTTTCACGCCCAAATTCACGATAGCCCCGAGTAAAAGCCTGCTCTCATTATTAAATTTGTATACCGGTAATTGTGCGCGGATCTCCAGCCTGTCGGAACTGAGGCCTGATGTTTTCCCATAGAAGACCGCCGTGTACAATTCCGGGTTAAAGGCGAGCGCAACGCCGGCGTAGCGCCGCCTGTCGAAGCGATCGACTGTGTTGCCCGCACTGTCCGCCACGTTATCCGCTTTTTTCAAGCCAAGTGAGACAACGGGACCGAGATAACCCCACAGTTTGTTATTATTAAAACGTGCAGTGCGATACAGGGGCATAAAAAAATCCAGGTTCCCTTCAATTGCCTTGTTTTCGCCGGTGTTTTTTATTGTGGGCGTTGGAGAACTTGCCGGCGCCGAGTCGGATGACAAATCAGTAGCCTGCTCTGCGGAGCCCGTAACAAACGCCTGGAATGAGGACTGAATTCCATAAAAACCGAACCCATCCCAGAAACCTAGGGGCTGTGCGTCCGGCACGGCCTGTTCCCACGCCCGGTATTGAACAGCAAGCCCGGCTCGCGGCGTACCCTCCTTGAACAAACTGTTTACCGTAGACGAGTATTCATAGCCCAGATAGAACTTGAAATAGTATTGGTCATAGTCATCATAAGTCCTAAAAAAATCATTGTAGGTCACCGGCGTAACCCCCTTGACCTCGTTCAAGAGCGTTTTATTTTCCGCTGACTGCTGATCGATCCCGGCTTTAAATTTTCCGTAGACGTCCTTATCTTTTTTCGCCTCCTCCCAGTCTAGATAGGTACGAGCAAGCCTGTTCCCTTTTCTTCTGAGCCTGCTTTCAGCCCTGGCTATGTCATGATCGCACGTTTCTATCACGCGATCTTCGAATGCAATGAACAGGTCCTGCAGCAGATCGACGTCGTTTGCCGCTTTCTTTTGTTCTGCGGGCCTGTTCTTCGGAATATCTTTGATTTTTTTCAATTCCGCTATCATTGTATCCAGGCGGGCTTTCTCATCCTTTTGCGCTGTGCTGGTCATTTCCGTCAGGCCATGTATCAGGCGCTCTATTTCGCCCTGTCTTGCCGTGTCTTCATTAATCTTCGTCACGTTCGTCAACTCTTCGACAGTCCGTTCGATCTTGTCTTTCACTTCTTCTCTTTTGATCCGATCG
Organism: Bacteroidota bacterium; assembly: GCA_020052095.1. Lineage (GTDB taxonomy): Bacteria > Bacteroidota > Ignavibacteria > UBA10030 > UBA8401 > JAGVPT01. The sequence continues at coordinate 943 of JAGVPT010000011.1, read as the reverse complement.
TTGCGCAAAAGAACGATCAAAGACATGAGCGCGTGCTCTTTATACCCTTTGAGGACGTTGTTCGGGATCGCTGTATATTCCTTACAGACACCGTATCCCGATATCTCTTCATCGTAGATATGAACCGACGCGGTTGCTTCGCCGGCATTGCTGATCTCGTTGACTCCGCAATTCCTGGCCGCGGATAACTTTACGGTATAGATGCCGGGCACGGTGAACCGGTGGATGCTTTCCTGATAGGTTCCGTCCGACGATCGTTTCGTTTCCGATCCATCATCACCGAAGTCCCACGTTATCGTCCCGGCGGATCGCAATGACGAAATGAATTTGATGTTTTCGCCCTGCTGAAAGACAATAAATCGGTCATCATTGCGAAAACTCCTGCCATCCACTTTCATGCTGAAGCCTGTTTTCTCCGGAGGTTTGCACTGTTTCGCGTCCACTGCAAAACCGGGCGTCGCGGCCATCGCTGCAATGACCGACACTATCAGACTCACCACGTTCGTTTTCAAAGTGCCTCCTTGGAACTGCACGTAAAGCGGGATGCAATACCCCCCTAACTGGTCTTTCACGAAGTGCCTGCGGTTTTCGCCGCGGCATTTGCCGGTGCGTCGCTCACGTTCCGCTTCAACACGGTCTGCCAGAAAAAGCCGTTCTGAAACGCCAGAAGACACAGCACGACGAATGTCTGCGTTGAAGCTGAAAACTGGCCTGCGCTCAGGAAACCGAGGAACACGATGGGCGATACCAGAATGGCAACGAAGGCGTTTCTTATGTGCTGCCTCACCAGGACCTTGTCTGATGAATCGAGCCAGTCGACGCCGGCTTTTGCAAGCATTCCGAACACCATCGCTATGAAGAGCGGCCAGTAGAGCTCGCCGAGATCGCTCAGCGATGCGGAACTGGGCTCCCTGGCGAGGGATGCGGATCTGTCCTCGCTCTG
>JAGVPT010000262.1 GCA_020052095.1 Bacteroidota bacterium | reverse complement strand
TGAGAGAAGGAAAGGAAGCATCGTTGATTGAAGAAAAGTTCATCCGGCTCGATGGGACAGTTGTAGATGTGGAAGTGGCAGCAATTCCTTTCACATACCAAAACAAACCAGCAGTGCAAGTTGTTATCCGCGATATCACCAAGCGCAAGCTCGCCGAATCCCAAAGGGAGGCTGCGCTCCAGGCGAGCAAGCAGGCGGAGATAATGCTCGGAGAAAAACAGGAGGAAATACAAAAAATATTTGACTCGTCTCCGGACGCTATCTTGTTGATTGATCTGAACGGAATGGTAGCCGAGTGTAACCAGACAACCGTCAATCTGCACGGGTACTCAACCAAAGAAGAGCTGCTCGGCACGGACGGGTTCAACCTTGTTGTTGAGAGCGAACGTCAACGCGCGATGGAACTGCTGCAGGATCTTCTCTCCCGAGGGACCATGCACGGTGTTGAACTCACAATGTTGCGGAGAGATGGCAGCCAGTTTGCAGCTGAAACTGCGGGGAGTGTCTTGCGAGATCTATCCGGAAAACCTACCGGATTAATCGTGATCACGACGGACATCACCGAGCGTAGGCGGGCGGAGAAAGCGTTGCGCGAAAATGAAAAGCGGTACCATTCAATAGTGGAAAACCTCACTCAGGCATACTTTGAAGCCGACCGTCGCGGTTCGTTTACGTACTGCAATCCCGGGCTTCTTCTCATCAGCGGATACTCTGAACAGGAACTTCTCGGCACTATCTCGTTCAGAATTGTTGCCAAAGAACATCGCGAATATGTAATTGCATCGTACGGGGAGTGGATGAAAGAGAAGCGGACCGACATGTCGACGCAGTTCATGGCTCAGACCAAAAGTGGACGGAAGTTTTGGGTAGAACAGGTGACTCATATCGAGTTTGATGCGTCGGGTGCTTTTGTAAAGGCAACCAACATCATCAGAGACATCCACGAGCGCAAACAGGCAGAAGAGGCTTTAAAGGAAAGCGAACAACGATTCCGTTCGCTGACGGAGTTTGCGATCACGGGAGTGTATATGATACAGGAGGGCCTTTTCAGATATGTGAACCCGGTTCTCGCCACCACATTCGGCTATGATGTGGGCGAGATCATGAATAAGCTTGGACCTCTCGATTTGACAGCGCCCGAAGACCGCGATGTTATCACCGAGAATATCCGGAAGCGGATGGAAGGCGTGATCCCTCAAATCCGCTATTCCTTCAAAGGACTCCGAAAGGACGGGCAGCGCCTTGATATAGAAGTTCACGGGGCGCGGATCGAATACAACGGCAAGCCGGCTATTATAGGAACTCTCCTTAACATTACCGAGCGAAAGCGCACGGAGGAAGAAATCCAAAGCCTGGCGAAGTTCCCAGCCGAAAACCCCAACCCCGTCTTGCGCATCGCCCGAGATGGCACGCTGCTCTATATCAACGAGGCCGGCTTGAGATTGCTGCCGGATTGGCATCTGCAAGTTGGCCAGGCAGTCTCCCTCATGCTGGGAGAGGCCGCTGTCCAGTCTATTGGCAATGCATTGACGCAAATACTCGATCTTGAGCATGGCAAGCAAGTGTATTCGTTCTTCGTCGCGCCGATTGTTGCCGCTGGCTACGCCAATCTGTACGGTCGTGACATCACCGAGCGCAAGAAGGCGGAGGAGGCGGTACGAGCCATCGATAAACGCTTTCGTGCATTGATTGAAAAAAGTTCCGATGTCATTTCATTGCTCGCCGCTGATGGAACAATCCTGTACGAAAGCCCTGCAGCTATGCGCATGTTGGGATATGCCTTTGAGGAGTTGAAAGGACGGAATGCATTTGAATTGGTCCACCCGGACGATCTGCATGCTATCACTGAATTGTTCACCCCATTCGTCCAAATCCCGAACGCCACCGTTAACAGTCAGTTTCGTTTCCGTCATAAGGACGGATCCTGGCGGTGGCTGGATGTAATTGGTACGAATATGCTTGGCGAACCGAGCGTACAGGCGATAATTGCTAACTATCGGGACATCACCGAGCGCAAACAGGCAGAAGAAGCATTACGTAGCTCGGAAGAGAAATACCGTACGCTCATAGGTCGTATGAACGATGGCTTGCTAGTTGTCGACAACAACGATGCAATTCAATTTGTGAACGAGAAGCTGTGCACAATGGTCGGATACCCACAGGAAGAACTGATCGGTAACATAGGATATAGAATGCTTTTACCGGAAGAAAGTTGGAATCTCTTGCAAGGAAAAAATCGCCAGCGAATACAAGAAATTTCGGAGCAATATGAACTCGAAATGAGGAAGAAATCAGGCCAGAGATTCTGGGTGTCGGTGAGCGCCTCGCCAGTGTATGGTTTCAAAGGCAAAGTGATTGGATCAATGTCCGTCATCAGCGACATCTCGGTGCGCAAGTTGGCCGAAGAGGCGCGCAGGCAGGCAGCAGAAGAAATTGGAAAAGCGCACGAACAATTAGTCCAGCTTAACAAGCATCTGACTGAGGTGAGAGAAGAAGAGCGTGCCCTCATCTCCAGAGAAATTCACGACGAGCTGGGACAATCACTAACTGCGTTAAAGATAGATATGAACTGGGTTCGCGAACATGTCGCTAAGAAACCTGCGGTAAGACAAAGATTGAATGCCATGCTTGATATCGTGAACGGCACAGTTAAGAATGTTCAACGAATTGCTTCCGAATTGCGTCCGAGTATTTTGGACGATTTAGGATTGGCCCCTGCAATTGAATGGTATTGCGAAGAGTTCGAGAAAAGGACCGGTGTGAAATGTCGGACGGGTTTGGAAGATATCCAATCAAAAAATCCTCACCAAAATCTCACAATGTTTCGCATACTGCAGGAAGCACTTACAAACGTCATTCGGCATGCCCACGCAAAAATAGTCATGATAAAACTCAGCCGCCTCGATGAAAATATTACTCTGGAAATTAAAGATGATGGAATCGGAATTAGTCAAAATAAAATCGATTTCAAAGAGTCGCTTGGCTTAATCGGTATGCGCGAAAGAACCAAGCAGTTCAACGGACGGCTTGAAATATTTTCGCCAGGAAAGAAGGGCACGACAGTAAGAATTTCTTTTCCCATTCATACATAAGGTTTTACAATGAAAGTATTAATTGCCGACGATCATCTGGTCGTGCGAAAAGGCTTGAAAGAAATTGTAAGAAACATGGATGACGTTTCGGTTGTCGATGAAGCAAAAGACGGTCGCGAGGCCTTGGCTAAAATCGAAAAAGGTGGGTATGATATAGTCATACTTGACATCTCGATGCCGGGGTTAAGCGGTCTCGACGTTCTTCACACTATGAAGAGCAAAAACGTAAAGGCGCAGATCTTGATTCTGAGCGTGCACCCGCAGGAGCAATATGCAATTCGGGCGCTTCGATTGGGTGCATCGGGCTACTTGTCAAAAGACAGTGCTTACGAGGAATTAACTTCGGCAATTAAAAAGATTTCCGCGGGGGGTAGGTATATCTCATCCGATCTGGCCGAAAAATATCTCTTCGGCAAGAAGAAAGATGCTGATAAGACGCCTCACGAGAGACTCTCAGAACGGGAATTCCAGATCATGTGTATGCTTGCTAAAGGAAAATCGGTAACGGAGGTGGCCCATGACCTCTTTATCAGCGACAAGACGGTAAGCACTCATCGAATGCGCATCCTTGAGAAAATGGGAATGAAAAAGAATGCAGACCTCATGCTTTATGCAATACGGAATAACTTGATTGAATGACCAGATAGTGTCGGTTGCCGCTCAACCCCTCTTCTCAGCTCTTCTACTCTGCTGCTGTTTTACTATCGGAGACTTCTGAATTATTACTGACGTTACGCAAAGTCAAATCCCCTCCTCAAAAGAGGAGGGGACGTAGCGCTTTTACGACGGTGCAAGACTTCTATTGCGTTTTCTCAAAAAGTACACGTGCAATCCCTCTCCTTATCTGTACATAAGGAGGGGGCAGGGGGCAATGCTGTCAACTTAAGGGAATTCTAAGAAAGAAAACCGTATTTTCAGAGGAAAACCATGGCCAAAAAAAAATTACAATATTTGAGAGTATTC
>JAGVPT010000119.1 GCA_020052095.1 Bacteroidota bacterium | reverse complement strand
TTGATCAGTTGAGAACAATCAAACGCTCTAAGCTACGAATGGCCGCTTAAATTTATTTACACAACTATTGACTATGTCTCGCCACTTTTTCAAGAGTTTTCTAATAAACGGTCAACTTGAGTAAAATTAGTAATAATGTTCTTTGCGACCTTGGCGACTTGGCGGTAAATTACAATATTAATTATTGGCGATAGCACTAATGTGAAAGCTGCCCGAGGCTCGCTTTTAACTTCTCGATGGTCTGTCGAAAATTTTCCTGCTTGTCCTTTTCCTTCTGGATGACTTCAGCAGGCGCCTTCCCGGAAAAATTGGGATTCTCCAGCTTCGCTTGAACTCCCTTCAACTGTCCTTCAATCCGGGATATTTCCTTCTCGAGGCGCGACCGCTCGACATCGAGATCGATCAATCCTATCAAGCGGACGAACACTTCCTGACCCTGCACGACCGAGCTTGCCGAAAAGCCGGGCTTTGCGAGATTCATGCCGATGGTCAACGAGTTAAGCTTTGCCATCCGTTCGAATGTCGGCCGGTTTGAATCGAGCACCTGTTGCTTCGCATCGTCGTGGCAATTGATGACGACATCGAGTGCCTTCGAAGGGGGGAGGTTCATTTCGCTGCGGATTGTCCGTATTGCACTGATCGCGCTTTGAAGAAATTCCATGTCTTGCTCGATTGCCGGTTTGATCTGCGAGGCGTCAAAGCCGGGCCATGGCGCCTTCATAATACTCTCGCCGGGCTTTCGTTCGTTCAAGTGCTGCCAGATCTCTTCCGTAACGAACGGCATGAACGGATGCAATAACTTCAAGGTCTCTTCGTAAATGCGTATGGCGCGATTAATGATCGATCGCTTCATGCGAGTGTCGCTCGTCTGGGCGATCCTATTTTTTGCGAACTCGACATACCAATCGCAGAAGTCATGCCACATGAAGTCGTAGAGCAATTTCACCGCTTCGTTCACTCGAAAATTTTCCAGATATTCGGTCGCATCCTTCACCACCGAATTGAAGCGGGAGAGAATCCATGCATCCGGCAAATCAGTTGAATCCTGTGCGCTAACGATGGAAATATCTGCCGGAGCTTCTGCATCGATCGCGTCGCGGTTCATTAATAGGAATCGTCCGGCGTTCCAGATCTTGTTGGCGAAATTCCTCCCCATCTCACATTTCTCATTTGAATAGAGAACGTCCTGGCCGATCGGTGCGAGATACAACACGGTAAGGCGCAGGGCGTCTGCGCCGTACGTCGAAATGACGTCGAGGGGATCGGGAGAATTGCCCAGCGACTTGCTCATCTTGCGCCCCTCCATGTCGCGGATGATGCTCGTAAAATAGACGTGCTTGAACGGAATCTCGTTTCTGAATTCCAGTCCCGCCATGATCATGCGCGCGACCCAAAAGAAAATAATATCCGGTGCGGTAACAAGCGTGTCTGTCGGATAAAAATATTTCAGGTCGGCGTTTTCCCGGGGCCAATCAAAAACGGAGAAGGGCCATAGCCATGACGAGAACCATGTGTCGAGTACATCATCGTCCTGACGGAAATTGGCGGAACCGCAATGCGGACAGCGCTCCGGCTTTGTGCCCGACACGATAGGATGTTTACATTCTGGCGTGCAGTGGTCGTCGCCGACGCAATACCATGCCGGCACGCGGTGGCCCCACCAGAGTTGTCGGGAAATGCACCAATCGCGGATGTTCGTCATCCAATGTTCGTATACTTTTGTCCAACGGTCGGGATAGAACTTTACCTGCCCGTCGAGCACGACGCGCAACGCTCTCTCGGCGAGCGGCTTCATCTTCACAAACCACTGGTCGGAGAGATACGGCTCGATCACGGTGTCGCACCGGTAACAGTGGCCAACGCTGTGGATATGGTTTTCTGTCTTTGCCAGGAGATGCTCTTTGTCGAGGTCTCGCAGGACTTCCTTTCTGCACTCGTAACGGTCTAATGCGCGGTACTTGTTGGGGACCTGATCGTTCATCATTCCCGATGTATCCATCACGATCAACTTGTCGAGACCGTGTCGTTCTCCGATCTGGTAGTCGTTCGGATCGTGGGCAGGAGTTACCTTGACGGCGCCGGTGCCGAACGATGCATCGACAAAATCGTCCGCGATGATGGGGATAAGCCGATGCGCAAGCGGCAGCAGGACTTTCTTCCCGATCAAATGCCTGTAGCGTTCATCCTTCGGATTGACGGCAACCGCCGTGTCGCCCAACATTGTTTCGGGACGCGTCGTTGCGACGGTGACAAACTCGGCGGATCCTTCCAGCGGATATTTGATGTACCAGAGATGGCCGTTGCTTTCGGAAAAATTCACTTCGTCATCGCTCAGTGCCGTGTGATCTTTGGGACACCAGTTGACGATGTACTTGCCTTTGTAAATCAATCCTTTGTCATAGAGCCGGACAAAAACTTCCTGCACAGCGTTCGACAATCCGTCATCCATCGTAAATCGCTGTCGCTCCCAGTCGCACGACGTCCCCAGTTTTCGAAGCTGCTTGATAATTGCGCCGCCGTACAACTCTTTCCATTGCCAGACACGTCGGACAAACTGTTCGCGTCCCATTCCGCGGCGCTGTATCCCTTCCTTGAGCAACGCCTTTTCCACGACATGCTGTGTCGCGATGCCGGCGTGATCTGTTCCGGGCACCCAGCACGCTTCGTACCCCTGCATCCGCCGCCAGCGAACGAAAACATCCTGCAGAGTATTATTCAGCACGTGACCCATCGTGAGGATGCCGGTGATATTCGGGGGAGGAATGACGACGGAGTACGGTTTCTTCGAGTTGTCGGGTGTTCCATGAAAAAAGCCATTCAATTCCCAATACTGGTACCACTTGTCTTCGACTTCTTGCGGAGTATATGTTTTCGGAAGTTCCTGCATCTGTTTTCTACGTTTGAGGTAATGAGTAACTCACGTTACGCATGGACTGAAAACTTTGCCACTCCCAAAGGGATGCCCTTCCAAGGGAACCCTTTGGGTTGGCAGAAGGCACTAAGACCCAAAGATTCTGTAAAGAACCCTTTACTGAGTTGAGGTGTTGAATTGAATTTCTTGCATTTCTTAGTGTTCTGGCGACTTTGTGGCAATACTTTTTGCTTTTTGCGTAACATAAATGAGTCGAATCTAAAAAGGTCTAATTTCATTTTTAGATATCGAATCCAGTTTAAATTGGACAATTATTTTCTCAAAAATACCTTTTTAGAGCAGACTCATAAATAAGTAAATGATTGTCCGCAACGGAGGATAGGACAGGCATCCCGATGCGCTGGGATGTGAGGGGGTTATCGTTCCAACGCGAGACTTAACGCCGTCGTAAGTTTCAGAACGTCTTTCGACGTCTTATCGAGCCTGTTGCTGATGATCTTGACGATGATCTTTAGGACGTGGTAGCCGATTTCATGGTCGGACTCCGTGAGTTTGAAAAAATCTTCCTGCTCAATTATTGCGAGGACGCATCGGGATTTTGCAATAACGCTCGCCGAGCGATCAGCATTTTCCACAAAGAGCGCCATCTCACCGAAAAACGCATAATCGTTTCCCGTCAACCTGATCAGAGATTTATCACCCTGGTTCATTCCACGCCCGGAAATCTTTAGCAGAAGCGTTTTCGAGACTTCGACTTCTCCGTCGAGCAGAATGAACATCTCCGTCCCTTTTGTTCCTTCTTTAATGATGACGGATTCAGTCTCCACAGTTTTCTCTTTGATGATGTTCTTGATCATCTCGAGCTTGTCGTCCGAAAGTTCAAGGAAGATCGGGATTTTCTTGAGAAAGCCTACGTCAATTTTTTTCATAAAGGTGCGGCGCTTGTCCTAAGATTTGTCGATTTCGATGGTCCCGATGATAACGCCCAGGTCTTTCTTCTGAATCTGATAATCGAACGGCGGATTGACTTCTACCCGCATGCCCATTCGTTCCGCCACGTTGATACCCGCTTCCTTAAATTTACGTTCGATGAATGTGTCAACGGCGGACATGTCGTGCGACAGGATGTCACCGAGGCTGACCGTCTCTTCTTCCGTAACGATCCCGATCATCGTCCAGTTTTTCGTCTTCTTGAAATGCACGAATACATCCTCGAACGTCTTGCCGACAAACTCTTCGGGAATGGGGACGCGGTGGATATCGTTGCCGTGTTCGTAATCCAAAAGTTCCATCGCCACCTGGGGAGCTCCCGGGTAGACGATTTGGTTGGCAAGGAAGAATCCGACATACTGGTCGCTCACAATCACTTCGTCGGCATTTGCGCGTTTGACGTGCTGGTAATTTTCTTTGTTCACAATATGCGCGAATACCTTGAGCGCGGGATTGAGCGATTTCATCGTGAGCAGTGCAAGCAGCGTCTTGTCGTCCGACAAATGGCCGGACTGCGATGTTGCATCGGGAACAATAATCGCCGACTGAGCCGCCTTGATGTTTGCCCGGTGCAGAACGGGTTCACGCGAATAGTCGCCCCGGACAAACTTTATGTCCAGGTTCGGATACGCCTCGCCGACGACCTCCATCAATTCCGGCTGCGCCTCGTTGGCCAATACAATTTTCATTGTCTCGGATGACGTGCTGTGGCGATTAAAGATGCGGAGAATCTCTTCTACGTGAGAATTCCATCCGCACACAAGAGTGTGGTTGGTGAAATCGATGTCTTGCAAGCCTTGGCTCTCCTTAATTTTTCTCGCAACGAAGACGGATGATATCGTTGCGGTGAATAGTGAAATCAGAATGAGGCCGCTGATAATTGTTACTGATCCGACGATCCTGCCTGCAGCAGTGACCGGGACTTTGTCGCCGTACCCGACTGTAGCGATCGTGACGATCGACCACCAAAGCGCGTCGCCGAGGTTCTCGAATTGGTGGCTGTCAGCGTGGCGTTCGAACACAAACATGAAGAACGCGGCGACGTTTATGACCACGACGATCGCGACGGTCAGCTGAGCGAGCTGATTCTTCTTCAAAATTTTTGCAGCTTGCGACAACGCAAGCGAAAGTTCTTTTCTCATCGGTACACGGTCAATGTCTTTGTCAGGTGTGCAGCATTGCCGACACGGTCTTTGACTTCAATCTGGGCCGTGTAATGTCCGCGCCGCAAAGGGTCGAGGGGGATGTAAAATACGGTTTTCTTCTCCGGGTCGTATTCCGGAATAATACGTTCGCCGTTCAAGAAGACGTTGATCTCGTCGTCGTCCACTCCCGAGCGATTATCGCGAACAGAGAAGGAAAAGATGGGCCGGCCTTTTACATTGGCGGAAGAAGCCCGCCATCGGCTGATCGTTGGTCGTTGTTCATCGCTCAGAAGGCCGAACGATCCGAGCGAATGCCCGGTCCGTAGAAGAAACGCGCGTATCTGTCGGTTTCGCTCTGCGGCGGTAAGATTCCAACCTCCGCCGTTGTTTACATATAACGCCAGTTTCTCGTCCGAGTCCTTCTCAGGCAGATATCGCATCGTTGCGCTGATAGCCCCACGCAGGAGCACATCGCGGGGCTCAACCTCGTACCGCGTCGCACTTGTTTTCTCAACGATTGGATGAAGAGGGGCGAAGACGGTTCCAGGATCGAACGATACCGATAAATTCCCATCGTCCGACCGCACCGATCCACCCTGCTCCGGCGTTACGGTGATAAGATCGAATGATTCGAACACCTCCGAGCGCTCGCCGCCGATTTCATAAAACGCTTTGATGTGCGAAGTGCCATTAAAAGAACCTGACAATTTATAGACTCCCGTATATTCATTCACATTTATCGCACGAAGAGGCACGGGAGAGACCCTGCCCCCTTGCTCAATTTGCAGCGACGGAACCGCCGTGAACGGAGTTCGGGATTCCAGCCACACTTTTAGGAACGAACCGTCGACTTCCGTTGAAATGGAAGCATCACCCGACTTGCGGGGGACCTTCAAAAAGTAGAAAGAAGGAAACGAGCGCGTGCCCCAAATATTCTTTGCCACAACGCGAACAAGATCAGCATCTTTTTTGCTCACGGGGAGAAACAATGAATCGTTGTTGAACGTGAGGAGGTTCTTCTTGTATTCATGAACCTTCCACGTGGTAGAGGAAAACGTCCTCGTTCCGACCTCCACCGAAGCGACGGACCCGCTGTTAGGAATATGCGCCGTGAGCGATTCCCCGGCTCCCCGTGCGATCTCTACTACCGGGGGATGATTGAGCACGAACATACCCGTTAGTTCGGAGGAATTGCCGGAATAGTCCGATGCGATGATCTTGAACTTGTGGAGCCCTTCGGGAAAATTCTTCAGAGCAACGACGCCGTCAAACTGATTGCGGTGATCGTAAAAGGGGAGTGTGTTTCCTTCGTCCACGTACAATTTTTGGAAACGACCTCTTCGCTCTCTCCAGAGCGCCCAATCGAAATCTACCCCCACCTGCCGCGTTTCGCCCTCGGGAAACCGATCTCGCCGCGACGTGAAAATTGTCGTGCCGTCGACCTGGAAATCGAATCCGTAGACGCTCGAGCGGTATCGCGTATTGTTGACCCGGTCCACTGCGTCGACGGAAAAGCCGAGCGCCCCGGTAGCGCGGATCACTTCGGCGATCGCGAATGTCGCTTTATTTCGCGCGTGCGCGCGGTAGATCTTCGGAGCGAATTCGTACTCGACAAACGAACGTTCGTCCATCGGCGTGATTGCCAGACGCTGAAAGACCGGCGGTTGTGTGTCGGTGAAATGGCGGATGTTCGGGAAGAGAAGTGGATTGACCGGATTGAAGTTCTCATCCCGAATTTCAAAATGCAGATGTGCCTTTCCGGCGCCGCTCTCTCCGCTGTATGCGATCACTTCACCTTTGCGCACGGGAAAATCTGGCGATTGGAATTTCATTTCGATCGAGAATTTTCCCTGCCTCAGCTGCTCGGTTCGCACCACGCGTTCCAGTGTTTCGCCAAACGCGCTGAGATGTGCGTATGTCGTATAGTAGCCGTCTGGGTGACACACCACCAGGTACCGGCCGTATCCGCGCGGCGACATGGCGATGCGGGCAATGTATCCGTCGCGCGCAGCATAGACCCTTGCGCCGATTCTGTTGTTCGTTCCGATATCAATTCCTGCATGGAAGTGTGAAGCGCGGAACTCTGCGAACGACGAAGTAATCTTTGGCCTCACGTTCGTAGGCCAGATGTAATCCGCAAGGTCGGTTCTGATTGAATCGAACGCTGCGTACGCCGATTCGACGGATGGAAGATGCGTCGCCGGGGCATTATGTAGGGGTCGGAATGCAAAGCTCAGCGAAACAATAGATCCTGCGGCGATACTCGCAACGAGCAACGATGAAAAAAGAAAATGTCTTCTTGCGTATTTCAATTCGCAGTCCGTGGAAAAGAATGCTGATTGGAAACTACCATGTGGTGCAGCGTTCCAACGCCGGGTATTTCGGCGTCGATGACATCTCCCGGCACGACCGGGCCGACGCCTTCGGGCGTACCGGTGTAGATAACGTCACCTTCTTCGAGCGTGAAGATGGAAGAGAGAAATGATATGATGACGTCGATTCTGAATATCATGTTTGATGTGCTCGATTGCTGGCGTATTTGTCCGTTGACCTTCAGCATAATCTCCAGAGCATGTGGATCCTTCACGAGAGCCTTCGGCACAAATGCCGACAGCGCGGCAGAGGTATCGAAGCCCTTTGCTATGGACCATGGATTCCCGGCCTTCTTTGCCTCTTTTTGCTTATCGCGCATTGTCATGTCCAAACCAATTCCATATCCTTCAACATATTCGTATGCGCGGGCTTGGGGGATGTTCTTTCCACTTTTCCCGATCAGGACCGTCAATTCAACTTCGTGGTGTACTTCGTTCGAGATATTCGGAAGAATGATTGGGCTGCCGTTTTCGATAATTGCGGTCGATGGCTTCAAGAATATTATCGGCGTTGTTGAAGGGCTTCCGCCCATCTCTTTGGCATGGCTCGCATAGTTCTGGCCAAGACAAAGAATCTTTCCAACTGTATACTTCTTGTGGGAGGGAAGCAGCGAAACCGCGTGCATTCAGTTTCCTTGGGCAAAGTTAACTACCGGAAAATATAGTCAAGGCGCGAGACTTTATCAAGCGGGCGTTTAAGTGAATGGGGGAAAGTTCGAAGAGACATTTCACCCACTTTTCTCAAAAAAATGTTTCAAATTCGGAAATATTTCGCTACATTTCAGATAAGCAAGGAGTCGAGAATAGAATTTGGCCGAAACGTATAGAAAAGCCGGCGTCAATATCGGTGCGGGTGAAAAGGTTGTTGAGAGAATCAGGAAGAGCGTTCGGTCGACATTTACGAGAAATGTCCTGACCGATATCGGATCTTTCGGGGCGTTCTACAGAGGTTCGTTTCCGGGGATCGACGATCCTGTATTAGTCTCAAGCGTGGATGGTGTTGGCACGAAACTGAAGATCGCGTTCGCGTCAAACAGATTTGACACAGTCGGTCAGGATCTGGTCAACCATTGCGTCAACGATATCGCCGTATGCGGGGCACAACCTCTGTTTTTCATGGACTATTTTGCGACGGGGAAGCTCTCGCCGCGCGTCGCTGAGAGAGTGATTTCCGGATTTGTCCGTGCCTGCAAAGAGAATTCCTGTTCCCTTATTGGAGGTGAGACTGCTGAAATGCCCGGCTTGTATCGCGATGGGGAATTCGACATCGCGGGGACGATTGTTGGTGTTGTCGACAGGAAAAAGATCGTCGATGGGAAGAGGATCAAAGCGGGCGATGTTCTTATCGGACTTCCTTCGACCGGCCTCCATACAAACGGTTATTCCCTCGCTCGAAAGGTTCTGCTTCCGCGCTATTCACTGCAGAAGCATATCAGAGAATTGAACGATTCGCTGGCCAAAATCCTGCTCGCCGTTCATCGTTCCTATCTTTCTCCAATTCGGCATTTGGTTGCGAAGAATATCGTGCATGGAATGTCTCACATAACGGGAGGCGGAATTGTCGGCAACACAATGCGTGTAATTCCGCCAGGGCTGAAGCTCTCGGTAGACTGGGAATCGTGGCAACGACCCGCAATTTTTTCGCTTATCCAGAAAAAGGGAAACGTTCCGGAAAATGATATGCGCAGAACATTCAACTTGGGCATTGGTATGATATTTGTTGTAGCAAGGCGAGATGTCAACATCGCATTGCGGATTCTTCGCAGGCGAAAGGAGCATCCGGTCGTAATCGGTGATGTAATAAGAAATTGAATTAATCAGGCAAAATGTATTATAATGTGGTCGTGTGAAGTAGTGGTTTACAGGAACATTTCGTTCACAATGAGATTAAAAAGGATAGTAGAGATGGACAGACTATCAGAAAATGAAAGGATCGATGGTTAAAGAAATGGCCTCCGATTGGCAGTCTCCAAATAATCTTGAGTTGCCAAAAGAAGAATTACGAAGCCGGCTTCTTGAAGCTCAGGGCTTTTCCAAAAAAATCAGCACTCTCAATGAAATCTCTCTTAAGATAGATGAGACCACTTCCCGCGAAACGATTCTCGAGGTTCTACGCGCAGAAGTACGATGGCTTATCGAAGGAGAATGCGCATTCCTCACTCTCCTCAACAGGAATAAGACACACTATAGTATTAACACGCTAAGTCCTGTTGCAGATTCTACTGACATGAATCATAAGCTGTTCACGGTTGATGTCGGTATGCCGGGATGGGCGATTGAAAATCAAACCGGAATTTATGTCGACATCGAGTCGGCTCCGGCATTTAGTCCGACGCTCGAAGGGAAATTTATTGAAGTCGGTATTAAATCGCTATTGATCGTCCCGCTTCGAACCAGCACGGAAGTAATCGGTGCGATCGGCTTCGGGTCGAGCAAGCTGGGCGCGTACAACCAACCCGACATGTGGCTGGCACAATTGCTCAGTTTTCACATCGCGATGTCGCTCCGGCACACGGCGATGTTCGACAATGCGCAGAAGCGCCTTTCTCAAATCGAACTTGTAAACAGTATCGCAAGCCGGTTGACGTCGACCCTCGACCTCGACAAGATGCTGGCGTTTGCCGCGGAGACGATTCAAAAGAATTTCAACTACTTCGATGTCACCATTTTCATGGTCGACGTCGAGACGCAGGATGCCGTGCTCACCGCACATTCGGGAAGCTACATCGATTTTCTTCCCCATGGATATCGTCAAAAAGCCGGGCAGGGAATTATCGGATGGGTAGCGATGTACGGGGAGAAGATTCTCGCGAACGATGTTTCTCAGGAGAGTCGGTATCTGTCCTACGCATACCATAACACGAACTCGGAATTAGCGCTTCCAATCAAGGTGGGCGCCGACGTCGTCGGCATCTTGAACCTCGAGGATACGCGGCTCCACGCTTTCGACGAAACGGACGTCATTATTCTGAGCACTCTCTGCGACCAGCTTGGAAGCGCAATCCACAATTCGACGCTTTATAACGAGGTAAAAGAATCCAACAGGAAACTGCTGGAACTCGACAGGTTGAAATCCGACTTTGTGGGAATCGTTTCACACGATTTTCGAACGCCTCTCTCGAGCATCATGCTCGCCGCAAAGTCCCTCGTGAAAAAAGATATTGTTGCTACAAACAAGCATTTTAAAGAGTACCTCAACATCATCATCGACCAAGCGACGAAACTCAGCCAGCTTGCCGAAGACACGCTGACGATTACCAAGATGGAATCGGGGCAATTGAGTTACTATTTCAAGCTCGTGAACATTGAAACACTTGTGAAGGAAGCGGTTTCCATGGTGAAGTTTTCAAACAGACACCAGCTTCAGTACAATATCGAGCTCGACGCATCATTCGTGAAGGGCGACCAGAGCAAATTGCGGCAGGTACTCTTGAATCTGGTCTCCAATTCGGTAAAGTATTCGCCGAGGGGCGGAAAGATCGAGATTTCGGTCGTCAACCGCGATGCCGACGAGATATTGCTGAGCGTGAAAGACCAGGGGATCGGAATACCGGAAAATCAATTAGAGAAGCTTTTCCAGAAATTTTCCCGGGTGGATTCGGATGAAGTAAGCAACATCAAAGGATCGGGATTAGGGCTCTGGATAAGCCACGAGATCATTAAGGCACATGGGGGAAAAATCTGGGTTGAGAGTGAGGTGGGCGCTGGAAGCACGTTCATGTTCACGTTGAAGAAAGGGAATTGACCATTCTGTTCGCCGCCGCCGTGAGATCATTGCGCAGAGAGGCATAATGATCTTGAACAGACTCCTTGCGAAATAGCGTCTTTGCGGTTGCGCTCTTTTGGCAGATTTATTGGAGCGGTTTTGCTGCTCTGATGCTGTCCATCGCCACGGTTGCATCGTTCAAGAAACCCCGCCACGCGACGTCATCGTGTGAAAGATCCACGATTCGTCGTTGGAATTCCTCCTCGTTTATTTTCCGCGCAGCGAAAAGACCCTTCACCTTAATAGCGTACAGCGAATCGGGAGTGTTGCCGGCAATTTTTTCCTTTTCGTGGAGGACGAGCAATTCTGCGTACGTGTGCACCAGTTCCGGCGGATATTTTTTTGCGGCCGGTGTTCCGCAACATTCAAGAACGATGCTGGAGCAAAGGACGAACGAGAAAACGATAAAAGGCCGCGGGTGCATGGGGGAGTTTCCTTCTTGACTTTCTATGCCAATCTGACTATATTTTTGCCGCTAAAATACACAAACCTCTGTCATTTTACAAATTATTACGCATTTTTTCCCTGGATAGGCTGAAGAGTAAGGATTTTTATGGCAACAACGTCTGATTTAAAGATAGGTTCATTCTTGCGGTTCAATGGCGAACTTCACCTATTGGAAGAATATCAACACCGGACGCCGGGCAACCTGCGGGCGTTCTACCAAGCGAAAATGCGCAATGTGCGGAATGGCCGTATTCTCGAAAATCGGTTTCGTTCCGGGGAAGAAGTGGAAATAGTTCGCGTTGAACGGAAGCAGTACCAGTACCTGTTCAATGACGGGCAGAGCTATCACTTCATGGATCAGCAATCGTACGAGCAAATCCCCATCGATGAGAAGCTTCTCGGCACCGGAGCAAAGTTTTTGAAAGAAGGAAATGTCGTCGAAGTGATGTTTGACGGCAATGATCCTGTCGGCGCCGAACTTCCGTACAACGTCGAATTGAAAATCATCGAGACCGTTCCCGGCGTGCGTGGCGACACGGCGAATCCGGGCACCAAGCCGGCCAAAGTTGAAACCGGTGCTACCGTCAACGTCCCACTATTCATCAGCGAAGGTGAAGTCATTCGTGTTGACACGCGGACCGGCGCCTATCTCGACCGCGTGAAACAATAATCTTGCTGTCCACCAATTCATCACCACCTCGATGGAGCGATAATGGATTTAGCGTACGTCAAAAAAATTCTTAAGCTGGTCGAAGAGAGTGACGTGAACGAGATTGAGTTGGAAGAGAAGGGTGTTCGGATCCGGATATCCAAACATGCGAACAACGCCGCTCCGTTCTACCAAATGGCTCCGTCGATGATGCCGCAAATGTATGCGGCGGCCCTCCCGGCGCCCACTGCCCCACCTGCGCAACAACCTGCCCCGGTTGCAGCAACAAGCTACCACGAAGTCAAATCTCCTATCGTTGGGACCTTTTACCGGGCACCCGCGCCTGATGCCGCCAATTATGTCGAGGTGGGACAAAATGTGGATCTCGGCGGAGTACTCTGCATCGTGGAAGCGATGAAATTGATGAATGAAATTGAATCCGACGTGGCGGGGAAGATTGTGAAAGTGTGCGTTGAAAACGGCAAACCTGTCGAGTACAATCAGGTTCTTTTCTTAGTCGAAGCGGCCTGACGATGTTTTTCCGCCACGGGCTTTTTTTGTTTTGGTAGCGCAATGTTTGAAATCGACCCCGACGAATTCTGGAGATGCGGTTGTTCAGTAAAATTCTTATTGCAAACAGAGGCGAAATTGCCCTCCGCATTATTCGTGCATGCCGCGAGCTCGGTATTTCCACCGTGGCTGTGTTTTCCGAGGCGGACCGTTATTCCCTCCACGTACGATTTGCCGATGAAGCGATTTGCATCGGCCCGCCTTCCAGTAAAGAAAGTTATCTCAATATCCCCCGCATTCTTGCAGCCGCTGAAGTAACAAACGCCGACGCGATTCACCCCGGTTATGGATTCTTAGCGGAGAACGCGCAGTTTGCGGAAATCTGTTTGACCTCCGGACTTCAATTTATTGGACCGAAGCCTGAAATGATCACAGCGATGGGGGACAAATCGCTCGCAAAAGAAACAATGCGCAAGGCGGGTGTGCCGGTTGTACCCGGGAGCGAC
The DNA here is from genome assembly GCA_020052095.1 of Bacteroidota bacterium. Taxonomy (GTDB): domain Bacteria; phylum Bacteroidota; class Ignavibacteria; order UBA10030; family UBA8401; genus JAGVPT01. The sequence continues at coordinate 1,683 of JAGVPT010000119.1, read as the reverse complement.
GGCGTTCTGAAAAATGTCGACGATGCGAAGCGCTTGGCGCACGAAATCGGAATGCCTGTCATTATCAAAGCTTCGGCGGGAGGGGGCGGACGGGGTATGCGCATTGTCCGGAACGAGAGCGAAGTTGAGAATTCATTTCAGACGGCGCGCAACGAAGCCGAAGCGGCGTTCGGCAATCCCGACATTTACATGGAAAAATATTTGGAGGAACCGCGCCATGTCGAGATCCAGGTGCTCGGAGACATGTACGGCAATGTGATTCATCTTGGGGAGCGGGACTGTTCGGTACAGCGCCGTCACCAAAAATTGATCGAGGAATCACCGTCACCTGCGGTGAATGCGGAATTGCGTGAAAAGATGGGCGCCGCAGCAGTGAAGGGGGCGAAAAGCGTAAAGTATCTCGGTGCGGGAACAATCGAGTTCCTGCTCGATAAGACCGGGAATTTTTATTTCATGGAAATGAATACGCGCATTCAGGTCGAACACCCCGTCACTGAATTCGTTACCGGCTATGATTTAATAAAAGCGCAGATTGAAATTGCCGCCGGAAAACGGTTGAGCAAAAAGAAAGTGAAATTTCAAGGGCATGCGATTGAGTGCCGCATCAATGCGGAAGACCCCGATCACGACTTCCGTCCATCACCCGGAAAGATCACGAGTCTCCATTTCGGCGGCGGACCAGGCATTCGCATCGATTCCCATATTTATTCGGGTTACCAGATTCCGCCGTATTATGATTCTCTTGTCGCAAAGATCATCGTCCACGCCAATACCCGCGGCGAAACGATAACTAAAATGCTGCATGCGCTTGAAGAATGCATCATTGAAGGGATCCATACCACGATTCCTTTTCAACGGAAAGTGATGCAAAGCGAAAAATTCCGGAGCGGGATCTTCGACACAAAATTCATCGGCACATTTGATATCGACGATTAACGCTATCTCAAATTCCTTGCACCAACTATTGAGAGAGAAAGGCGAATATGAATTTCCCTGAAAAACTAAAATATACAAAAGATCACGAATGGATTCGCGTCGAGGGCGACGTCGGATATATTGGGATCACCGAGTACGCTCAAGGGGAGCTGGGCGATATCGTGTTCGTTGAATTGCCGGCTATCGGAAAGAAAGTCGAATTCAGCCAGGCGTTCGGGACGGTCGAAGCCGTAAAAGCAGTTTCGGATTTGTATTCACCGGTTTCGGGCGAAGTTTTGGAAGTAAACAAGAAAATCCAGGATTCCCCCGAGCTCGTCAACAAGGATCCGTACGAACAAGGCTGGATGATCAAGGTGAAGATCGAGAAAGCGAGCGAACTTGATTCGCTGATGAACGTAGATGCGTACAAGAAGTTGGTGGCGAAATAAAGCGCGAACCGTAGTGACCGCAAAACCAGTAGGACGCGAGCAAAGCAATCCCTTTCTCTCGACGTCTTCAGGTTTTGCGTTTTATTTTCTTACACTCTTGAAGTCTGCATTCTCACCCGCTGAAGAAGATGTCGAAACATTCTTCAGACTTGTCCGTCTCGTCACGTAGAAAATACCCCACCGGCGCTGATCTGGTCTTGTTCCATGGAAAGCGAGAAGCTACTAGAAACTTGGTCGAAAAGTGATTTTATTGAAAAAACGATTTGGGAAAAGCTGATCTCTGTACTATATTAGGAGGAATTTATTTTAATGTCCAACC
>JAGVPT010000205.1 GCA_020052095.1 Bacteroidota bacterium | reverse complement strand
GGTTGGACATTAAAATAAATTCCTCCTAATATAGTACAGAGATCAGCTTTTCCCAAATCGTTTTTTCAATAAAATCACTTTTCGACCAAGTTTCTAGTGACTTTTCACAAAGTGATGCCTTTGGCAATGCCAATGTTTCCTGCTTTTTGCATGCTATCAGTTTTTAAATAGAAAACTCAGGCGCACTTCAACCTGAGTATGTGAGATTCCAACATCCTGCTCTATAGTACTGCAGCCTCTATCGCAAGATGACCCTCCTCTGCTCAGTTAAAAAATTGCTTCGGGTGAGTAATGACTCCTGTTAGAGCAGACGCTGCGACAGTGAAGGGCGATGCCAGGTAAACCTGCGATTTTTTCGAGCCCATTCTCCCCGGAAAATTTCTATTTGTCGATGAAATGCAGACCTCGACGCCGTTTAATCGCCCGAATGTGTCGGATGGACCGCCAAGACACGCTGCGCACGACGCATCGCCCATCCGGCATCCTGCTTCTTCAAGAATCTGCCATACGGTCTTCTCTCTGATCTTTGTTTCTTTCATTTGGCGAGCGACTTCCGTCGTCGCCGGCACAACGAACGTGTCTATTTTTACCTTCTCGCCGTACATTGTTTGCGCCGCCGCGATGAAGTCAGTAATTTTTCCTCCCGTGCACGAGCCAATATACGCGCGGTCCAACTTCGTCCCTGCAACTTCACTCACCTTCGCTTTGTTGTCGGGCGAATGCGGTTTCGCAACAAGCGGCTCAATCTCTTGCACGTTGAAGCGGTGAACGTTGTGGTACTTCGCATGTTCATCGTTCGTGAAGCACTCGAACTCAGCCTTCGTGCGCGCGCGGACATACTCCGTCGTCGTCTTATCGGCAACACAAATGCCGTTCTTTCCTCCCGCCTCGATGACCATATTACACAATGTCATTCTCCCTTCCATGTCCATTCGGTCAATCGTCTCGCCGCTGAAGTCCATCGCGCGGTACGTCGCGCCGTCCACGCCAATTTTTCCGATCACGGCCAGAACAAGATCTTTCGCCATCAGGTACGGAGGAAGCTCTCCTTCAAAAATGAACTTCATTGTCTCCGGAACTTTGACCCATAATTTTCCAGTTCCGAGTATGAACGCCGCGTCAGTGTTGCCGATGCCGGTCGCAAATTCCCCGAACGCGCCCGCTGTGCATGTATGCGAGTCCGTTCCGAATAATACCTCTCCGGGACGTGTGAATCCTTCTTCCGGCATCGCGATGTGGCAAACGCCTTTGTAGTTCGGCGTGTTGACGTCAAAAAAGTGAGGAAGGTTTTGCTCCTTCACAAAATCGCGAAGGATATCGACGTTGCGATGCGCATGTGCATCGGCAGTGAAAATGTAATGATCCGGAATGACGACGATTTTTTCCCGGTTCCAGACTTTTGCATTTGCGCCAAACTCCCGCTTGAAAATGCCGAACGTTCCCGGACCGCAGACGTCGTGGGTCATCAGCAGATCAACATCGACCCACACGTTGTCGCCCGGCTTCACTTCCTTCCTGCCCGAATGTTTTGCCAGAATCTTTTCGGTTATCGTCATGCTTTTCAATGAACAATGAACAATAAACAATGATCAATGAGTAATCATCAATTAGTAATACTGTTCAGCGTCCACCTCTCTTTTGTTGTTCTTTGTTGTTCTTTGTTGTTTGTTCATTGATCATTGTTCATTGCTAATTGATTTCTGTCATACTGCCGCTGATTCTTCACGCATCTCCGCGCTTTGTTGCCGCCTGTTTCTCGCACTCGCGGCATGATTGATCGCGTTGAGGTATGCCTTCACACTGCCAGTAATGACGTCCGTGCTTGCGGATCGTCCGTTGAAGACGTAGCCGTCGATCGCAATCTTCACAAAGACTTCGCCGATCGCATCGTGGCCCCACGAAACGGATTTAATAGAATAGTCGAGCAGCTGACCGCTGATGCCGGTAATGCGCTCGATAGCCCGATATGCCGCGTCTACCGGACCATCGCCCGTTGCCGAATCTTGGAGAGTCTCATTGTTACGTTTGAGCCCTACCATTGCGGTCGGCACAACATTCAAGCCGCTAGTCACCTGAAGGTTTTCGAGCGTGTAGAGCGACTTCATGGAAGAAATTTCATCCTGCAAAATTGCGATCAGGTCATCGTCGAAAATTTCTTTCTTCTCGTCGGCAATTTTTGTGAAAAGTTTATAGACCGCGTCCAGTTCTTCCTGCGTCAACTCGTAGCCAAGTTCGCTGTAGCGTTGCTTCAGTGCGTGCCGGCCGGAATGCTTGCCAAGCACGAGTGTGCTATGCTTAATCCCGACGGTTTGCGGCGTCATGATTTCATACGTGATGGCGTTTTTCAACATTCCGTCTTGATGAATACCGGCCTCGTGCGAAAATGCATTTTCACCGACAATCGCCTTATTGCGCTGAACATGCATCCCCGTCAGGGTCGTCAACAAGCGGCTCGATTTAAAGATTTCTTCCGTATTAACATTCGTAAAGAGCCCGACTTTTTCATGACGCGTTCGAACTGTCATCGCAAATTCTTCCAGCGAGGCGTTTCCTGCGCGTTCACCGATGCCATTGACTGTGCACTCCACCTGCCGTGCTCCGTTGAGAACACCGGAAAGTGAGTTCGCAACTGCGAGGCCGAGATCGTCATGGCAATGAACGCTGACGATCGCTTTGCTGATATTCGGCACACGCTCAATAATTGTGCGGATGATTTTTCCATATTCATCGGGAATAGAATATCCAACCGTATCCGGGATGTTTACTACCGTGGCGCCGGAAGCGATGACGGCTTCAACTATTTGACACACAAAGTCGATGTCGCTGCGCGAACCGTCTTCGCATGAGAATTCAACATCGTCGCACAAAGATCTGGCGTAACGAACTGCTTTCACCGCATCGTCAAGAACTTGCTCGCGGCTTTTTCGCAGTTTATATTTGAGATGGATGTCCGATGTTGCGATGAACGTGTGGATGCGGGGCTTTGCCGCGTGCTGTAACGCTTCCCATGCTCTGTCGATATCGATTTTTGTTGCACGGCTCAGCGCTGCAATCGTACAGCCTCGAACTTGCTTGGCAATTTCTCTCACGGACTCAAAATCGCCTTCCGACGCGATCGGAAATCCCGCCTCGATAACGTCAACCTGCAGCCGTTCCAGTTGTCGCGCCATGCGAATTTTTTCTTCGAAATTCATGCTGCATCCGGGCGATTGTTCGCCGTCGCGCAGTGTTGTGTCGAAAATATAAACTCGGTCGTTCATTGTGTCCTCTTTGATTTGGAGCGAATTCGTCAGAGTTATGAAAGAGAATTCAGGAGAAAGGTTTCTGTCTACTTACTCCTTACTCCTTACTCCTTACTCCTTACTGCTTACTCCTGTATTCTGTATTCTTCCTCACAAATGCCTTTCTTCCAGCGGCAAGTACTTCCGCACTTCATCCATCAACTTCTCGAATTGTTTCGGCATCAACGACTGTGCGCCGTCGGAGTACGCCTCTTCCGGTTTTGGATGAACCTCGATAATCAATCCGTCCGCACCTACGGCGACCGCCGCTTTCGATAGCGGTGTGATCAGACTTCGCACACCCGTACCGTGACTCGGATCCACGATCACGGGCAGATGGCTCATCTCTTTCAGCGCCGGCACGGCAGAGAGGTCGCACGTATTGCGCGTATAATCTTCAAACGTGCGGATTCCCCGTTCGCACAGCACTACGTTGTAATTTCCTTGCGACATAATATACTCTGCGGACATCAACAGCTCTTTCAATGTGTTTGACATGCCACGTTTCAACAGTACGGGCTTGTGAATCTTTCCGACTTCTTTCAGCAGCGCGAAGTTCTGCATGTTGCGTGCGCCAATTTGAAGCATGTCCGCATACTCGGTGACAAGCGCTACATCGGTCGGCGTGATAACTTCCGTAATGAACGGTAATCCTGTCTTCTCACGAGCTTCGGCCAAGAGCCTGAGGCCTTTCTCTTCCAGCCCCTGGAAACTATACGGCGATGTCCTCGGCTTGAACGCACCGCCGCGAAGCATTTGGGCGCCCGCGGCCTTTACGATCTCAGCGCTTTTAAGAATTTGCTCACGCGTCTCGACGGAACACGGCCCGGCCATCACGACAAATTGCGAGCTACCGATGACATTCTTGCCCACTTTGACAAGCGTCTTTTCCTTTCGCATCTCCTTGGAGGCTAGCTTGAAAGGTTTGAGGATCGGCATCACACTTTCCACACCGGGAGCAACTTCAAGGGACTGTAACTGCGTTTTCCCCCGCTCATCGCCGATGCATCCGATAACGGTTCTCTCCGTTCCCACAATCGGATGCGCCCGAAAACCGTACTCTTTTATTTTTTTGACGACATGATTGAACTGCGCTTTCGTCGCGCCGGGCTTCATTACAATGATCATACTGCGCTCAATGTTTTCTTGTGAATTTCCTAAATAAAAATCGTTTCACTTCTTACTCCTTACTCCTACTCCCTACTGCTTACTCCATACTCTTCACTTCTCGCTCTTTAGCAAATGGTAACTCAGGCTGTCAACAAGCGCTTTCCAGCTCGCTTCGATGACGTCCGGAGAAACACCCACGGTGTTCCACGACGCATGCCCGTTTTGTGTTTCGATCAGCACACGGACCTTCGCCGCTGTGGCGTTTTGGCTATCGAGGACACGCACTTTGTAGTCTGTCAGTTTGATTTGCGAAAGCTGGGGATAGAATCGTTCCAGCGCTTTCCGCAAAGCCTTATCGAGGGCGTTCACTGGTCCGTTTCCTTCCGCCGCCGCAAGTTCTGTTTTATCACCGACCCGCACCTTAATGATCGCCTCTGAAACGGGCATTGCCTCGTACGATTCCTTGTGGATGATCACTTTGAATCCTTCCAACTCGAAGAACTCCTTAAACTGTTTCGTCCTCTTCTTCACCAACAATTCGAATGAGCCTTCTGCATCTTCGTATTGGTACCCGTAGTGCTCGAGTTCTTTTAGGTCGTCAACGATGAGTTGGACTGCCGGCGATTTGTCGTCGATGTCGATGCCCAGCTCCCGTGCCTTATAAAGGACGTTGCTTCGCCCCGATAAATCTGAAACAAGAACGCGCCGGATGTTCCCGACTTCATCGGGGTTGATGTGCTCGTACGTTGCCGGCGTTTTCATCACTGCACTCACATGAACTCCCCCTTTATGCGCAAACGCGCTCTCGCCGACATATGCCAGGCTTTTTCTGTGTGTGAGATTCGCCAGTTCGCTGACATAGTGTGAAAGTTCCGTCAGCGATTCCAGACCTTTCTGTGGGACACAACTGTAATTCATCTTGAGCTGAAGATTTGGAATGATGGAACAAAGGTTCGCGTTTCCGCATCGCTCACCGTAACCGTTGATCGTCCCCTGCACATGAACGCATCCATGCTGTATTGCGGCGAGAGAATTCGCAACGGCCACTTCCGAATCGTTATGCGTGTGGATGCCAAGGGGAACGGCGAGATTCTGTTTCACTTCGCGAACAATTTCGACTATTTCGTGCGTCAACGTGCCGCCGTTCGTGTCGCAAAGGACAATTGTATCGGCTCCACCCCGCTCTGCCGAACGCAATGTTGTGAGAGCGTACGCTCTATCCGATTTGAAGCCGTCGAAGAAATGCTCTGCGTCGTAGATGACTTCCTTACCGTGCTTTTTGAGATAACGAACGGAGTCTTCGATGATCTCGAGATTCTCTTCGTCTGAGATTTGCAACGCGGTCTTCACATGAAGAAGCCACGTTTTTCCGAAAATTGTCACAACCGGAGTTTGTGCGGCGAGCAGCGCCTTAATATTTGCATCGTCCTCGACGGAATTCTTTGCGCGACGTGTGCTGCCAAAGGCCGCAAGCTTCGCATGGGTAAAGCGAACATCGCGTGCGCGTTCAAAAAAATCCATATCCTTCGGATTGGATCCGGGCCAGCCCCCTTCGATGTAATCTATTCCGAACGCATCAAGGCGTTTGGCAATCTTCACCTTGTCTTCAGCAGAGAAGGCAACTTCTTCTCCCTGAGTCCCGTCGCGAAGCGTGGTGTCGTATGTAGATATTTTTGCTTGCATGAATTACCTAAGTATAGATTCACAGCGGATAACCAGATTAATCGGTAATCCCTTCATCCATATATTCCACTATTCCATTATTCCATTATTCTGTTGTTTTCTTCCAGTTTTCCGGCCGCAGGCCTCGTACCGCAGCGCCGGCTCTCCACATTTCTGAATTTTTCCACTCATTCAGCTCCTTGGTCAACTTCTCCCGATAATCCGGAGCGCTGCACGTATCAAGCACGCGTTTCGTTTCTACTCCTTGTTGAACATCACGATACAAGAGCTCGAACAACGGCTTTGTCACCGCTTCAAATTTCTTTGACCAATCGAGCGCGCCGCGCTGCGCCGTAGTACTGCACGCTGCGAACATCCAATCCATACCATTCGCGCCGACAAGCGGATACAAACTCTGTGTCGCTTCTTCTACTGTTTCGTTGAACGCCTCACTTGGCGAGTGTCCCATCAAACGAAGGACGTCATATTGCGCTTTCATGATCCCGGCGATTGCACCCATCAGTACACCGCGCTCACCCGTAAGATCGCTGATCACTTCCCGTTCAAACGTTGTCGGAAACAAGTAGCCCGACCCGATTGCAATACCGCAAGCAATGGCACGCTCGCGCGCTTTTCCCGATGCATCCTGATGCACTGCAAAGCTCGCGTTGATGCCGCTCCCTGCAAGATAATTGGAACGCACGGTCCTCCCGGAGCCTTTCGGGGCAACAAGTACGACGTCTACATCCGGTGGTGGGATAACGTTGGTCTGATCTTTGAAGACGATTGAGAATCCGTGCGAAAAATAAAGCGCCTGTCCCTTCTTAAGATGCTTCTTCACCAGAGGCCACTGCTCCTTCTGCCCGGCGTCTGAGAGCAAATATTGAACGATGGTCGCCTTATCGACGGCATCTTCAATCTTCGAGAACAGATTCTTTCCTTCCTTCCAGCCGTCCTTGACCGCATCGTCCCACCCTTTGCCTCCTTTGCGCTGACCGATAATTACATTGATCCCGGCGTCCCGCATGTTGAGTGACTGACCGTAGCCCTGCGGCCCGTAGCCGAGAATTGCGACAACTTCATTCTTCAACACTTCCTTTGCCTGTGAAAGCGGAAATTCTTCGCGAGTCACAACTTCTTCCCTCACACCGCCAAAATCTATTGTTGCCATAAATTGATGCCTCTCAGATTTGATTATTGTTTCTGATTCATTGCTTCTTCCGCGCTTTGCTCTTTCATGACCTCGAGCGCTGTGTTCACTTCTACTATCTTCTGCTGGCTCGAAAAAGGGACAACCTTCCAAAACATGTACGAATATTCGCGCCAGCCGTTCAGTATTTCGCGAGCGCGTTGGCTGTCGGTCAACTCAAGGTGCCGGTAAATGATCGCCTGTAAGAATTTGACATCCTCATCGCTTTCAAGCCGATGTATACCGATGAGCTGTTTGTTGTACCGTTCCTTGAAAATGCCGTCTGCGTCAAACACGTACGCGGTCCCGCCGGTCATTCCCGCTCCGAAGTTCTTTCCCGTGGCGCCGAGAATGACAACGGTCCCGTTCGTCATATACTCGCAGCCGTGGTCCCCGACACCTTCAATCACTGCAAGCCCACCGCTGTTGCGAACGCAGAATCGTTCGCCAGCTCTCCCGCTCGCAAACAACGTCCCACCTGTTGCCCCGTACATCACCGTGTTGCCGACGATAACATCCTGCGCGGCGGTTGCGCGGCCGAATGGGGGCATGATCACGATCTCTCCTCCACTCATCCCTTTGCCGACATAATCATTTGCTTCGCCGACCAGGACCATTCGGATTCCATTGACGAGAAAGGCCCCGAAACTTTGTCCCGCGCTCCCTTTGAACCGCAGCTCAATCGTTCCGTCCGGCAACCCTTTGTCTCCGTAAAGATATGCAACTTCGCCCGCTAGTTTCGCTCCAACAGATCGATTCGTGTTATGAATCTTGTAATTTTTCACCGTCGGATTCTTTTCTCTGATTGCATCCTTCACATCGAGAAGAATCGTGTCGTCGAGAGGTGAATCGGGTTTCTCGTTTCGCTGCACGATGCGGAGCTGTTGCTCACTCTTTGTGTCCAGTGGGGAGAGAATCGCCGAAAGATCAACCGTATTTGCTTTCGGATGGTTTTCAACTTTCACTTGCCGCAACAGATCCGTCCTGCCGATAATTTCATTCATCGAAGTAACGCCAAGGTTCGCCAAAATTTCCCGTACGTCGTTCGCTACCGCAACAAAAAAGTTTATCAGCATTTCCGGTTTTCCGTCGAATCGTGTGCGGAGTTGTTCATCTTGCGTCGCAATCCCTACAGGACATGTATTGAGATGGCACTGGCGAACATAGCGGCAGCCGATCGCGATCAGCGCTGCCGTGCCGAAATTGAACTCCTCCGCCCCCAACATCGCAGCAATAACAATGTCGCGCCCGGTTTTCATCCCGCCGTCAGCGCGCAACGTTACGCGTCCCCGCAAGCCGTTGAGCACCAACACCTGCTGAGCTTCCGCGATGCCAAGCTCCCAGCAGCTTCCCGCATTTTTCACTGAGCTTAACGGCGACGCTCCAGTTCCTCCCTCGTGCCCGCTGATGAGAATCGTATCGGCATGCGCTTTCGCAACTCCAGCGGCTATTGTTCCGACGCCAGCTTCTGAGACGAGCTTCACGCAGATCTTGGCACGGGGATTCACTTGCTTCAAATCGTAGATTAATTGTGCAAGGTCCTCTATACTATAGATGTCGTGATGAGGCGGCGGCGAAATTAATTGAATACCGGGGGTTGCTCGCCGCAGCCGAGCGATCAGCGCGGAGACCTTGTGACCCGGCAGTTGGCCGCCTTCTCCCGGCTTAGAACCTTGCGCCATCTTGATTTCAATTTCTTTCGCACTGACAAGATACTCCGCCGTGACGCCAAAACGCGCCGATGCAACTTGCTTGATCGCGCTATTGGCAGACTCTCCGTTCGTTCGGACGTGAAATCGCTCTGGGTCCTCCCCTCCTTCACCGGTGTTGCTCTTTCCTCCGATTCGGTTCATCGCAATCGCGATTGTCTCATGCGCCTCGGGAGATAATGATCCGAGGGACATCGCGGCGGTCGTAAATCGTTTCATGATATCGTCCGCAGGCTCGACTTCGCGCAGCGCTATCGGCGCTCGTTGCGATTTAAACTCCATCAGGTCTTTGAGAGCAATCGGATCGTGTACATTGAGCGCGTGGGAAAGGGTCGCATAGTCTTCGGCCGTCCCCGATTTTCTCAGTTGCTGCATTGCGCGAAGAGCATCGGGTGACCATGCGTGAAGTTCACCATTTTTTTTGAAGCGGTACATTCCGTTGTCCGCAAGTTTTGGAGCGAGCTGTTGAAATGCCGTTGCATGGCGTGCGAGCGATTCCTCAATAATCTCTTTCAGTCCAATCCCGCCGATGCGAGAAGGAGTATTGGTAAAATATTTATCGATCACTTCCTTTCCAATACCGATCGCCTCGAATATCTGAGCGCCACGATAGCTGCCCAGTAAGGAGATTCCCATTTTGGAAATGATCTTCAAGATGCCACTCTCTATTGCGACCTTAAAATTCTTAAACGCCTCCTCATGTGTGAGGGACGCATCGCCGCGCGTCTCCACAAGACGACGAATTGTTTCCAGCGCAAGATAGGGGTTGATGGCATTGACGCCGTATCCGATTAACGTAGCAAAATGATGGATGTCCCGCGGTTCTGCCGTTTCCGTTACAACGCTCAGCCTCAGGCGCTTGTTCTTTCTGATCAAATGATTATGAACCGCTCCAGTCGCGAGTAGCATCGGCAAGGCGGCATTCTTCTGGTCTACTCCGCGGTCGCTGAGAACGACAAGGTACTTTCCCTCATCGGCAGCTCGTTCAGCCTCAACACACAACGTTTCCAATTTTCTTTCTGCCGCGTCACACCCTTCTCCCGCCGAAAACAATGTGGAGAGTGTGGTAGATTGAAATGCAGCGTCTTCGATAGAGCGCAGAGCATCGAGTTCGTTATCGAATAGAAATGGACTGTTGATCTGCACCTGCTTCGCATGCTCGGGTGTTTCGCCGAACCAGTTTCGTCGGAGTCCAAGCTTGCCCGTCAACGACATCACCAACTTTTCCCGGATCGGATCAATCGGCGGGTTTGTAACCTGGGCAAATTGCTGCTTGAAATATGACGAGAGCAGCTTCGGCTGACGCGACAGCACGGCAAGCGGAGCATCGTCTCCCATTGAACCAACCGGCTCCTTTCCTTCTTCGATCATCGGAAGAAAAATCAGATTCAATTCCTCCGAACTGTAACCGTAACAAAGCTGTAAACGGAGCGTCTCTTCAACGGACAATGCGGTTGTCGTTCGGTACTCTGGCTTCACATGTTCGCTGAGACGATATAAATGCGTGTCTACCCATTGTTTGTACGGTTGTTGCAACGCTATTTCCCTTTTAATGTCGAGGTCCTTCAGCAGGACTCCTCGTGCCGTATCCACCGCAATCATCTGGCCCGGCCCGAGCCTTCCTTTCTTCACTACGGTGGCATCATCCATGTCGACCGGTCCGACCTCTGAACCGACAACGATGAGGCCATCGTTCGTAATTTTGTACCGGCACGGACGGAGGCCGTTACGATCGAGAGAGGCGGCGACTGTTACGCCGTCGCTGAAAATCAAAGCCGCTGGACCATCCCATGGTTCGCTGAAGCTCTCGTGATATTCAAAAAACCCTCGGACTGAAGGCTCAACCCGATGCGAAGAATGCCACGCCTCCGGCACCAGCATCAACATCGCATGGAGAATATTTCTGCCCGAGAGCGTAAGCGCTTCAAGCGCGTTGTCGACGTTTGCTGAGTCGCTTGCGTTCGGCTGAAGAATCGGCTTCAGCAGTTCAATATCATCTCTCCAAAAACGGGAGGACAATTCTGCCTCGCGCGCTTTTGTCCAGTTCCTGTTTCCCTGGATCGTGTTGATTTCCCCGTTATGCCCAAGCATGCGAAACGGATGAGCAAGCTCCCAGCGTGGAAACGTGTTCGTGCTAAATCTCTGATGAAAGATGGCAAGCGCCGTTTCGTAGTCGGGTGATTGCAGATCGGTGTAAAATTTATCGAGCGCCGTCGGCGTGATGAGTCCTTTATAGACGATCGTCCCACTGGAAAACGACGCAACATAGAAGTTATTTATAGAAGCATTCGTGACCTCCCGTTCAATTTCCTTGCGACAAATATAGAGTGCGCGCTCAAATTCAGCCGCGGTCAAGTGCGGCGGTTTTCCAACTAACACCTGACGAATATTCGGCTGCGTTGCGGCCGCTTTGTCACCCAAATAAGACGAATCAGTCGGCACAATTCGCCACCCCAGAAGACGTAACTCGCGTTTGCGGATGACTGACTCTACGAGCGTCTTGGCCACAGTAAATGCATGTTCCGTCGTGTGCGGCATAAACAGCATTCCGACGGCAAGGTCAGACTCGCCCTGCAATTGAGAAGACAGATCAGGAACATTTGACAGAAAGAACTTATGCGGAATCTGAGTCAAGATTCCAGATCCATCTCCGGTCTGCGCATCCGCATCCACTGCCCCGCGATGGGTAACATTGCAGACGGCGTTTAGCGCGCGTTTAAGGATCTTGTTGCTCTTCTTACCCGAAATGTTTGCAACGAAGCCCGTGCCGCACGCGTCATGCTCAAATCGCGGATCGTATAGTGGGAAATTTTTCTGAACGTTTATTTCGTTCCATGACGTCTTCAATCTACCTCACCTTGGAATTCTCTCTTCAGGGCTACTCTTCCCGTGCGCGCCATTTCCTTGATCACAAACGGTTTCAACATCTTAATAATTGCGTCAATCTTCTGCTGGCTGCCGACGGCTTCTATCGTAACGGTCTTGGAACTGATGTCGATGATTTTCGCGCGAAAAATCTCAACCACCTGCATGATCTCGGAGCGCGATTCCGTCGTCGTTTGCACTTTGATAAGTGCCAGGTCGCGCTCGACGAAATTCTCGTGCGTCAGGTCTGTCACCTTCAGCGTATCGATAAGCTTATTCAACTGCTTGATGATTTGCTCAATCACTCCATCGTCTCCACGCGTAACGATGGTCATGCGTGAGACCGAATCATCCTCCGTCGGGCCGACAGTCAGGCTGTCTATATTGTAGGCTTTGGCGGCAAACAGGCCGGCGATTCTGTTAAAGGCGCCGAATTTATTCTCGACAAGCAGTGAAATTGTATGCTTGTGAGTCTGTCCGTCAAGCATTTCAGGGTGTTTCTCAGAAACCACACTCATTGTCGTCATCCTTTGGTTAGCGTTACTAATTCTTCCGATTCCAGGTCCTCTCCAGCAACGTTAGATAATTCTTCTTCCGGGAAATCGATAATTTCATTCCACGTTTGTCCTGCAGGGATCATCGGATACACGTTGTCCTCTTGGACAACTTTGAATTCTGCAATAACGGGACCATCCTTCACCGCCAAAGCACTCTTGATGACATCTTCCACTTCATCCGTGGTGCTTGCCCGGAATCCGGGGCAACCGTACGCGTCCGCCAGCTTGACAAAATCCGGGCTAAACATCGCTACTTGCGAATAGCGCTTCCGCCAAAACAATTCTTGCCACTGTCGCACCATGCCGAGGTAGCCATTGTTCAGGATGAAGATCTTCACCGGCACCTTGTTCTCAACGCATGTGGCTATCTCTTGGATGTTCATTTGTATGCCACCATCGCCGCTCACCGATATGATCGGCAGGTCTTTCCGTGCAAACGCTGCTCCCATAGCAGCCGGCAACGAAAACCCCATTGTTCCCAATCCGCCCGAAGTAATGTGCGTTCGAGGATGGATGTATTTGAAAAACTGTGCAGCCCACATCTGGTGCTGACCAACGTCCGTGACCATCACAGCATTGCCCTTCGTGATCTCTCCGATTTTTTGGATAACATGTTGCATCCGAATTAGTTTTCCATTTCTGTAGCGAAGCGGATGCTCAGATTTCCACTGCTTGATCGTCTGAAGCCAATCTTTCGTGTCAAGCGCTTCAACCATCGGTATCAATTTTGCGAGAACTTTTTTCATATCACCAACGATGGGAACGTCGACTTTAACGTTCTTGCTGATCGCAGACGGATCGATGTCTATGTGAATTTTCTTCGCCTCTGCGGCAAAAGCCTCGGTTTTTCCGGTAACGCGGTCATCAAACCGGGCGCCAACCGCGATGAGCAAGTCGCAATAGTGGACTGCGGTATTCGAGTACCACGTGCCATGCATCCCGAGCATTCCCATGGACAATTCATCATTCTCCGGATAGGAGCCAAGTCCGTGCAACGTTGTTGTGACCGGAATACGTGTCTTCCGGGCAAATTCCTTCAATTCGTCCGATGCGTTGGAGAGAATCGCGCCTCCGCCAACGTACAGAACCGGCCGCTTCGATTTCGCGATCAATGCTATCGCCTTCTCAAGCTGTTTCATGTGGCCTTCAACGTGCGGATTGTAAGAACGCATGGAGATCTTCTTCGGGTAGTCAAAAGTCGCCTTGCTCGCCATAACATCTTTGGGCAAATCGACCAGAACGGGGCCCGGCCTACCAGTCGTTGCGACATAGAATGCTTCTTTAATGGTAGTGGCAAGCTCATTGACATCGCGCACAAGGTAGTTATGTTTTGTAATTGGGCGTGTAATTCCAACGATGTCTGCTTCTTGAAATGCGTCGTTTCCTATCAGTTTCAACGGCACCTGTCCTGTAAATACGACTATGGGCACGGAATCCATGTAAGCATCTGCAATTCCTGTTACTGTATTGGTCGCGCCGGGGCCCGACGTCACCAAGGCGACACCTGGTTTGCCGCTCGCTTTGGCATATCCTTCAGCTGCATGGACGGCTCCCTGTTCGTGCCGCGTGAGAATGTGTTTAATATCGGAAATGTCATGCAACGCGTCGTAGATTCCGATAACCGCACCGCCGGGATATCCAAATACTATTTCAACTCCCTCGGCTATCAATGACCGGACGAAAATCTCCGATCCGGTCATTAATCGGCTCTGGCTGGGCGGGCTGGTTTCTTTTTGATGTGGCATGGTGACATCTCTGTTAGTGAATGAAATCCGGGCGGCATTCATAAAGCGATGCCTATGGAATAGGTGGTTTACTCCGGAGGTTACGCCTTTTTCAGATTTTGACTTTGGAGATTGTGCTGTGGGGTGTTTTGGAGTAACCTCTGGTTATTCTTAGCCTAGAATAATTAGGCTTAGAATAGCGATTAGGTTTCCCAAAATAATAGTGATGCCGGTGACGAAAAGAGGGGTCCCAGCGCCAGAAAGGGGGAAATCTTCTGACGTCAAGAGTGAAAGATTACTCATTTTTGAGTGATTTCGTCTCAACATGCCCGGTACAGTATGGATGATGGATTATCCGATTTGTTGCTCATAAAAAAGATAAGAAATTCCTGCCTTTTGTCAAGTGAAATATTCGTTATTTTGCCTGTACAGACTCGTTAAAAATGTCAGTGATATGACTCGATAGAAATGTCAGTAATTGGCAACTTACAGCTCGAGAGAAAGGAGCTGTACTATGTCCGAGG
>JAGVPT010000208.1 GCA_020052095.1 Bacteroidota bacterium | reverse complement strand
CACGATACGCAATTGAAGTTACGGGGTTGAACGGATTGGGATAGTTTTGAGCAAGATTTACGTTAGCAGGCAATCCTTCCGCAAGTAATGGTTGCGGTTGGGGAGAGCCAGAAGAGCCGCCTTCAATGGAAATATTCACCAATGAAAATGTTAAATCATTTTCATTGAACTTCCCTGTAAGTTTCACGTTTGGCATCAGCGTGATCTTTCCCCCTGCTAAATCACCCGCTGGAATAGTGAATGACTTCGAGAATTTGTGAATCCCTTTTTCATTTCCCAAGACGGTCGTGCCACTGCTTCTAATTGATGCCGCCTTATCTTTCACAAAAAGCTCGGCAGTAATTCCGGTAAATGCCGTTTTCTTATCAAGATTTAACTTTCCATTTTTCATGGTATCCGGCACGGATGCAGTGATGTTTACGGCGAATGAAATATCTTTTGCATTAGACGGCATTGTTACTTCTTCCGTTTGGAGATATTCAAAAATATTCGACGTTGACAACGATAGTTTTTTTGTATAGTCGTATTGCTTGAATGGAACCGAAATCAATTGACCGGAAGCCGTTGTAATGATGGGTTGACTCAGTTCAAATTTCAAATGCGAGTTGTCAATGGTATTCGTAAGCTCTGCTGCACGGTGAAATTCACCCGACGCCAGTGGTTCAGATGTTTTAGGCAAGTTTTGGGAGCCAAGCATCATTACGTACGGCGACGCGCTTTGATCTGTCCACACGTGTTTGGGAAGTCCGGAATCATATCGTTCATGTGTGATGTTGGCAAACATGCTGTTCGATGCAATTTGATATTCGTACCAAATATCGCCCACACCGTAATATTTTCGCTGGTGGATTTGATTATTGGAAGTGTACCATAGAATATCAATGCCGTATGGATACCCACCTCCTTTGTTATAGTACGTTACCACCGGAAGAAAAGAATTCGCACCTGTAATCGACCATTGCCTTGTCCACGTTGACCATGAACCATCTGAGTAACCGTACCGAAAATTTGTGATGTACTGACTTCCGTTCCAGGATGTCCAGACACCTAACATGTTGTTGGCATAATCAAGACCTATTGACGAATAACGAGGATAACTTCCCGTCCAATCCGCAATTGCTCGACTTGACCAAACGGGGTAGTCCTCGCTATAGTAATACTGTGAATACACATGCCCGTAGCGATCATCATATGTTAAGTTTACCCGATAATCTTGACTATTGTAACTTACCAAGCAAGGATACCAAATTGTTGTGTACCATTGACCTTCTTCAGAGTCGTAATATCCTTCGCTTCCAGGAATAATGTCTGGGGATGGTGTATACCACGTCGCATTGTTGCTATATGCCAACCGATAGCGTAAGCCTTCTTGAGCTGCGTACACAAGAAGATATGCAGGAGTTCCTTCATTCCCTCCCCGCATGTAACTTCCAATAACCGGAGTTGGTCCCGGTCCTCCACTTGAGTTACTCTGGTAGGATGTAACTGTTACGTTCGAAGCGCCTGTAACAATTGCGGGACTCGACCAGCTTGCCCCCATATTTGTGCTGTACGCAAACCAGATTTCGTAGTGATAGTTATCGATTTTGCGATGCCATACAGTGCGCAAGTTATCGTACGGGTATCCGTAACCGGACACGATAGATGGTAACTCGTTTGCTCCATTACCGGCACTAAGCCGTGAGGTGATTTCCCACGTTGAACCATTATCACTGCTTCGGCGGTAAAAAATTTCTCCGCCGCTGGCAAACACTTCATGCAGTTTACCATACCGTCCGCGTTCCAACGTATGATCGTTGTTGCCAGCTGAGGCTGAGTATATGGTGGATTTGTTGGCGTAGGCAAGGGAGAGAAGAACAGACTGAAATGCTTCATCTCTTCCTGAACCGTAAAGACTGTCCTTCCCACTCGGCCCCAATTCAATTGTCATTTTCTGAATCTGATCCTTTACCTGGGCGGGAGTAAGTGAAGGATTTGCTTGCAACATTAATGCAACCGTTCCACTAACTGCAGGTGTTGCCATGGACGTGCCACTCCAAGGTGAACCGCCTACATAGCCACCGCCACGTAGAGTAGAAGTGACACTCACACCCGGAGCACATAGATCCGGTTTAAGAAGACCGGGAGGATATGAATAGTCATAATAGCCAGGTACATCTGACCAGCTAACAGGGCCCCGGCTGCTGAAATATGCAATCACATCATTTACATCCGTTGCACCAACTGTAATAACTGATGGAACATCACCAGGAGTTCTAATATTATGGGGTACTGCATATGATGGATCGCCCCATTCATTACCTGCAGCAATGCACATCACGACTCCTGAAGCAATTGCAAGATCACAAACAGAACGAAAATCTGCTCTAGGATCTGGATAATATCCATATCTCCAACCTATACTAAGGCTTAATACGTCAGCCCCATTTTCCCTACCATAATCTATCGCTGCCATTGCATCAGAAGGATAGCCATAGCCATCGGTTAACACCTTACAGACCATTAATGTTGCCTCTTTTGCTACACCTGTTTGCGTTCCGGCAGAACCATTTCCTGCTATTGTTCCTGAAACATGAGTACCATGGTCGTTATCGTCCATCGGATTATTATCACGACTTTGAGCATAAGTGCTGAAATCATATCCAATCAAATCATCAACATAGCCGTTGTCATCGTCATCAACACCATTAATGTCTCCAGGATCAAGCACCCAGTGTGAGCCATTCCATTCAAGCGTATGACCGTCATTATCGTAATCCTCACCAAGATTATTCCAAATGTTTCCATGCAAATCTGTGTGATCATAATCAGTTCCTGTATCTAACACACCCACCTTGATTCCATTTCCTGTAAAACCTGTTTGTGCCCACACTTTATGAGCATTAATTTTTTCGACGTTCCATGTATTTGCACAAAGAGCCAGTGCAGGTTTTTCGTAATAGATTAAACTTATATCGTTCCTGCCTTGAATCGTTGAAAAAAATGCCTTCTTGGCTTCTATCACGATTTTATTTATGGAACGGATGGTGTGTATATTTTTCACTTCACTTGCAACTTCTGCTGTTTTAAGAACATCCATTACAGCTTTCTGAGATAGTGAGGTAAATTCTTTTATGCGGGCGGTAATAACTTTTCTCGCCTCTGTTTTGCTTTTACCATTAGCCAAGCCGATTATTTCCGATACGGGCACCTTGTCCGTCATCGCAATTACCGCTCGAATGTAATCAGTAGGAGCGGCTTGAGCAATTTGTTGTTCAAGTTCTTTGCTCAACTTCTGCGCATTTACACTCTGCACTGCAAGAAAATATGCAAGGGCGTACAACAACAAAATAAGTTTCGTTTTCATACTTCCTCCTACGAAGAATTGTTTTTGTGAAAATATTGTTGTTTATTAGAAAAGCAAAGCCCTGAAGGAAAGACTTTCCTTCATTGATATTTTCCTTGCGAGGGATTTATTTGTGTTGGGAATCTGCCTCAGGGCTTTTGTTTTTTAAAAGCGGAAATCACCTCCTAACAAAATTAATGAATAAGCATCATCTTTTTGCTTTCACGGTATGTGTCGGTAGTTAAACGATAGATATACATGCCGCTTGCCATGTTCTCTCCCTTTTCATTTGTTCCATCCCACGATATTGAATGTAAGCCGTTTGTCACGCGAGCATTGAGAAGTGTTTTTATTCTTCTCCCGAGTACATCAAAAATTTCTAAGGTAATATTTGTTGTTTGAGGTAAGATAAACTTAATTGTTGTCATCGGATTGAAAGGATTGGGATAATTCTGGTATAACTCAAAAGAACGAGGTAATTGGTGATACCCATTTTCCTCAACAGATGTTATTAAGTCAAGCATATATACGCCGGGGAATTGATTACTGCCTGTAAGAAGTTTTTTCCCTCCGGTTGTATCTATAGCAAGAGCAAGTGTAAAAACCGTCGAAGATGGTAGGTTCAGTTCCATTAATTGCCATTCATCGCCGCCATTTGATGTTTGATAAATTGCATTATACGTTACTAAAAAAATTTCTTCAGGATTGGTAGGATTGACAAGAGAAATGTTACCGTGTGATATATTGTAGTTAAGACTTTCCAATCCATTATTCTTTTCCATCCATGTTAGACCTCCATCCGTGCTTTTGTAAACGCCTTTGCCATATACTCTAGCATACACGGTTTGTGAATTCATCGGATCAAGAAACACAATTGTTTGTTCTTCAGAAGTAGCAAGCGCTAAGGAATCCCATGTTTCGCCACGGTCAAGGCTTTTGTATACTTCTCCAAATCGCGAACTAATATAAAGTAGATTTGGGTTATCATTTGCAATAGCAATTGAAATTGGGATTATTGGTGCTTGAATAGTTTCCCACGTTAAACCGTAATCAAAACTTCTGAGAAATTGATTGTACGTTGAAGTATATACTGCTCGCTGAGGGCTCCGGTCAATCTCAATGAACGGAATAAATGTGGGACTGCGTATAGCTGAAGCAACAGTCCATGTCTGGCCACCATTGGTGGTTCGATAAAAATAATATGTCAAATCTATTCCGTCAATAGAAGCATAAACGATATTTGGATCAACAGGATCAATGGTAATTTTAGTAAAATATCCCCGCGCTCCAATGTATTTCCAGGTTGCCCCGTGATCCGTACTCCGATGTACTCCCATCCCCCCTGTAGCGTAAACGATAGAAGTATTTGATGGCGATATTTTAATATCAAACGCATAAAAATTCCTCATTCCATCAAAGCTTTGTACCCAGCTATTTCCACCGTCTGTGCTTTTATAGGGACCTATGCCGGTTCCTAAATACAGATTATTTGATTCTTGAGGATTAACTGCTACGTCAAAGACATCCAGTGCCATTGATTTTGAGATAGGAATTTCCGGATTAATTATTGAGATCCATGTCTCTCCGTTATCGATGCTTTTGTAGGCTCCATTTTCCCTCGTACCCACGTACAACATCTTTGCGTTCGTATCAATTTCGATGCAGCGAGTATCATAACCAAGAAAAGGCGAGTACCATGTTGTTCCCCCATCAGTGGATTTAAAAAGCCCCGCCCATGTGCCAACCAAAACCGTCGCAGTATCCCACGGCAAAATTTCAATATCTCTCACAAAAGTATTTCCAAAACCTATGTAGCGCCAGGTTTCAGCTGCATCGTCGCTTCTGTAGAGTCCATCAAGCGATGCATCGGCAAAAAGCACTGAAGAATTGAGTGGGTTAATTTTTATCGCTGAAGTGCTATGTGTTCCCTGCGTGCTGTCCCGTTTTGGGATTCCGGAAGTTTTAACACTCCATGTTTCTCCTTCGTCTGTTGATTTCCATACAGTTCTATTGTTTTCATATTGGAGACCAACGTAAAGGATGTTAGTTGAAAATGGATCAATAGCGATACTTCTTATCTCATGGCGGACACTATCTTTTAATAGAAACTTCTGCTGCCATGTTGCTCCAGCATCGGTAGATTTATTTAAGATACCGAAGTATTCATATCCAAAATAGACGATTGATGGATTTTTTGGATCAAGAGCAACGGTCGGTTCAAGCGATCCTGTTTCTCGTTCAGGACCAATATCAAACCACGTGGCACCAGCATTTGTGCTTTTATATAAGCCATTCCCTCCGGTCACTGCTGCATATATTATGTTTGTTTGGTAGCGGTCAACTGCAAATTTATGCACTTCGCCAGCATAAGGTCCATTGGCAAACTTCCATTGCTGCTGTTGAGCAAATGCTGCACTCAAAAATAAAAGAGCAGGAAACAATAGATGACCGAACCTTTTCATAGTCTTCACCATTTCATCTTCTAGAACAAAAAAAATCCCAGCCCTCCACATACGCCCGTTGCGGCGTGCGTGCGAGAACTGGGATTTTTTTACTCACTCGCCATTTGCTTGCCCCAGAAGCCTAGCGACTGTTGTAACTAAAATTGTTCTTTTGTTGAGGGAAGTATAACTAAGGGGGGAGTAAGAGTCAAGCTATTTCTTTGTTATTCGCATCGGCTTGCGAGAAAATGCCGAATGAACCGGAAAAGGAATTCAAAAACTTTCAGAAGGTTTTAAGCGAGGAGGATACTCAAAGAGTATTTTGGGAGGAAAAAATCCTCAATGGATTTGTCGCAAACGATACCCGAATTTGCGGGTGGAAGTCAAGGGAAATTTTTTGAAATGTCCTTACTGAAACATAGAAGGTGAAAACAGAAGACGAAATTACTGCAAGGCACTCTTTGGTTTAACATCCGATGCCAACCGACGGTGCCTGTCAATCCAATAGGTCCACACAATAAGAAACCACGCAGAGAGTGCGCCGATAGCGAGAGCGGTCACGTTTGGCGGCGGGCTCGCTGCGGCACTTCCAAGCCATGCGAGCACCAGAAAAACGACGAACGACCAGAATGCGTATCGTCCAGTGCGGTCAAGCGCGGTAGTTGAACGTAAATATATCAAAATTCCAATTGCGAAGATTGTCCCTTCGACAATAATTGTAGCCGGCACAGAATTCCATAATCCCAGGCCGACGTACTTGTTAACGCCCGGCATGAGAGGCATATCCGGACGATGTGAAATAAAATCAAGCACCCAGTGGCTCGCCACGCACCCTGCGAGGATCAACGCGCTTTTTATTGAATGGCGAAGAACATAATAAACCAATCCAAACCCGATCGACCATCCGATAGTTGTGAGTAGGCTGTGCGAAATGGGATAGTCATAAAAGTCGAGCGGCGTAAACGCAGTGTTACCCGGATCAATTCGGACATGCTCGATTCCGAGCAATAAGAACACAGGCCAAAGCAAATCGACAAATGTAACGGCAATTGCCAGCGTTCCTAACGACGTCTTCGGAGCAGCTTTCTTAGCTGCTAAAGCGACTGCAAAATGTCCGACAAACATGGTCTTCTCCTTCCGCTATTGTGTGATACGATGGTCTGACTTATGTTGCGTTAGAAAAAATCCGCAATACCGAGTGTTATCACGAAACCGCGAGGTTCTTTTCCGCGCCACGTCAGATCGAGGCGGAACAAATCAAGAATGCGGCTCACGCCTAGACCCATCTCGTAATACCAGCCATCGGTTGCAACACCAGACGAGAGAAGATTTTGCCGGGACGACAAGAGCCACGATTGCGCAATCGAACCGAAAACGACGATCTCGAGATTGTTTTCATACAGAAATGGTATGCCGGTTGAAAGCAACGGAACACGCCGGAAGTTATGCTCGACCGACACGGAAACGAACCTGTCTCCGGAAAATTCCTTCACGCGCGCGCCGCGTAAAGTTCCAAACCACGCGGAACCATAGTAACTTGATTCCAGATCAAACATACGTTGCGGCGTCGGTGTACCTGTAACGATTCCGCCGGAAAGGCTGATGGACAATGTCGGATTGAAAATCAGATCGAGATTGTATGTCGGGAATTTGGCTTTCACGTCGCCGCTGATCCGCGTGAAATCGAAATCGCTTTTCAACAGAGAGTGTGACGAATATTCAACCATTCCATGCGCCGTGAGATACGGATTGCTGAAAAGATACTGCAGTGTATTTCCGTACTCCGCCGTCAACGTAAGAGCATGGAGCGTTCCCTCCACGATCGCCGGATTTCCCCGGTAGTGCTTCCCCCTTCCCAGCAAACTGAAATCTGTGTTCTGGAGAAGCGACGATTGCTGTTCGTTGTTAAATCCGAATTCGACGGTGAGATTAGGTGTTTTTCCTTTGTAGAGAAAGTTTCCCTGGAGAAAATTCCGCCACCCCCTCGAAAGAAAATAATCGCGGTAGTCATCTTTCGAAAAAAGCGAGCCGAAAAAAATCTGTATGTCGTGATAATAGTTTTCGTCAGGACGATTATCGAGTTTCCGATAGAAATCGACGCCGATGCCGAACGAACGATTCGCTGTGAAGTAGAACGTCGTTCCCACTGAGTACTTCCACATCCTGTCCGCAAATCCATACCCAAGGTTGCCCCGAAGGAGAAGTGAGTTTGTGAGCGAATCGAGCAGTATTTTTCCACCGAGAAACAACCCCTCCACGCGATTGAAGCGTACATCGACGTATGAAATGCCATCTATCCCGTTCCCTAATGCGCTCAGCACGCCTGTCTTCTTTTCTAGTTGCTTGTCGAGAGTCTGTGTACTGTCCAGCTGTTTGTACGCAATTTCTTCGTCCGGGTTCAGTGGAAGAAGCGCATGTTGCACCCAGTATGATGAATCGAATGTGGCAGCTTCGGGAGCGACGGTGAGACGCGGCAATTTGGCGAGAGTATCGGCAAACACCGGATTGATGAGATAGTCGGACATCACGACGTAACGATTGAATGAAAATTTTATGATCGTGATTCCGGTCAGCCCGATTCTCGCGTGCCCTTCTACACGGTAATCCACCGGCATCCAGAACCTTTCCTCATACAATCGAAACTGTTGCTGGTAGTGAAACTTGATCTCTTTCACAAAAGGGAACGTGTATGCTTCGTTTGGCTCAAAGTCTACACTAATGACGGCGTAACTTCTCTCTGCAATTGAAATGACACCGGAGAAAAGCGGGCGCACGCGGGATTTCGGAATGACTTTAATGTCGTACACTTCCATTCCGTCCATCAATCGGGTTTTCAGAAGTTTGTAATCATAGTATGAAAAAGCATCTACCGACGTCGGTCCGACGAATTTGAATCCGCCGGTGCGGATGGTGTCATCGTTGAAATTCGTCACTTGTCCGACAGTATTCACGATATCACCCACAGGCAAATTTTTTGTCTGCCGTTTTTGGTGAACGACTTCACGGAGCGAATCGTTTGCGCGCCAGTACACCGTCCCGTACGATTCAACGATGGCGCCTATTGTGGTATCGAGGCTGATCGTATTGCGACTGTAGGCCTCGCATTGAAACGTTTTCAGCGCACTCATCCATTTTGGTTTGCTCTCGATCGCCTGGCGGATGATGGCGACGGCCGGGTCTTCATCGGTGATCACCACCTCGGGCAATTTGATCGCTTCGGGCGACAACGCGGCATGGAGTTCGCGTTCGTTCGTCGTCGTGGTTTGGACGGTGTCGGATCGGTAACCGACATAGCTTACAATGATCGTATACATGCCCGTTGGCAGAGGGATTCGGAATTGACCACGATCGTTTGTAATCGTCCCTTTGTTCAATGAACCGGCGATCCGGACGGTTGCCGCGCGCAACGGCTTGTTGTTCGAGGCATCGACGACAGTACCGAAAATCGTCTGAACTGTTTGTGATAGCGATAAAGAGAAAGGGATCAGGAGTATAATGCCGAACCGGGTCATCAGAGTGATTTTCTTAGAAAGATTTTGCGGCTTTAACAGAAGAATGTTCCGCCTGAGCGTAGTCAGTTGCAGAAAACCCTTCGTGTGTTAGGGAGTGAGACAGTCGGCGATAAAAGGATTATTATCAAAAGAATTAGGGCGAACACGACTCGAGCACTTATCATGTACCGTTTCCCGGATTTTTTTCTGTCGAAGTGATGACTGAATAGTGAAAATGTAAACATTTCGCGATCTTGTTTCAAGAAATAACCGCAAATTACAATGTGATGCCATGACTGCATTTATTCCGGGTGCAGGCGTTAGCAAGTTCCAGCGAATTCAATTCAGAAAATCATGGCATCGCTTAGTTGGACATACATCGGGTAGTGGTACACTTTGCTTTTTTCAAGAAGATGCAGGACATCTTGCTCGAAAAATCGTAGCTATTTGAAAAATTCTTCAAGGTCAATTACCTAGATGTCCTACATCTCGCTAAAACGAACCACTACCGTACATCCCTCAAATCCGATATAGGAGTGATCAGACGAGATTTTTACTCATTTTTGGCACACGGGGTTATAGAAATGCTCGCAACAAATTGATTTTCATTTT
>JAGVPT010000028.1 GCA_020052095.1 Bacteroidota bacterium | reverse complement strand
TCTCCTCGACGCAAGCGTCGAGGTATCTTGGTTGAATAAAAAATCCGATCGTACTTTATGACCCCGATGCAAGCATCGAGGAATTCTTTAGATTAAATGCAAATAATCAGAATTTTGTCAGTTCGTTTTGGGCAAGCTATACCAATGTAGCAATCTATCACGCAAAATTATGTCAGGAATTAGGTGTTGAAATGTTTGAAGTAGGTGGTGAATCTCAGGAATTATTTCGAACTTCAAATATTGGAACTAAATATACGGTAAATTATAAAACTCAGGTTAAGGCCCTCGTTGATTCTGTTCGTAATAATTATTCTGGTAAAATAGCTTACTACATGCACGCAAGTACTTGGAAGCGCGCAATAACTAGTACTAAAACCGACACAACCTGGCATAATCTGTGGGAAGATGCCAATTTTGATATTATCGGACTTAGTCTCTATGATGCAGTACGACCTACTACTGCAAATTATACAAGTACAACTACTGTTAATACAGTAAGTTATTTTAAAAATTTATTTAAAACTTTTCTTACTACGTATGTAAAAAAAGTAGTCGATCGATATCCTTCAAAACCTGTTGTTGCACTCGAGCTTGGATTTCAAACTAGAGATATTACAAATATCGGCCTTACAGAACCAATTGGTCTCATGTCTAGAGACGACTTCAACAAAAATGGTATTCCGGATGCTGAGGAAATCCAGGCTAATTTGTTTGAAGCATATTTTAGCATTCAAGATTCTCTTGGTTATCCCAAAGGAGCAACGATTTTTGGAGATGCAGCAGAATCTGATGCGAGTACAGCTCTTTTTACAAATTACAATGGCTGGGGAATCAGGAATCGTGAAGCTGAATTACGCTTAATGCGCCGATTTCGTAATATCACGTTCACGCCAGCGCAGAACACTCCGCCCCGCCTTCTTACAAAAAGCGACTCCAACTACGTCGCGGTGATTGGCCAGAATTTCGAGTCCAAACCGTTCCTCGCCGTTGATGATAATACCGTCAACGGAGATGTGGTGATGTATCGTACTCTCTGGGTGAATTATCCCTGGTTTGGAGCGTCAGTGTCGCATGGAACTGTTGTCGGCATTCCTCAGGACGACGATGCCGGGTGGTGGCAGGCGAGATTCTATGCTCTGGATGTCTACGGCCGGCCCTCTGTTGATACCAATAGCTTTATTCTTTGGGCGATCCATCCGCGCTCGGCGGAAGTCACTTCGATTCCCCCAACATCCATGCGACCGGGGCAAGGGGTAAGTTACCAGGTGGTCGTGGTTGATCAAAATGGCGTGCCAATCACGAGCGGCCTCACCTACACGCTGCTGGTCAATCCATTCTTCCTCAGCATAAACAGCACAGGCAAAGTTACCGGCATGCCGACGTTTGCTGTGGCCGGCACGACGCGAGCGGCGGATGTGAAGATCGTAAAAACGACTCCTCCCACGGCCACCTATTATGACTCGTGGACTATCAATGTCATCAATTCAAACGACCCGCCCACGTGGGGAGGCGACGGATCGCTCCTCGATCCAAAGAACGGCGTGAGTTACAGCGCGGCTTCTCCGATTCCATTTCGTGTCGGGTACTGCAACGATGTCAACGACGACTCGTTATTCTTTTCGTTCCGGATTTATGGCCCCGGATTCGACACAACTTTTACCAAAAAATCTACTGTCATCAGCCGCATCGGGGCACAGAAGTGGGACACGACGAATATTCGATTTTCGCTGAATCTTAACGGCCGGGTGACCTTGGGCCAGACGTATTCGTGGTATGTCAAGGTCACAGACCGCAAGGATACCTTAACATCCGCAACCTGGACGTTTGCAATTCAAAGTGGAGGAGGTGCGCCCCAGGCGATTCTCTCGCTGGTCCCCGCAAATGTTGCGTACGGCGCCGTGATCAAAGGGCAATCGAAAGATACACTCATAACCATCTATAATACCGGCAACGATACGCTCCGAGTCTCTTCCGTCACATCGAACCTCGCCGCCTTCGTTCCCCGTTCATCGACCTTTAAGATTGGTCCGGGAAAGAGTCGATCGGATACGATTCGTTTCACTCCTGCATCTGCCGGCACATTCTCGGGGCTCGTTTTTTATGCAAGCAACGATCTCACGTCCCCGGACACTGTTCGTGTTTCCGGGAACGGAATCGTCGCGGCGATTGCCAGTTTCACTCCCAGACCAATTCAATTCGGATCGGTTAAAGTCGGTACGAAAAAAGATACCGCGCTCACTATTTCCAATACCGGATCAGACACGCTCAAAGTATCAAGCGTTAGTTCAAGCCGGACACTTTTCACTCCTCGTCTTTCCGCCTTCAGTATTCTGCCGGGAAATTCGATCGTCGATACAATCAGATATGAACCGACGACAACGGCAGCCGACTCGGCTTTCCTCTTCATCGTCAGTAATAGTTTCAGTTCGCCCGATACGATCAGGATTGTGGGATTCGGCATTACTCCAAGCAATGCTCAGGCCAGTGTGAGCCCAAAGACCCTTCGAGTCGGGACGGTCAAAGTGGGTCAACAAAAAGACACAACATTCGCAATTTCAAATCTCGGAACAGATACCTTACAGATTCTTGCGGTTCTCTCGACACAAAACGTTTTTACTTTCCCATCATTGACGATGTTCGTTGCCCCGGGAGATACGGTTGCAGACTCTGTTCGGTATTCACCGAGCACTCCCGGACTTGATTCTGCGTTTGTGATAATTCACAGCACTAGCCCGACTTCGCCGGACAGTATCCGAATATATGGTCGGTCCGCAGGCACACCTGTGGCAGTTTTCAGTGCGAAGATTATCCAATTTGGAGCGGTGAAAATCGGTCAGCATAGAGACACGACATACTCAATTGAGAATCAGGGTAACGATACCCTGCAGATTTCTTCTTTCACGTCGACAAACGCCGCTTTCACTGTGGAGCAAAAAATTGTAACCATCCTACCGGGGACTTCGTACACAGATACATTGCATTTTATTCCGTCAATTGTGAAGACCGATTCAGGAATGATTTTCTTTGCCTCAAATGCCTTTGGATCATCGGACACAATGAGGGTGTATGGTTCCGGAATACCCGCCACCGGTGTCGACATGCATTTGCTGCTGCCGGCCGAATTCCGTTTGGATCAGAATTTTCCAAATCCGTTCAATCCGGCCACCACGATACGTTATTCTCTCCCGCACCGCAGCGTCGTCAAGTTGGAGATCTTTACAATTCTTGGCGAGAAGCGACAAACTCTAGACGAGGGAACAAAAAATGCCGGCTATTATCAGATCGACTGGATTCCTTCGGTTTCCTCCGGGTTGTACTTTTATCGGCTAGAGGCGGTCTCAGTGGAGGGTCCTGAAAGCAGATTCATCAGTGTGAAGAAGATGATGTTTCTGAAATAATCACAACAGTTCACACACTTGTCGAGTGATCCCACAGAAAAATGTGACGCCTTCATCTGGGCATCATCTCAGATTTTGCCCAGAGATCCGTTTCAGTTATCTGTTATTCCACGCTGGAGAATTTCCGCAAGCTCCTGAATAAAGGGGGGTCTAATTTTATTCGTCCAACCTCGTCTTCCTCCCAAGGGCTTTCTGATTCACCTCGCTCGATATCTCGCGCCGCGCAATATTAGAGGGATATGGAAAAAAGCAGTGCCCAATCTGTGATTTACTGGATTCAAATCAAAACAATGCCTAAAAGGGCAATTGGGTCACTTTCCAACGGCAGTCGCCCTTCGATGCGTGGCGCAAAAAGACTGCGCCACTTACTCTGCGTGAACATGCATGATCATCCTGAGTAAGCGAGCTACGCGAGCGCATCGTCCACGACCCGATGGGTCGTAGACCCGTCGGGAAGGATTTTGCACCGGTTCATTAGGGTAAAGCATTTTGTCAAAGACAAAATGGCCCAACACGCGTTAAGGTGCTCTGGTGCAACTTCAGGTTTTTTTTTGTATTTTGACCATCAGAGACCCACGGTTTACATCTGACGTGCTAAGTGGCTGCGTCGGAGTATCCAACGTCCCGGGCAGAACTAAGAATTAATCCGCTTCAAATGACAAAAGTTCTCGTCATCGATGATGAAGATACGTTGAGAGAAACGACTATCGCCGTGCTTCGCTCCAATGGATTCGAAGCACTCGGCGCGACCAACGGCGGAGAGGGGATCGAACTCGCACGCACGACGCTGCCCGACCTCATCATCTGCGATATAAGAATGGAACTGGTCAATGGATATCAAATGCTCACCGCCATTCGCAACGATTCGGTGACGGCGACAATCCCCTTTATCCTGATGACGAGCAATCCGGACCGCCAGGGAATGCGTCAGGGTATGGAGCTTGGCGCGGACGATTACCTCCCGAAACCATTCTCCAGCTCCGAACTTATCTCTGCCGTCAACACCCGTCTCAAAAAACATCGCCTGATGGTCGAAAAAGCTGAGGCGAAGCTGCAGGAACTTCGGGCTCGCATGAGCACCGCTATCCCTCACGAGTTGCGCACACCGCTCAACGGCATTCTTGGCTTCGCAGACATCATGCGCAAAGACTATCAGAATCTGCAACCGCAGGAAATCGCAAAGATGTCAGAGCGAATTTACAGAAATGGAAAACGCCTGTTACGCCTCGTTGAAAATTATATGATCCATGCGCAAATAGGCTCGCATAGTCTGGATCCCAATCAAAAAGAGCTGCTCCTCCGCAGCCGCACAGAGGTGAAAAGCACAATAGAGGAACTCACGAACGAAAAGGCGCAGGAGAATGGCCGGGCGTCGGATCTGGAACTACATCTCGGGCCAGGTGCGGCAGCAGTCTCCCCCCAGTATTTCGTCAAGATTGTGGAAGAGCTCGTCGATAATGCTTTCCGCTATTCAGCGAAAGGAACAAGAGTCTACATCAGTACCGTTGACGAAGACGACGCAATTCTCGTGATGATTATTGACAAGGGACGTGGGATGACTGCGGAGCAAACCCGCAATATCGGAGCCTACGTTCAGTTCGACCGCACGGTGTACGAGCAGCAGGGCTCCGGGCTCGGACTTACTGTTGCCAAATATTTGTGTGAGATGCATGGAGGTGTGCTCAGCATTCAGAGCGACCATGGTCAGGGAACAACAGTCACCGTACGATTGCCGCGGGCGGTTGATCTTCCGATCGCATCGTAATCTTTTTCTCAAGCTGACTCCATAGCGTCTTGCCCTTCCCCTCTTCATTCCTTACTTTTATGCCATGATCGACTCAAGCGCTCTCCTTGCGTTTCACCCCGTCGTACGCTCATGGTTCGAAAAAGCATTTGGCGAGCCAAGTCCGCCGCAGCGTCTCGGCTGGCCTCAGATCGCATCCCGAAAGAATACACTCATCGTCGCCCCAACCGGCTCGGGGAAAACACTCGCGGCATTCCTCTGGTGTATCAATCATCTCATTGAAGAGGATATTGCGGTCGGTCATATCGGAGAGAGCGAAGAAACACAAACGCTGAGGGGTAACGATACTTCGTCGCGCAAAAAAAAAGTCCCTCGGAATGACATTTCTCATCGGGGAATCCGGGTCCTCTACATCTCGCCGCTGAAAGCTCTGAATAACGACATTCACCGCAATCTTGAGCTGCCGCTCAAGGGTATCCACGACGAAGCGCGCGCTCAAGGAATTCATATCATGAGACTTCGCAGCGCGGTGCGCACCGGCGATACGACGCAATCCGAGCGGGCCGCAATTTTACGAAATCCCCCCGACATTCTCATCACCACGCCGGAATCTCTCTATTTGATGTTGTCGTCGCCGAAGGCACGGAA
The DNA here is from genome assembly GCA_020052095.1 of Bacteroidota bacterium. Classification (GTDB taxonomy): domain Bacteria; phylum Bacteroidota; class Ignavibacteria; order UBA10030; family UBA8401; genus JAGVPT01. The sequence goes on along the minus strand of JAGVPT010000028.1, from coordinate 13,105 downwards.
AATCTTTTCCACCGTACACTATGTGATCGTCGATGAAATACATTCGATCAGCGGAAACAAACGCGGCGTGCACTTATCGTTGTCTATGGAGAGATTGGAAAAGGCCGCTGCGGAATCATTTGTTCGAATCGGTTTGTCAGCGACACAGAGGCCGCTGGAGACTATTGCACGATTTTTAGGTGGACAAGAATGGCGCGACGGAAAAGTAGTCCCGCGCGAGGTCGCTATTGTCGACGCCGGCTACAAAAAGAAAATGGATTTGCAGGTAGTGTGTGTGGCGCAGGATTTTTCCGAGATGCCGACAGATAGCATTTGGAACCTTATCTTTCCACAACTCGTTGGCGCAATCCTGAGACACAGTACAACGCTCATCTTTGTCAATAATAGAAGGCTCGCCGAACGCGCCGCCGCGAAGCTGAACGAACTGTTCGAGGGACAGGAACATATGATTAACAATTACGCCGTTCCTCAACCGCCGCCCAACTTCGTTCCCCCGGTTCCGAAATCCGGCGTTTACGTGCAGGCGTATCACGGTAGCATGTCGCGCACCGCCCGCGAGAAAATGGAAACCGATTTGAAGGCGGGCAATCTCCGGGTCCTCGTCGCAACGTCTGCCCTCGAGCTGGGCATTGACATCGGAAGCGTTGATCTCGTTATCCAACTGCAGTCGCCGAAAGGGATCGCGCGCGGCTTGCAGCGCGTAGGCCGCTCGGGACACTTAGTGAGTGCGACGAGTAAAGGACGAATCTATGTCACCCATCGCGAAGATCTCATCGAATCCACCGTGGTTGCCAAAGCGATGCAAGAGCACGCTATAGAGGAGACACACATCCCTCGTGATTGCCTTGATGTACTCGCTCAACAGATCGTATCGATGGTGAGTGTCGAAGAGTGGAATATTGACGAGTTGTTCGACCTCGTCCGCCAATCGTATTGTTATCATTCGCTCTCGAAAAAGATATTCACCAGTGTTGTGCAAATGCTGGCGGGGCGTTATACGAACGAAGCGTTCCGTGAACTTCGGCCCCGCATTTCGTGGAACAAAGTTCATAATTCGCTGTCAGCGCTGCCAGGATCGTCGCATCTGGCGATCACCAACGCGGGAACAATTCCCGATCGCGGGTATTATGGCGTTTATCTTGAAGATCTGAAAACAAAAGTCGGCGAGGTGGATGAAGAGTTTATTTACGAAAGCCGAACGGGCGACACTTTTATCCTCGGGTCAAATGTCTGGAAGATGGTGGAGATCGATGCGAACAGGATCGTCGTTGCGCCGGCGCCAGGGCAACCCGCCCGCATGCCATTCTGGAAAGGCGAAGCCATCGGCAGGACGTTCGAACTTGGCGAGCGCGTCGGAAAATTTTTGGAAGAAGTCTCCGCTGGAAGTATTCAGACCCCTGAGTGGCTCCGCGAGAATTTTCCCATAGACTCGCATTCAGCGCGAAACATCCTTGAGTATGTGCATCAACAAAAGGACGCGACAAAGATTGTGCCGACGCACCGCGCTCTTGTTGTTGAAGGATTTCGCGATGAGATCGGCGACCCGCGCATTGTCGTGCATTCATGTTTCGGCCGTGGAGTGAATGGACTGCTCGGTCTCATTCTTTGCTCTCAACTCCGGGAACGCCTCGGCATTGAAATTCAGATGTTGTATAACGATAACGGAATCCTCTTCCGATGTTCGGACGTCGAGCGGTTGCCGCTCGATCTCTTTGCCGATCTCCCGGCTGCACGAGCGCAAGAGTTGGTGCTCGACGAAGTGTTGACGTCTCCGCTCTTTGGGGCACTCTTCCGGCAAAACGCAGAACGTGCACTCCTTTTGCCGAAAGCACGTGTTGGAAAACGCACGCCGTTATTTCTTCAGAGGTTACGCGCCGGAGACCTGCTTCAAATTGTCCGCAAGTACGACGACTTCCCCATCGTCATTGAGACCGTCCGCGATTGTTTGAACGATGCGCTCGACTTCGAGCACTTCAAAGAGGTGATGAATAAGATTGAGTCAGGTGAGATCGGTATTCACTCTGTCCAGACTGAATTTCCGTCACCATTTGCCTCGACAGTGTTGTTTGATTTCGTTTCAGTGTATATGTACGAACAGGACAAGCCCAGGTCGGAGGCGTCGGGCCAGTCACAGTCTCTCAACAGGGAGATGCTGACCGAAATCGTGAATCTCGATTCTATCAAGACAATAGCCAAACCGGATGCGATCGCGCGGATCGAGCAACAACTGCAATTCACTGCTGAAACGAGAAAAGCCCGCTCTGCAGAGGAATTGTTCGAGATCCTCGTGCGCATTGGCGAGTTAACCGGCGAAGAGCTTGATGACCGATGTGCGATTGGGGGTTCAAGATTCAGAATTCAATTAGCAGAAGAAAGAACGATTGTGGCTGTTCAACTCAATCAAAAGACATTCTTCATCGCGTCAGAAGAAGTCCCGTTGTATCGAAGTCTTGCAACACTCGATTCCGAAACTCTCTCTTCCCTTCCCGAAGAATTTCAAATCACAAGCCTGAAGCGCGAGGAGTGTCTCCGTTTTGTTGCAGCGCGGATGCTGAGGTCGCACGGACCGCTGACCACCGGGCAGATCGCGGGACGCTACGGAATAGATCCAGATGAATGCGAATCGCTCCTTCGCTCTCTCCCCGAGGAAGATCAGATAGTAGAAGGGTCATTTTCTCCCGATGAGGTAGGCGTCCAATGGTGCTACCGGCCCAATCTTGAACGCATTCACCGCGCATCGATCAATATACTTCGAAAGGAAATCAAACCGGCCTCCCTCGCACAGTTCACAAATCTGGTTCTGCACTGGCAACATCGGCATCCATCCACGCATGAAGCCGGTGAAAGTGCTCTCCACAGCCTGCTGGAAAAAATGGAGGGATTCTCAGTCAACTCCGAGTTGTGGGAAAACGACATTATTCGTCATCGACTCAAGACGTACGATCCGGGCATCCTTAGAGCCTTATCCGCACGAGGTGAAATTATTTGCATCGGCACGTCCTCTGGAAAATCTCAATGGATTTTTAGAGGCGACGGCGCCTATTACGTCCAAGAAAAAGAAAAACTGCTAGAGGCTGCTACGCCGAGCGCGAAAGAGCTGTACGAGTTTCTCAAGCACAATGGGGCATCGTTCCTCTCAGACATCCGGGATGGAACAAGCTTTTCGCTCGCAGCATTAAATAGATCCATTGCCGAATTATTTTGGGCCGGGCTTATCACCAACGACGTGATTGACGAAGCGCTGAGCGTTAAGCGTTTCAGGTCGAAAGATGATTCCCCGCTCCCAGCCGAACGCATAGTACTGACCAATCCCCGGCATAATCCGCTAAAATACGCTGCAATGAGATCCGTTCGTAAAGCGTTTCGCGCCACGCCCGGTTGGAACGGCCGGTGGTCGGTCATCCATACGCGGAGCGTGTTGGGAGAGAAAGTCTCGCTCGAAGAGAAAGTAACACGCCAGGCGCAACAACTGCTCCTGAGATACGGTATCGTCGCACGAGAAATTGCGAAACGGGAGGAGAATTTGCTCCCTTGGCCGCTCCTTGCGCTTGAATTTCAAAAAATGGAATTGCGCGGAGAGATCCGGCGAGGCTATTTTGTCGAGGGACTATCGGGGATGCAATTTGCGCTCCCGGCAGTGATAGGAATGCTTAAGACAATGATCCATGAGAAATCATCAACGATCAAGGAATTGCCGTTGGTGGTCAATGCTTGTGATCCGGCAAATCCGTATGGCGTCGGAATAGAGATCGGGGGCGGCAAATTATCGGACGGTCTTCGGATCGCGCGACACCCTCTAAATTATTTTGTGTTTGATAGGGGAGCTCCGATACTATGGATTGAAAATCTTGGCGCAAGGATTTCAACGGACGCAAAGGCATCTCCCGAAGCCATCCGCGCCGGATTATTTCAATTCGTTTCACATCTCCGTTCCTCGCACCCGAACGAAAACGAAATTATTGTGGAATACTGCGATGGCGTCCGGCCAACAGAGAGTCCGCTAGCCGAGAGTCTCCGGACAATCGGCTTCTATAGAGACCGCGCGCAGACGATGAGGTGCGAGTTACGATGATTCCTCACTACGTCGTCGACGGTTACAACCTCATCCATGCAATTCCTTCACTGAAGAAATTGCTGGCGCACGACGCGTTTCAGGCGCGCGAACAATTGGCATATCTTATTTCCAGGTTGACCTTCAAGAGAAAATTTCGCTGCACGATTGTGTTTGACGGCGTGAAACCACCGGAGCCACATCCGTCACCTGCCCACTCTCCGGTTCATATCATCTTTTCCTCTCCGCTCAGCGCGGATGCAAAGATAAAATCGATGATCGAACAATCCAAGAATCGATCACAGCTCGTGGTCATTTCTTCGGACAGAGAGATCCTGGGCTTCGCAAAAGTCTGTTCCACAGAAACGCACACGTCGAAACATTTCAGCAATCTTCTATTCGAGGAACCGGATAAGGGAGAGGAGAAAGATGCGGGGACATTATCGAAATCACAAGTGGATGAATGGATGAAGATTTTCAGAGAGAAGAAGTAGACTTACGGAGGCGTGGATACGCTAAGAATGTGGTTGATCTATATCAGGGTTTCGTCGACTGGTATGGATGCTTTCTAGGTTCTGCTACTTGTTGGAGCTGTCGTACGTGAAGTATTTCGTCGTTGGTTAGCGGTTCAAGAAAAGATTCCGGAACGGTTACCACAGCCACAGTATCGCCGATAGCATTGAATACTTCCACTGTGTAACCCGTTTCTTGTGACAACGCTCCACTATGTGTGTCCACAATTGTTACAACATCACCTTTCTGAAGATGATGTACCGGAAGATCACTCCTCAACGCAACTTTTGTAAATAAGCTGAATCTCATTCTCCCTCCTTCTTATCCGGAAATAGAGTAATAAACTTCCAGACGTCCGCAGCATTTTCGTGCATCCAGATGGTAACTACTTTTAGTGCGATATTATTTGGACCTTTAAGTTCTCCTCGAATTTTATACTTGTCGCCGTATTCGTCTTTTTCTGATAAATCTGCCTCCAGAACAAGGATTTGCTGGCGTAAGTCTTTCTCAAATTGATCGGGAAAAATTAACGAATATCCCGCCCTCCCAAGAAATTTGGATTTGTCATCTTCCTCCCGTTCTTTAAGAAGATACTCCGTAATTTTTTCACGTGCAATAAGAGTATCGTGCGGAAGTTTCATTGAACAACGAGTGTAGAACTGATTTTCTGTCCTTCCATCATCTTTACAAACTTCGCGAAGAGGTAGTCGCTGTCGTGCGGGCCGGGAGATGCCTCGGGATGGTATTGAACGCAAAAGAGCGGGAGCTCTCTGTGTTGAAATCCTTCAACGGTATTGTCATTCAAGTTAATATGGGTCAGTTCGACTTTCGATCCATCCATCGACTTCCAGTCGACCGCAAAACCGTGATTCTGGGAAGTAATTTCAATTTCGCCGGTGTGGAGATTTTTCACAGGATGGTTCGCGCCTCGATGACCGAATTTTAGCTTGTACGTCTTCCCGCCAAGAGCGAGGGCAAGCAATTGGTGGCCGAGGCAGATGCCAAACATCGGCTTCGTGCCGATCAACTTCTTCAAATTGAGGATTGCATACTTTACGGCGTCGGGATCCCCGGGCCCGTTCGAGAGAAAAATTCCGTCCGGATTCAAAGCGAGCACCTGCTCCGCAGAGTACGAAGCGGGAACAACGGTCAATTCGCATCCGTAGCTCGTCAAACGGCGAAGAATATTTTGTTTTACGCCGTAGTCGTATACCGCAACCTTGAACCGACGTCCATTGCGCTGTGCGCTAGCTGCCTGTGGTGCGAGCGCGAAAATCGTTCGATCGATCTCATCCCATTTGTAGGGAACACTGCACGTTACCTTCTTCGCCAGGTCCAGTCCTGTCATTTCGGGCGATGCTTTTGCCTTCTTTACTAATCGCGCCTCATCCCCGTCTGTTGTGGAAAGAACACCGCGCAACGCGCCCAATGTGCGTATCATCTTCGTCAACATGCGCGTGTCGATTCCTTGAATTGCGATTATATTGTTCTTCTTCAGCCAGTCGCCGAGGCTCGACGTCGCGCGCCAGTTGCTGTAGAAATCAAAATACTCACGGACGACAAAACCGGATACCTGCGGCTTAACGGATTCGAGGTCTTCAAGATTAACGCCGTAGTTGCCGATGAGCGGATACGTCATCGTTACGATTTGACCGGCGTATGACGGGTCGGTGAGAATTTCCTGGTATCCGGTGATGCTTGTGTTGAAAACAACTTCGCCGGCGATTTCGCCTTCCGCGCCGAAGTTCTCCCCGGTGAAAACCGTTCCGTTCTCGAGTGCAAGCTTAACAATCATTGATGGCAATCTTCCCTTTTCTGTTCGGAATTAAAAATACGAAAATGGTTGCGGAGAGTCAACGAAGGCGATGCGACGTTTGATTCTTGCTTGATTGGTAAGCGAAGTGATGCCATGACCTTGCCAATTCAACCCGCGAGAATTCAGAGCGCGGAATCACCAAAATAGTAGAAGTCATGGCATCACTATCCAATTGAACCCACTACTTATGGGACGCGAATATGGATCCGCCGGCTTTTGCAAACATACTCTATTCTGATTATCTTTGAGGTGAATGCTCAAGAAGACTCTCTTCATACTCCTCTTTCCAGCTACTATTGCCGCGCAACCGCCGATTGATTCTCTCCTGTCGGTCGTGAACGAGCAATTTAACGGCGCGGCTGCCTACAGCCACGTGCGATTCTTTTCACAATTTTGGCGCGTAGCCGGTGGGAAGGATTTCAATACGTGTGTCGAATACATCTCCCGCGTGCTTGACTCCATCGGGCTCGGTCCGTTCAACGAGGAGACCTCAATCAAGGCTCCATTCGGCCGTTACTACGTCCAGGAAGACTCTCTCTTCCAACCTGTGTGGAATCCAATGGATGCGCGGCTCAGCATCATTTCGCCTGCTGAAACAATCTTGCAAACGTATGCGTCGACGCCGGTGATGCTTTGCCAGAATTCTTTTCCCGTCGACACTATTGCGGAGCTCGTCTATGTAGGCAAAGGAGATTCGGAGAACGATTATGTCGATAGGAACGTACGGGGGAAAATTGTATTTGGCGACGCGGGCGTAAAAGCGTTGTTTCACTTCGCGTTACTTCACGGCGCTCTCGGTGTTGTTTCGTCGATGGTCCGTCCTTTTAATCATCCCGAAATATTTCCCGGGATTATTTCTGAGGAAGGAATTTCGTACAACGCTGCGATGCATTCGTTCGGTGTAAAGATCTCCTCGAGGAGCGCTGGTTATTTGAAATCGCTCCTTTCAAAAGGAAGAGTAACCGCCCACATTTCTATCACGACGGCGTTCACATCGGGAATATTGCGTACACTCGTCGCTGAAATTCCCGGCAGGGAGAAATCTGATGAGCGAGTCGTCTTTGTCGCTCATCTCGATCACTATAAACCGGGTTCAAACGACAACGCATCGGGATCGGCGACGCTCGCTGAGATGCTATCAACTTTCGTTTCGCTTCTTAAGCAAGGGAAGATTCTCACGCCAGCTCGAACCCTCACCTTTCTGTGGGTGGGCGAGTATAACGGAACATCCGCATGGATAAAGGCCCATCCCGAAGAAACAAAGAATACGGTTGCGGTATTCAATTTGGATATGACCGGTGAGGACGCTTCAAAAACAGGGGGACAGCTTTGGATGGAACGCGTACCAGATCCCGCTTCGGTTTGGCTTCGTCCACCCGACAAACATACGGAATGGAGCGCAACGACCTTAACGGAGGACCGACTTCTTCCGACATGGTTGAACGATTTCTATTTTTCGATTTTGCAGGGGCAGGCTGCACGATCAGACTGGAAGATTGGTCAACATCCTTTTGAAGGAGGAAGCGATAACGAGCCTTTCTTGAAGGCGGGGATCCCGGCCGTCACTAACTGGCATTTTACAGACTGTTTTTATCATTCAAGTATGGATGATACGGACAAAGTAAATCCGGCTGAAATGAAAAATGTCGGCACAGCGGCCCTTGTGGCCGGCTATGCCATTGTATTCCCTTCTAATAAGATTTTTCAGTATGCCATTTCGTCTCTTCGCACCGCGGCGAAATGGAGGCTGGAAAATGAGGCAGTAAATTCCAAAGCATCACTGGACTCGGTCGGACGCTCGCAGCATCAATATTTTCTGCAACAACAGAAAGAGAAGATAATCCTCGATGCATGGACGAAATGGTACGATGAAGCGTTTCAATCCCTGAAATCTTTCTCCATTACATCCTCTCTCTCTGAGGAGAAGTCGATTGCGCAAGAACGCCAAGCTCTTCAGTCGTTGCGAAAGGAAATCGGCGAGAGAATCGGGATCGAATAAGGAACTTGGGCGTTCGATTCGGAGTTCTTACTATTATTACATTCGGAGATAAGATTCATCCACCAGAGAGACGCGAGGATGCACTTTTTGTGATTCTACTCAGCAAGACTCATGACTGAAAGGATTTCCATCATCGAGGGAGATATCACCAGGCAAAACGTTGCGGCGATTGTCAATGCCGCCAACACCACGTTGCTGGGAGGTGGCGGAGTCGACGGCGCTATTCACCGCGCGGCGGGACCGAAGTTGCTCGAAGAATGCAGAACATTAAACGGATGCGAAACTGGTGAGGCCAGGATAACGAAAGGATACAATTTGCCGGCGCGATGGATTATTCACACCGTTGGGCCGGTGTGGAATGGTGGACAAAATCACGAAGATGAACTGCTGCGCCGATGTTACTCCAACGGCCTTTCACTCGCGGCAGAGCATCGCATCCGGACAATCGCTTTTCCGTCGATCAGTACGGGCGCGTACGGTTTCCCAATCGAACGGGCATCTCGAATTGCGTTGAAGTCAATGATGGTGCACATATCCACGTCCGCGCTTCCCGAAAAAATCATTATCGTCTGCTTCTCGCATGGTGACTTTGTGGTCTACACGCGCGCAGAAAAGGAAATGCTGAATGCCGACAAATAGCCAAATGCCATTGTACGTCGAGCTGTCCTTCCAACCAAAGACATACGACATCGATTTTGCCGGGCATGTGAGCAACATCGTCTACATCCGCTGGCTGGAGGATTTGAGATTGTCGCTGTTAGATACGTACCTTCCGCTCAATACGCTGATGGAAAAAGGGATTGCCCCCGTCGTCATGCGAACCACAATCGACTACAAGAGACCCGTCAAACTCTTCGACAAACCTATCGGAAAAATGTGGGCGGGTGAAATCGGAAATGCGAAGGGAATTCTTTTAGCCGAGTTTAGCGTTAATAGTGGTGTTGTGGCGACGGCCGAGCAGATCGGAATCTTCGTAAGACTCGATAGTGGCAGGCCGGTTGCGTTTCCTGATGAGCTTAGGCGGCATTTTGAGGAATTCCAAAAATCTATTCACAATAGTCAATAATGCGGAGAGAAAAATTGAAAAAGACGCTTCGGTGGATCGGAATAAGTGCTGCGATCGGATTCATCCTCATCCAATTTGTTACGCCTGAGAGGACAAATCCTGCATTCGACCAATCGCTGGCAATCGCAGCACAGGCTGAATTCACGCCGCCCATCTCGACGATGATAAAGACCTCATGCTTCGATTGTCATTCCAACGAAACCCGCTGGCCATGGTACAGTTACATCGCGCCTGTTTCATGGCTCGTCGCCGACGACGTAGCCTCGGGGCGAAGGCATCTTAATTATTCCGAGTGGGGAAAGTATCCGAAGAGCAAACGGGTGATGAAATTGGCACAGATCTACGAGAAGGTCTCAAGGGGAGAAATGCCGATCAAGAAATATCTCCTGATGCATCCTGATGCGCAGCTTAGCGCCGCTGACAGGGATTCGATTCTGAGTTGGACCGAGAGGGAGCGGGACCGACTAACGGAAGAGAAATAATTGTGGGGCTTCTCCCAATCGAGTGGGTAAAATTTGATCGAAGAAGTGAAAAGGAGATACTGTTGACAATATGATTTGTGCTTATGATAAGGGGAAAAACGTGTATCATTGTCCATGCGCAAACACAAACGCCTTACCGATGCCTATCGGTTTCCCGGATGGACTCCTTCGCAGACGGTCAGAGAAGTCTTCAGTGATCCTAAAGCCAGAGTTATCCAGCTCAAGCGCCGTCAAAAAAAACAGTCTCTCCAATCTGCTGCCAGTCGTCGAGGAGCTTTTACGACCACAAGGTGCGGCGTGTCCGCGATCTTTCCTGTGGCGACCGGCGCGTCTATCTGGAACTGGAAGTTCGACGCCTCTGGTGTCGGAGGTGCAAGTAGGTGAAACAGGAAAAGTTCGACTTTATTGTCGATCATCCGTTTGACACCAAGCGGTTTGCCTTCTATGTGGGCAAATAGTGGTTTGGTTGTCTTAAAGATGTAGTTCCTTTTTCATCCCTTTGGACTATTGTTTTGTTTTACAGATTTTCCTATAATTTATTGACGTATAGTGACAAAACACCAAAATTTCTTCTAAGAAGTTGCACTGCCCTGTTAACAGATGAACATTTGGCGTCAAGCGAAATTATTTGTAACTGAATTTATTTCTTGCAAGGAAAGTAAAAACATATCCGGAGATAAAATAGTATGAAGAAAAAAGAAGTTCAGTCTCAACGTAATGCCCTTCCAAAATCCCCCACAAGTATTCAAGGATTGGACGAAATCACAGGCGGGGGATTACCGAAAGGCAGGCCGACGCTTATATGCGGCGGTGCGGGTTGCGGAAAGACCCTCTTTGCCATGGAATTTCTTGTCCGCGGAGCAACGCAGTACAATGAACCGGGCGTTTTTATATCGTTCGAGGAAACAGAAAAAGAACTTACAGCAAACGTTGCTTCGTTAGGGTTCGATTTAGACAACCTTGTAAAGCACAAAATGATTTGGCTTGAGCACATCCACGTTGAACGGGGTGAACTCGAACAAAGCGGTGAATACGATTTGGAAGGTTTGTTTATCAGGATCCATCTCGCAATTGAGAGCATCGGTGCTAAGCGTGTTGTTCTGGATACCATAGAATCTCTTTTTGCAGTGTTGCCAAATCAACTTATACTGCGTGCTGAACTGCGCCGGTTATTCCGGTGGCTGAAAAGGAAAGGCGTAACAACAATAATTACTGCAGAGCGAGGCGAAGGTACCTTAACGCGTCAAGGTTTGGAAGAGTACGTCTCCGATTGTGTCATTCTGCTCGATCATCGCGTGAACGATCAATCATCCATACGACGGCTGCGTATTGTCAAATATCGCGGTTCAACGCACGGTACGAACGAGTATCCTTTCCTTATTGATGAAGACGGTTTTTCTGTTATGCCAGTCACTTCCCTGGGACTGAATTACGTTTCATCCCCCGATAGAATTTCTACCGGTATTCCGCGTCTCGACACAATGCTCTCCGGTAAAGGTTACTTTCGCGGCAGTACAGTGCTTGTTTCAGGCACCGCCGGTACGGGCAAGACGAGCATTGCCGCGCAATTTGTTGAAGCGGCATGCAAGAGGGAAGAACGCGTTCTCTTTTTTACTTTCGAAGAATCCCCTAGTCAGCTTGTGCGCAATATGCGTTCAATTGGAATAAATTTAGAATCGTGGGTGAAAAAAGGGTTGCTTCAGTTTCATGCAACACGCCCGACACTCTATGGCTTGGAAAATCACCTGACGACGAGCATCAAATTGATCAATAAATTTGAACCTAACATCGTTATCCTCGACCCTATTAATGCATTCGTAATGGGAGAGAACCAAACTGAAGTCAATACAATGTTGGTGCGCCTTGTAGATTTTTTGAAGATGAAGCGGATCACTGCATTCTTCACAAGTCTCACTTCCGCCACCGATAATTTGGAGATTCCTGATGTTTACATCTCATCCTTGATAGATACATGGTTGCTTTTGCGTGATATTGAAATTGGAGGTGAACGTAACAGAGGATTGTATGTACTCAAATCGCGCGGTATGGCGCACTCCAATCAGATACGCGAGTTTAGGCTGACAAACCACGGTATCGAACTGCTTGATGTCTATGTTGGAGCGTCCGGTGTCTTGACAGGCTCGGCGCGATTATCACAAGAGACGATAGACGATGCGGAACAATTATTGCGTCAGCAAGAAATCGGAAGCAAACAATTTGGATTAGAGCGTAAGCGTGAAGCAATGGAAGCTCAGATTGTTGTGCTGCGATCTGAATTTGAAGCTGAAGAATCAGAAGCGCTCAAAGTTATCGGGATTGAAAAAGCAAGGAATGAACGTTTCACTCAAGACAAGGTAAAAATGGGAAAGAGTCGAAGAGGTGATGTTTATATAAAAACAATCGGTACAAACAAGAAGAAAAAAAATATTTAAGGAACTTGCAGTGAAAATCAAACATGTGGGAATCCATCCCTTCGGGAAAAAATCGAAAACCAGCCGGTCGAAGACTCCCAGCGGGTCTATCGACCTCGACGAGTCGAGTCGTCGACCATCGGGTCGTAGACGACTCGTTGAGCGAAAAGAACCGTCGGCTAAAGCAAGAAGCGACGATTGGGTATTACGTTTGTATGTTGCAGGGCAGGTTCCAAAAGCTGTTACTGCTTTCAACAATCTCAAATTAATTTGTGAAGAACAATTGAAGGGCAAATACCATATAGAAGTGATTGACATTTTGAAGAATCCACAGATTGCTCATATTGACCAAATCCTCGCCGTCCCGACATTAGTACGTAAATTACCCCAGCCGGAGAGGAACATCATTGGTGATCTTTCTAATAGAGAGAGTGTATTGGTTGGGTTAGGCCTTCATAGAACATAACGCGCTAAGCGCAAGTAAAAAGCCGAAAGATCAAAGTCCAAAGGAAAAGAAGGCGGCTAAATGAGAGAAGAAAAATGAAAAGATGAACCATGGAATCATCAATCAATAACACAGTTGAGGTTTTGGATAAAGGCGGCTTATCAGAAAACAGAGAACTGCCGAATGGATAATTTAAGATATTTAGTAACTACTCAGCCTAGGTGCGACCACCCCCTGCCCCAATGCTGTCAACTTAGCAAATAGCCACACTGAGCGACGTTCCGACAGTGCTTCGACTCATCCTAAAAAGCAGGATTCGCTC
>JAGVPT010000237.1 GCA_020052095.1 Bacteroidota bacterium | reverse complement strand
TCACAAAAGTATGCACGCATCTGAATAGCTCCCTCGCTAAATGTCAGAGAGCAAAAAGCGCTGTTAGACATTGGCTTTCAATATTCACTGAGCAGTTACCTTGTGTCAATCAATCATGACACAACAGACGAGATCACTTTGTGGGGTTGTTGCGGTGAGAACTTTAATGAAAGCAGCACTTCTTGGCGGATTGCTTACGTTAGCTATTCCGGTATTTGCGCAGATTCATATCGGGCTGGGCATTAGCATAGGGCCGCCACATCCTCGAAGAGAAAGAATTGTCGTTAGACCGTATCGAGATGCAGTATGGATTGCCGGATATTATCAATGGCATCCGCGGCATCATCGCTACATTTGGGTACCAGGACGTTGGGAGCGTCCGCCGCGCCCACATTCGATATGGGCTCCTGGCCGTTGGGAGAGGCGACATAACGAGTGGGTATTTTACGAGGGTCGGTGGGAACACGAACGCATTCGCAAGCGGTAAAATTTTTGCTGCAACTATGGTGCAAAGGCCGGAATAGTGATTTGTGCGATTCCGTTTTTTCGATGATCTCATCTTCGGATCTTTGTCATAGGCTTATTCCTCTGAATCAGTAGAGTCTCACTTCCTTGGGACAGAAAGAGTCTCGTTGGCGGGCCATATTTTCATTAAGCACCACCCCTCCGCCTGCGGCGGTTTCCCCTCCTCATTGAGGAGGGGAAGGCGCGACCTGTCCGCCGTCTCGATGGGCGGAAGCGCCAGGGGTGGTGGCAAACAATCTCGGCGGTGTGTCGCTCTCTTTTGAGCCAGAGGCTCATCAGCCTTTGGCTGAGCTTCTGCTCTTTCTCTGGCATCAGAGAAAGAAGAGGGGGGATAAGTCGACTCAGAATGAGATACTACACCGCGTCCGGTGTTATTGTATTGAGTTTTTCATATCTTGAGTAATAATAAAATCAAGGTTGAAACAACTGGAATCATTGTGCCGTAATTCTGCGCTTGAAACTCCGTATCCCCTCAAAGCAGCAAATCAAATTCGAGAGGGTGTCATCAACAGGCACCCTCCACTCCCGAGCTCTCCACAACAAGGGGAGAGTTATTTGGGAACGGAATCTCTCGCGTGCACTGTTACGTACGCGAAACAGTTCGAACCGGAGGTAAGTCCCGCTATTCTCTGACGAAGGACTTTCGAGCAAGGCGGAGGATGAAACAAATAATTCATGACCTTGTTTACACAAAGACACATACTCTATGATCACATTTAAACAGTCGGGGATAATCAATGCTTCCGTAGAAAAGGTTTTCTCCGTGGTCTCAGACCCGAAAAGAATTCCCGAATGGAGAAATGACGTTCCACAGATTACCGAGATCAGCGGCGAAATGAAAGTCGGAACAACGTTCGTGGAGAAAGTCCATTTCATGGGGAACAAGCAACTGTTGATGAAAGTGACCGAGTATGTTCCGAACAAAAAATTGGTGATTGAAGCGCAAAGCGGAATGCCGATGCTGCCAGTGCAGTCCTTCACGTTCACGCCGGAAGGGAACAAAACCCGTGTCGACCTCTCGGTAGTGATGAGGACTTCGGGATTTTTTTCGATGATGGAGTTTATGTTGCCTGCGCAACTGAAAAAGATGTGGGAAAGATATTTTGAGAACCTTGATCAGTTGGTGGCAAATAGTTGACACTTTCACGACTTAAGGAGAACCCTCATGGCTGTTACACAAGAACAGATACAGAAGGAGCTTGGAAGGGGCAAACCGCATATCGTCGCGATTCTCAGAAGGGGAAGAAATTTATCACCGATAAAGCTCAGGCCGAGGCAATGAGGGCAAAGCACTTCGAGCATCTTTTCCAGCTTCGTGCCGAAGGCAAAGTGACCGTTGTATTTGGGACCAGGGAGAACGGCGAGATACGCACCATCGAATTGTTTCAATCGCCCGACAAAGCGGAAGTCGAACGGCTTGTAAAAGGAGACCCGGCCGTTGAGGCTGAACATTTTTCGTTCGAACTCCTTCAGATGACGGGATTGCCGGGAGATACAGTGAAGTAGGTGTAATCTCTTAAGAATTGGCGGTAGAACTCAAACTTTCTTAGAGACAACCACTCCGCCATCATTGACGCTCCAGTCGAAAAAGTATTTTGTGAACTTGGATCAGTTGATGAATAAATAGACCTTCGTGAAAACTGAAATTTAATTTAATTTTGGTTAAATTTCCAGGGACAAAAAGAAATAGGATATGGAAGTAAAAACAAACCTTTATTTAGATGAAAGCAAGATTGAACTTTTAATTCTGCCTCTTGTAATTAAAAACATGCGTTTAAGATTGATATGAGTTATGAAGGGAAAATGCTTGAAGAGTTAAAAATGCCAACCCGCAAGGAGGTTGAAAGGGCATTATTAAAATCGCTATATAAACATGGCGGGGTAATAAAGGAATTCGGTGCTGGTGAAGATATTGTAGAAGAAATCGCCAAGGATTTTAACCTTAACGAAAAACAAAGAAGTGCGTTTTTAGAAACAATTTACAGAAAAGAGAACCGGCCAAAGAGATCCTTATTGTTGCATCGATTACTTTTTCGTGCAGCCGATAATTTAGCAAAAGAAAAGTTGGTTTCACGTCCGACGCAAACGATTCACATTACCAATAAAAGAGAATGGATGCTCACAGAAGGTGGATATAGTACAGCGCTTAAAATCTTAGGTGTTTCGGCGGTGCAAAAGGAAATACTACCAATTAAATCTTATGAAGTCCAAAAAATTGTGAAGAAGCTCAATGAGCAACCCAGGCCAACCAATTATGATCCATTTGACCATACCAAGAAAACGTCGAAAATTACTAAAGAGACCAAGTTGCGTAGCCGAGGATTTCGACAAGCAATTATTGAGGCCTATGAATGCAGGTGTGCGGTTTGCGGAATGAAGATAAACTCCCCTGACACGTTGCAATGGGAGGTGGAAGCGGCACACATTGTCCCATATAGTTCAAATGGTAAAGATGATATTTGGAATGGTCTAGCATTGTGCCGTTTACATCATTGGGCTTTTGATGTGGGATGGTTTACGCTGAAAGATGATTTTAAAATTCTCACTTCACAACAAATCCAAAACCTACCTGCTGATTTTGGCAAAATAGGTGGTTATGATTTTATTCGACAGTTGTCGAGGGAAAGCCTGACCGTTCTTTTGCCTAAGAGGAAGGAAATCCATCCTCATCAAACTGCAATGAGGTGGCACAGAGAGAATGTTTTTCATCTTTAACTTTTGAATTCAAAATTTAAGATGGGGAGAAACCATGCGAACCAACAAAATCTTTTACAGTCTCAACATTAAAGATATTCAAACCGTTGCGCTTGACACTTTGGAAAGAAGGCTTACGAATGAAGAAATAAAAGAAATTTTGGATCCTATTGCAGATAGAATTGCATGGTATGATGCAATTCAAGATGCGATTTTATCAAAAATTGATCGAGGTGCTCAAAAAAGAAATAAAGAACAAACCTGACGTAGAACTTAAGACTTGTTACATTTGTGAGTGATAAAAGCTCCCCCTCTTCCCCCCGTTCCGCTGCTATTGCATTTATCTTCGTGACCGTGGTACTGGATGTACTTGCGCTCGGCATCATTATTCCCGTATTGCCGAAACTTGTCGAGAATTTCCTCGGCGGCAACACCGCGCGCGCCGCAGAGATGTTTGGACTTTTCGGAACGGTCTGGGCGCTGATGCAATTCATCTTCTCGCCGGTGCTCGGGGCACTCTCGGATCAATACGGCCGCCGCCGCGTAATTCTTATTTCATGCTTCGGACTTGGCGTCGATTATATTTTCATGGCGCTCGCGCCAACGCTCTGGCTCCTTTTTGTCGGGCGCATAATTTCCGGAATAACCGGTGCGAGTTTCACCGCCGCGGCCGCTTACATCGCCGATGTGACACCGCCTGAAAAACGGGCAGCAGGTTTCGGCATGATGGGAGCCGCCTGGGGACTCGGGTTCGTTCTCGGTCCTGCGTTGGGTGGAGTGCTTGGCGGAATCAATCCGCGTTTGCCATTTTGGGTTGCGGCCGGGCTCACTCTCGTGAACGCGATGTATGGACTCTTTGTATTGCCGGAATCTTTAGGAGTAAATTTCCGCAAGAAATTTTCGTGGCGCAGTGCCAATCCAATCGGCTCCTTAACCTTATTGCGTTCACACCCGGAACTATTTCGTCTCGCGACCGTCAACATCTTCTTTTATCTTGCTCATCAAGTGTTACCCAGTGTATTTGTGTTGTATGCAAGTTTTCGGTACGCCTGGGATGAACGGACGGTCGGGCTCACTCTGGCGATTGTGGGTGTCTGCGGGATGATCGTCCAGGGAGGCGTGGTGAAAAGGGTCGTTGCCGACTTCGGAGAACGCCGCGCGCTTCTCGCTGCACTGCTATTCGGAGTTGGAGGCTTTGCGATATACGGATTGGCGCCGACCGGGATTATCTTCTTGCTGGGCGTACCGGTTTTTTCCTTAATGGGGCTTTATGGTCCTTCAGCGCAAGGTTTGTTGACGCGACACGTGCAGCCATCCGAGCAGGGACAGCTCCAGGGTGCAAACAATAGTCTTATGGGAATCACTGGAGTAATTGGTCCGGGGATATTTACGTTGACCTTCGCGCATTTTATCGGTGGGCAAAGCAATTGGCATTTGCCGGGTGCGCCATTCCTGCTTGCCGCGTTGATGTTGATGATCGCGGTTGGGCTTGCATGGAAGGTGAAGACGGAAGGGTGAGAGAGACTGAGGCTGCGGTGTGTGGACCACCCCCTAACCCCCTCCTCAATCGAGGAGGGGACTAAGGTGGACCGCACCCCTTGCGTGAGACAAAAGTTTTGAGTATTAAGGTGGAACATTTCCAGAAGGGAGATGTTCCGTATGTCGAGTACCCGCAGGAAGTTTTCCAAGGAATTCAAACTCAAAGTTGTACAAGCCTATGAATCAGGAACTTCGGTAGCTTCCCTGACCAGGGAGTATGATATTCATGCAAACCTCGTTTACAAGTGGACCGAAGAATATCGCAATAATCCAATTGGTGCTTTCCGGGGTAGCGCCGATGCCGATCATTCCGACAACGCATCGGAGAAACGTCTTGCCGAGTTGGAACAGATGGTCGGGCGCTTGACGATGGAGCTTGAATTTTTAAAAAAAGCCTTGAAGGGTGCCGAGACCATCGTGAAAAGCAACACCCCAAAGGATGGAACCGCATGATGCAAGGACTCATCGTGCAAAACAATGCAGCGTTAACGGTGCAGCGTCAATGCCAACTGGCAGGTATTGCTCGCAGCAGTTACTATCGCCATCTCCAGGATGTCGACAGAAACGATCCCGAGGAGATGGAACTGCGGGATCAGATCCAGCAGATTTGTGTGGAGATGCATCGTTACGGTTATCGACGCGTCACAGCTGAGTTGCATCGGCGTGGCTACAGGGTCAACCACAAGCACGTTTTAGCCTTGATGCGCAAGGATAATCTGCTTTGCCTGAGAAAGAAGCACTGGGTGTGCACAACGAACTCTTCGCATGCGTATCGCGTGTATCCCAATCTTGCCAAGAATCTTGTCGTAACGCATTTGAATCAACTCTGGGTTGCTGACATTACCTATGTGCGTTTGGAGCGTGAGTTTGTCTATCTCGCAATTATCCTGGATGCATTCAGTCGTCGCGCCATCGGCTGGGCGTTGCGGCGGCATCTTGACACGGAGTTATCGCGCTCTGCGCTCCAGATGGCGTTAGCAACACGAACAGTCGGTCCGGACTTGATCCATCACTCGGATCGCGGCGTCCAATACGCTGCGGGTGACTACATCGACATGTTGACAAAGAACAGTATCGTCATCAGCATGAGCCGTAGAGGCAATCCTTACGACAACGCTTACGCTGAATCATTTATGAAAACTCTCAAGCACGAAGAAGTGCTCTTGAACGAATACGAAACGTTCAAAGAGGCTACAGCAAACATCGGTCGCTTCATCGAGATGGTGTACAACTCCAAGCGACTTCACTCGTCGCTGGGCTATCGTCCGCCCATGGAGTTTGAATCAGACATTACTAACTTACTAAACCAAAAATCATCCACCTTAACTACTGGTATGACTGTCTCATTTTAGGGGTTCACTCCAAGGCGTGGTGGTAGTCTTCTTCAGCGCTCCTGCAATAATCATCAACACGCCATCAAGGTTGTTATACACGTCGGAATTTGTGAATCGAAGGAAGTTGATATTGTACAGCTCGATATATTCTTGTCTTCGTCTATCGTATTCACTCTCCGCCTCGGCCCAGTGTGTTGTGCCATCAATCTCGATGACGAGCTTAGTCTGTGGACAATAGAAATCAACAACGAACACTCCAATCCCGTGTTGGCGCCGAAATTTGTATCCAAGCAATTGTCTTCCCTTAAGCCTCGACCATAATATGCGTTCCGCATCAGTCGCATGGTTGCGAAGATATTGGCGCTTTAGTTTCTGCGAACTTGAATTGAAAACGAGAGACATCATGCCTCCTTTCTATATCTTTTGTGAGGGGATGATTGTTTTTCGCCAACTCATTGAAGACGAGGAAGTGTGCGGTGCGTCATCCAAGGCAGGACAAAACCGTTGAGCCCCTACTTAGATATATCCCAAATTGGAGAGAAATGGAGATTGCCCCTTCAGAGAAGTAAGATATCCTCCCGTTTCTGAGAGAAGAGGTGGAATATCTGTAGTGCTCACAAATCGCCGACTCAATCTCATAAACATCAAGTACCAATTTAGCACGCGCTCTTCCCACAACTTTTCTTCAAAAGTATCGTATCTTTCATAGAACTTCCGAAAGAACTACACAATGAACTCTGATAATACTCAGCACAAGAACGAACCTCGACTCCGCGATACCCTTCGAAACGACTTCAGCCAGGGAAATCACCTCAACACCTTCCGCAGAGAGTTCCGAGACCTCAAAGAATTTTACATCGACGAAGAAAAGAAAACGCGCCTGGAGGGGATGTCCCCGCTGGCACGCTGGTTTCATCTCATGGGCTGGCTCGGTAAGAGCATGTTGATGAAGCTAACCCCATTTCGACGGCTCGTGCTCGTAACAGGAATTATTCTTTTGCTTGCGGGACAAAGTATTTCTGTGAATGGTGGTCACATACAGTTTTCCAACTTCCATTTTATCGGCGGCGCGGCCATTTTATTGGTTCTCATGCTCGAACTCAAAGACAAGCTTCTTGCCCGGGATGAGCTCGTCGCCGGACAAAGAGTTCAGCGTGCGTTGATGCCAGAGCTGAGTCCGGTCGTTTCCGGTTGGTCATTGGGGATCTATTCAAGGCCTGCGAACGATGTCGGAGGTGGCTTGATAGATTTCATTCGACATAGCGGGAACCGTTTTGGAATTGCGCTCGGGGATGTCTCCGGCAAGGGATTGCAGGCTGCGCTTATTATGGCAAAGCTGCAAGCGACATTGAAGGCGCTTGCTCCCGATTTTGGATCGATAGCCAAACTCGTCGCAAAACTGAACACTATTTTTCATCGAGACGTCCTCGCGAATAGTTTTGCATCGCTCGTCTATGCGGAGATCACGGCAGACTCTGGAAAACTTAGGTTTGTGAACGCGGGACACTATCCACCGATTCTACTGACTGCCGATGGCGCAAAAGAGACAGAAAAGGGAGAAGCCGCTCTTGGTCTGATGGAATTGACTGCCTATGTTGAACATCAGCTCGAGCTTGCAAGCGGCGAGGTATTTCTTGCGTAGTCCGACGGATTGACCGAAGCTTGCAACGAACGAGGAGAGTTCTTCGGTTCGGAGAGGTTTTTCCGGCGAATCGCTTTGTTGAGGGACCGCTCGCCTGAAGAGATAGGAAGAGCGGTACTCAGCGAGATAGACTTTTTTGTGGGAGATGCATCTCCCAACGACGATATTTCGATGATCGTGCTCAAGCGGCAATAAGCGGAATACAGGCATAGCCCGCTTCATCGGATCAGTCGTATTGATCTGAGCCTGCCCGATTCACGAAATTTCAAAAAATCAACGAAGAACCACTTTACATTTCGCCCACAAACGACTATCTTTACTCCGGCACGCCGAATTCATCTTGCCGTCGCACCTGGATCGTTCCTGCACTAGCGGACACTCTTCCAAAGAAGAATCCCCGGCGCACAAAAACTAGGGCGAGTAACGTCGCCGTTTTCTCACCATTCTGAATAGCACGAATCATCCCGATCGATGCCTCGATTGCAGAAAGAGAAAGCTTCATGAACATCCTTCTTGTCAATCCGACTTTTCCGGATACATTTTGGGGATTCCGTCACGCGCTGAAATTTATCTCGAAGAAAGCCGCCTATCCTCCCCTCGGTCTCCTCACGGTTGCTGCCATGCTTCCCACCGCGTGGAACAAAAGACTCATCGATATGAACGTGCATACTCTGAAGGATGTCGACCTGATGAGAGCTGACTATGTGTTTCTTGGCGGAATGTCCGTCCAACAAAGCTCTGCGAGGGATGTGATCACGCGCTGCAAATCGTTAGGAATAAAAGTTGTCGCCGGCGGCCCGCTCTTCACCGCGCATCAAGAAGAATTTGATGACGTGGACTACCTGGTGCTCAACGAGGCGGAGTTAACGCTGCCTCGATTTCTGAAGGACCTTGAACTTGGATGTCCCCAGCATCGCTACGAATCGAACGACTGGGCAGACGTGACGACAACGCCCTTACCGCTTTGGTCCCTCATCAATCCGCACGATTATGGTTCGATGAATCTCCAGTATTCGCGGGGATGTCCGTACGATTGCGAGTTTTGTGACATCACGGTTTTGTACGGACGTGTGCCGAGAACTAAGACGAAAGAACAATTGTTGCGCGAGCTCGACAGCCTGTACGCTCTTGGATGGCGAGGCGGTGTCTTCTTTGTCGATGATAATTTCATCGGAAACAAAAACAGGCTAAAAAAGGAAATCCTGCCCGCCGTGATTCAATGGATGGAGAGAATGAAATACCCGTTTTCCTTTAATACGGAAGCATCTATCAATCTTTCCGACGACGAAGAGCTCATGGACTTGATGTCCAAGGCGGGATTTCACGCCGTTTTTGTCGGCATTGAATCTCCGAACGAAGAGAGCCTTGTCGAGTGTAAAAAGACACCCAACAAAAATCGCGATCTCATTGCATCAGTGAAGAAAATCCAACACCACGGATTTCAGGTGCAGGGCGGGTTCATTGTCGGATTTGACAGCGACCCGAGTTCGATCTTTCAGAAAGTGGTTGATTTTGTCCAGGAAAGCGGCATCGTGACGGCGATGGTGGGATTGCTGAATGCACCCGTCGGCACAAAACTGCATCATCGGCTCATGAAGGAAGGAAGATTATTGAAGACGATGACGGGTGATAATACCGACTTTTCGATGAATTTTATTCCGCGCATGAATCGCGAAGCGCTTCTCAAAGGATACCGCTCCCTTCTTGAGCACATTTATTCTCCTAAACCGTATTACGCGCGCGTGAAACAATTTCTTCGTACATACACCCCGCCGGCAGTCCACTTGAGCCGCTTGACAATTGCAGACATCAGAGCGCTCGTGGCGTCCACCGTCGTGCTCGGTGTAGTCGGGAAGGAGCGCTTTCAGTATTGGAAACTGTTCTTGTGGTCGCTGTTCACTCGCCCGCGACTCTTCCCGTTGGCAATTACGTTCTCGATTTACGGCCACCACTTTAGGAAGATCTTGGAGGTATACGGAGCGGGGTAACAGATCCCCGAAGTCTTTAAGACTTCAGGGATCTCTGATAAATCCCCGGAGTCTTTGAGACTCCGGGGAATTTCCGCGCAGATCGTTTGAACCTCCCCCAAAAAATACCTACCTTGTAGTCAAACAAGAGAGAATCAGTTCTAAGAGACCGAATACAATGCTCAACGTCGCAAAGGAAGCCGCTCTCGAAGCGGGAAAGTTTCTCAAATACAATCTCGGGAAAGTAAAACACATCGAACGGAAACTGGGACAGGAGACCAACCTCGTTACCGAAATCGACAAGCAATCCGAGGCGATGATTATCAGGAAGATCAAGCAACACTATCCGTCGCACGATATTTTGGCGGAAGAGGGCGGCGGTCAAAAAAATCAATCGGAGTTTCGGTGGATCATCGATCCCCTCGATGGCACAACTAACTACACGCATGGCCTCCCGATTTTTTGCGTCTCCATTGGCGTAGAAATGAATGGAACGATTGTCGCAGGCGCGATCTACGATCCATCGGCCGATGAAATGTTTACGGCCGAAAAAGGGGGAGGGGCGTTTCTTAACGGAAAGCGAATTCACGTATCGACGTGCGACTCGCTTATTACGAGCTTGTTGGTGACGGGTTTTCCGTACAACGTGAAGGAGAACCCGCATCATGCTGTCGAGCATTTTGTGAATCTCTTGATGGAAGGCCAGGGCGTCCGGCGTCTTGGTTCTGCCGCACTCGACCTTGCATACGTCGCAGCCGGACGATTGGACGGCTTTTGGGAAGTGAGTCTCAATCCGTGGGACAAGGCGGCGGGTGTGTTGATCGTGCAAGAAGCTGGGGGCGTTGTGACAGATTTCAAAAATACTCCGGCGAGCAGTTACGAGCCGAGGACACTCGCGTCGAACGGTAAAATTCATCAACAAATGCTTGCTGTTTTAGGGAAGGCTTTATAGGATCACACCATGGCTGTCGCGCAACCCAAAATACTCATCGTTGATGACGAACCGGATCTGCTCGATATTACGGCGGCGTATCTTGAGATGGAAGGATACACAGCGCTGACAGCATTGAACGGCCCAGCGGCGCTTGAGATTTTGAAAACCACGACGCCCGACATGATCATTTCCGACATCACAATGCCGGGGATGAGCGGTTTTGATCTTTTCGAAAAAGTCCGCGCTAATTCTTCATTCCAAAATACTCCGTTTATTTTCCTTTCCGGGCACACCGACATTGAACACATCATGATGGGGAAGGAGATCGGCATTGACGACTATTTGATGAAGCCTTTCGAACCCGAAATGCTTATCTCCACGATCAAAGGAAAACTGAAACGCCGGCAACAAATCAGCGAGTCGATGACACATCAGATCGAACAACTGAAGAATCAACTTCTTCATCTTATTTCGCACGAGATGCGCACGCCGCTGACCTCGATTCTCGGTGCGACGGAACTCCTCGCCAACGGACGAGAGACACTCTCTCCGGACGACTTCAGAGGGTTTTTGGAGATGTTGAAGGCGGGAACAAAACGATTGAATAGTATGGTGGAAGATTTCCTGCTCGTCGTGAGAATTGAATCGGGGGAAGTCGCAAAAGAAATCGATTTTCGTGAGTCGTCCATTGCACCGAGGGCCGTGGTTGACCGCATCCTTATGGCATTCGAAGAAACGAGAAAGAGTAAGAATATCGTCCTCACTCTGAAGGTGCAGGATGAATCGGTGCACCTCTCCGCTCAACAGTCACAGATCGAAAGTATTCTGTCGCGGCTGGTCGACAACGCGTTCAAATTCTCGCCCGCGGGCTCTACGGTCACAATTGCCTCCCGCGCCGATAGCGAAGGTTTCACGTTCAGCGTCACGGATAGCGGAATGGGGATCCCGAAGAGCAAGCAGAGCGGGTTGTTCGGCAAGTTCTACCAGGTGAATCGCGAGTCTCAGGAACAGCAAGGCGCGGGATTGGGATTGTACGTGGCGAAGAAACTTGCTGAGTTTAGCAAATTCAAGATTTGGTGCGAAAGCGAAGAAGGGAAAGGCGCTACTTTTTTTCTCACCATCCCCAGAAAAGTCGGCTAGAAATTCCCCGATAAACGCAGTCCGTCGTAATTACCCAGCCAAAAGAAAACCGCAAAGGCGCCAAGAACGCAAAGAACGTATGACTTGCTGTTCTTACATCCCGTTCACCATACGTTTGATTCCACTCTTTATCTTTTTCTTAACTCTGTTCTCTTTCCTTCGTCCGCCTATGGCGGACCTTCGCGGTATGTTTTTCAGCGTATTGGCCGCAGAAGCCGCTGAGTAGCGCGTCCATGGCGCCTGCGGCGCAGTTCTCTCAAAAAGTAACTCATGTTTGCATTGATTGATAATAGTTCTTACACTTTACTTTCTTC